>JBALWS010000042.1:0-18883 GCA_036960405.1 Halopseudomonas sp. | reverse complement strand
GGATCGGGTTTGGGTAGCGGAATCAGTAACGTCGCTGCATTGCCCACTAACAAAGACCTGGGCACCGATCTGAGCAACGATCATCCTATCTCGGTCACTTACGACAGCGGATTGGATACCCGAGATGGCGAGATGCGTGGACTGGATGCCAATCAACAACAAGGCAGCAACATCGGCCGCCAAGGCGACGGTGATTTCGTCTTAGAACTGCAAAATACCGGCACTATCGACCCCGATGAGCCCGGCCAAGTGCAGTGCACTACCTGCCACGACCCGCATATCAGCGGCTACGACGAGTTCACCGCCACCAGCACCCCCAACACAGATAATTCAACCCCACCAGTTTCGATCAAATTTTTACGCGGAAACCGGTTCCAAAACCGACCACCGGTTGTCGGTAACACCTCGGTGCAGAAAAACCACAACATCATCTGCATTTTCTGCCATACCAAAGGTTTCGACAGTTGGAAACTTTCGGCGCACGCCGATCCTACAGTCGGCGATGAGCAATACAAAGAAGCCGCCGCCAACGAGCGTGAATTTCCGACCGATGGCACCAATTCGATCCAGGTCTGGGAAGCGGCGTGTTTGAACTGTCACGATACCCATTCGGCCTCGGGACAGAAAAAATTATTAAGGAAGAACGCCAGCGATAGCGCGGGCAACCAAGAAAACACCTGCTACCAATGCCATAACACCACCGGCAACAGCATCCTCGATGCTGAAGCTGGCAGCACCGTGCCCAACATCAAGACCGAATTCGCCAAAACCCGACGTATGCCAATCACGACTACCGATCAAGCGGCTAGTTCTGAGCTGCACAACATCGGCGGTACCAATAACGGTGACGGAGCCAACTTTATCGAGAATGCGAATAATCTCGGAATCAACTCCAACAGTCGTCATGCCGAGTGCACCGACTGCCACAACCCACATCGAGTCATTCGCAACAAACGCTTTAATGCCAATTATGATGCAGTTGCTGCGGTAGAAGACGACACCATGCGCACCCATGAAACAGGTATGGATGAAACTAGTACTGGAGATAACGATGGCCGCGAAGGCAACGTCGCCTCGGGAGTACTGCGTGGCGCTTGGGGCGTTGACCTGGCCAGCCCCAGCTCCTTTAGAAGCGGCCTTGGCACCGACTGGCCCGAGTTGATGACCGTCAGTGACTTCGAAGTTAAGTCGGGCGATCCCGGCACCGACTCCTTGACTACCGCCGAAGCCGACGACCACCTGACCCGCGAATACCAGCTCTGCTTCAAATGCCACTCCAGCTATGCCCTAAACTACGGTAACCGACAGTCAAACCTCGGCCCCTCGCTTGGCGGCACCGGCACGACCCCGTCTGGCACCAACACTATGACTAATTTCACCAATGTTGCTGCCGAATTTCTGTCGGTCGATGCCACCAATCCACCCACTAGTGGTACCGATCAAGGGGAAGAAAGTAGTAACGGGAGCAACGAAGGTACTGCTTGCGGTGGCGGAGACTGCAACCCCACAGCCACCGGCCCGATACAGACCAACAACCACCGCTCCTGGCACCCCGTCGTTTTTCCCACCGGCCGTGATCGAGCTGAACGCAAACTAGGTGCATCAACCAGTACAATCAATTTCAAAGCGCCTTGGGCCGATAATATCGGCACCCAAACCATGCAGTGTTCCGACTGTCATGGTGGCGAAGACTCCTACACGGCAGGCGTGGGGGCTGACTTAAACGAAGTACAAGGGCCTCACGGCTCTAGTTCTAATTTTCTGCTCAAGAGTACCGAGCCATGGGACGCGACCAACTCCTGGCTGGACCATCCCGATGGTTACGGTTTTTGCGGCGGCTGCCACCAACCCAGAGTGAGCAACAGCTCCACCGACGCCAGCGGGTTCGATGGTGATGGTAGCCATCGCCCCGACTCTAAGATGGGCGGCGAAGCCTGCCCGTGGTGCCACATTGCCGTGCCACATGGCTGGAAGAACAAACAGTTCCTGGCCAACCTGCTTTGCGTCGGTCCTGAAGGGGGAGCAGGCTCAGGATGCACCGCAATTGGTAACTACAACTCGGATAACTATAGTATCGAAAACCGCGCTCCCTACTACAACAAAACGCGTTTACGGGTACCCAACTGGGCCAGAAGTGGCAGCTGGGGATCTAGCAATTGTGGCGGTTCAAACATGGAGGATGGCTGCCCCAGAAACCGGGGCTAGCCTCTTCTCCGGCACAGCAGTTAAGCCCCTATGTGGAATCTATTAATCAGCCTACGAGCACCGCGCTGGACAGTGCTGTTTTTTTTACTGACAGCGCTTTCTTCTTACGGTGTCAGTACATTCCAGTGGCCTGCTTCCTACATACTTCCGCTACCATTGATGCTGCTAGTGGTAAACCTGTCCGCCGCCATTATTACCCTGCCTCGGTTTCGTAAAGACCTACCCCTGTTGATTTTTCATCTGGCGCTGGTGCTCATGATCGTGCTACTTGCGATAGCACGACTGACGTATTTCACCGGTACGACTGCCATTAACACAGGAGACGCTTTTGACGGCCATCTGCTATCCGAAGAGCGCGGCCCTCTGCACGGCCAAGGGGTGCAGGCACTACGATTTTTCAATCAAGGCTTTTACGAAGAGCCCTCCCCCTACGGTGAACACTTTACCTATACGCGCAACCGAGTGCGTTGGCAGGATCAACACGGACAACACCACAGCGGTATCATCGGAGACGACACCCCATTATTGTTAGGTTTCTATCGGATCTATACCACCAGCCGGCGTGGGTTTTCCCCGTTATTTCGCTGGACCCACCCTGGCGGACAAGCTGAACTGGGGAGTGTCCAACTCAGTGTTGTCATCGATGACGAAAGCCCGCCAACTAACAACTGGACGCTGCCTAATGGGGCCGAAGCCTGGGCCATGCTCGCGGCCAACAAAGAGACCGGATCACCGTTTGTCCTCCCACCAAACACACAGAAAGGTTTAAATCTCAACGCTCAGACATTAACCCACCAGCTGATCCTGCGCGTTGATCAACAACGTTACTCGCTAAAACCCGGCCAGACAATCTCTCTTGAGAATGGCACACTCACCTACTTACAACTTGATACCTGGATGGGTTATCAGATCATCTACGACCCTACCCAGCCCTGGTTACTTGCCACGATTGCCGTTGGTGTCTTGAGCCTGTTGTGGTTTTATTACCGCCAGTTAAGCGGTAGTCACTGGGATAGCGATCGATGAATTTGAGTAGATTTTTAGCGGTTCTTTTATTGATCATGATCGGCAGCAATGCTATCGCTGAGCCAAGCTGGCGGGACTCCGTCACCGGGATGGAATTCGCAAGCATTCCGTACGGTTGTTATCAGATGGGAAACCCCAGCGCCTTGACACCAGCCATCAACCACCGGCTTCGTCAGCTCGGCTACGAAGGCCCGAGGTTCGCTGATGAGGCGCCTGTTCACCAAGTGTGTATCGATCCGTTCTGGATCGGTCGCTATGAAGTGACCGCCAAGCAATGGGAGGCACTGATGGATAATCCCGCTCCCTTCGGCACTGGCAATATGCCCGCGTCCGGCATTAGCTGGCGACAAGCCATAGCTTTTGTTGAAAAACTCAATGGCCTGAGCGAACAGTCCTACTATCGACTACCGACAGAAGCAGAATGGGAATACGCTTGCCGTGGCGGTGAGGCGACCGAACCTCGTTATCAAAACAATCCAGATCGTACTGCTGAAGCTTGGTACAGCAACCATGACCACTCCCCACTGCCAAACCCTGTAGGAGAATTGCTCGCAAACCCATGGGGACTCTACGATATGCTCGGTAATGTTTGGGAGTGGACTGCAGATAGCTATTCCTCTGCTGCCTACCAGCAGCACGCCTATAAAAACCCCCTCTACGACAACGCTAGCCCTCAGCACGTTATGCGCGGCGCTAGCCACCGAAGTGAATACCGCCATGTGCGCTGCTCATCCCGAGGCAATTATGACAGCAGCGAAAGCTTACCCCAACTCGGTTTTCGACTAGTCAGGGAGGTGCGCCAATGAAAGTATTTTTATTATTGCTCCTAACCTGCGGTGGCTTAAACGCGACAACAACCCTGGCCACAGAGCTGCCCAACAACGTTTTGATCAATGATGTCGAGTTCATTCTGATTCCCGCCGGGAATTTTTGGTACACCGTTGAAAACGGCACCCGGTTTCACTATGCCCCTGAAGGCACTCCTAAATACCGTCACATAAAGACCTGGCTGGACAGCTTTTACATCGCCAAATATGAAGCAAAGGCGACAGACTTAGTCCGCTTTATGAACTCTGATGGAGTTTCTGCCGAGCTCAAAGAAGAATATCTCGACCAGTGGAAAAACGGAGGCGCAGGTGAACAGCAGTCAGGCTCAGGTTGCACGGTTCATCAAGACGAGCAAGGCCATTTCATCGCAGAAAAATCGGTTACAAACCTACCCGCGACATACCTCTCCTGGGAGCTTGCGCAAGCGCTCTCTCATTGGATGGGGTTTCGGCTTCCCACTGAAGCCGAATGGGAAAAAGCCGCGCGCGGCACAGACCAGCGCATCTGGCCGTGGGGCAACGATTATCCAGATGATACCTACACGCTGTACGGCGTCAGCAAAGGTTGTACTCCTGACCCAGTAAACAGGTACCCAAGAGGTCGATCCCCCTATGGAGTTTACAATATGGCCGGTGGGGTTTCCGAGCCTGTTCAAGATTGGTTTAACGAAGATTTCGACGCCGCACTAAACGATAATGACCGTAATCCAACACTGGCTAAAATCGGCTCAAAAATCCCTCACAGCAAACCAAACCGCATATCAAAAGGGGGCCGTTGGAGCCAGAATGCAGCAGCTATCGCCATCGGCTACCGCCGTCTCGTTAGCCCAACAGCGGCAACTAATCGAGATGGCGTTCGTTTTGCGATAGATGCCGAGCGCGTCATCGATTTACTCCGAAAGAAACAGGCATCTATTATCCAACCCTCAAAAAAAGCCATTCGATAACGATGATGAAAAATAAACAGACTAATCGCCGCCTACGAGATATTCGCCTACGAGCATTGCTTACCCTGACAGGCTTAGTCATTTTAATCGCGTTGATTATACATTGGCTACCAGCGCCAACAGTTGAAACAGTCGTGCAAGGCAGCCAGCCTACCCAAGATCATGATTTCGTTGCTTTCTCGAACCTACCGGGAGATTCATCTAAAGAGAAAGAAGAAAAAGTATGGCGCGCTACTGAAGCATGGATTGATCCGACCCTGAATCCTCGCGCCCACCAACATCAAGCCAAGATGCTAGAACACGATAAACGCTTCCAACAGGCTGTGACCATGCTTCACGCTAAGCGCTATGAAGAAGCGCTGACCGCCCTTGATCGCGCTCTTGAGCTAATGCCTAACAATGCCGATTCCTACGCCAACATGGGCTATGCCCTACTAGGGCTGGAAGACTATTCTGTTGCTTATCAAGCATTTGATAAAGCCATGAATATAAATCCTTCACAGGCTAATGCCTATTATGGCGCGGCAATGGCCATGGAGGAGATGGGGAACATCGAAGGTGCCTTAGGCGGCATGCGCTCTTTTATACATTTATCGCAGGACAAAAGTAAAAATCAAATCCATGTCGCCCGTGCCCGATCTGCTATTTGGGAATGGGAATCTAAACTCGGCCGCGGCCCTTGGGGCCCCACCAAAGGTATTCCGCCCGGTTTTACCGAGGAAGAGCTGAAGCGTAATGACCAAGGCGTAGGCATCAAAGTGACAATTCCTGGTACCGAAGACGGTAAAGGAAATATGCAGTATGAGATTAAATATTCAGACAAAACGACACTATTTGACCAATAAAATTAGTTTATGGTGTCGAAAACTGAAATACACCGCAAAATATCGGTGGCTGCATCTCTATTATTTATAGACGATGCCCAGATTTTTCAGGTTGCATTGCAACAAGATCAAACAGCCCTATTAGACAATCAAATCATCGGAAAACAGCCCTAGAGACACTCATCATGAATCTCGTTCAATTTGAAGCGTTATCACTCTGGAGTGCATTGATCGGCTATGTCGTCATCACTATCTGGTCGCTCATACGTTTGATTTTCAACAAACAAACAGGGCATGGCTTATTCGCCATAATTATACTCAGCACGCTACTCCATACCTTATCCATTGGCATACGCTGGTACAGCATCGGCCATGCTCCTGTAGTCGGGGCTTATGAGATGCTATCAACCAACATATGGGGGCTTATGGTTGCAGTTATTGTTGGCTATTGGGTACTACCAAAAGTCCGCAGTTTTGTTGCGGTAGTTATGCCTATCATAATCATGCTAATGGCTTGGATGCTGCTCAAACCAAACGACCCATCAACACAGCCCAACACCTACGACACTATCTGGCTGTTTATCCATATTGGTTTTATCAAACTATTCTTGGGCTGCGCTTTTATTGCTCTCGGTATGGCCATCATCATTCTGTTGCGCAAAGCCAATATCGGCGTAAAGCGCCTATCTAACCTCCCGAATGATAAGGGTCTCGATAATCGCGCATACCGTTTTATGGCGCTTGCCCTCATTTTTGACACACTAGGGGTAGTAGCTGGAGCCATCTGGGCACAAGACGCCTGGGGCCGATATTGGTCTTGGGATCCGTTAGAAGTCTGGTCGCTGATAACCTGGCTCTGCATCGGCCTGACCCTGCATGTACGTGTGCAGTACAAAACCAGCCCACAGATAAACGCCTGGTTAATCGTCGTCACTTGGGGCGTCGCCTTCTTTACCTTCTTCGGTATCCCATTTGTATCGATGGCACTACATAAGGGAATGATTTAATTAATAACCTCTTGAACTTTTCAGCAACAACTCCATCTCACTAACACTCTATTTATGGATATATCGGTACGATAAACGATGACAACACTAGCTCAATTCCAAACCCTCAAAACTTGGCTAGAATCCCAGATCATCGGCCAGCAAGCGCTGGTCGAGAGGCTGTTGATCGCGCTACTGGCCGACGGCCACTTGCTGGTAGAAGGCGCTCCCGGTCTGGCCAAGACCCGGGCGATCAAAACCCTGTCAGAAGGAATCGAAGGCGATTTCCACCGGATTCAGTTTACTCCCGATCTGCTACCGGCCGATGTGACCGGCTCAGATATCTACCGCCCCGAACAGGGCACCTTTGAGTTTCAGAAAGGCCCTATCTTCCATAACCTGGTATTGGCCGATGAGATCAACCGCGCACCAGCTAAGGTGCAGTCGGCGTTGTTGGAGGCGATGGCCGAGGGTCAAGTAACGGTCGGCAGCAAAAGCTATCCGCTACCCGAGCTGTTTCTGGTGATGGCAACGCAGAACCCGATCGAGCAGGAGGGCACCTACCCGTTGCCCGAGGCGCAGTTGGACCGTTTTTTGATGCAGGTGAATGTCGACTATCCCAATCGCGAAGCCGAACTGGCGATCATGCGTTTAAGCATGAACGAAGCCGGCCACCATCAAGCTACACCGCCTACGCCAATCAGCCAGGCTGCATTGATGCAGGCCCGCCAGGAGGTACTGGCGCTACATCTGGCCGAGCCGGTTGAGCACTATATTGTCGAGCTGGTGATGGCCAGCCGTAATCCCGGTCAGTATTCAGCCGAGCTGCAAAACTGGATCGAATACGGCGCTAGCCCGCGTGCCTCGATCGCGCTGAACCGCTGTGCCCGTGCCCACGCCTGGCTGCAGGGGCGTGACTATGTCACTCCCGACGATGTCCAACAGGTCGCCCCCGATGTATTGCGGCATCGACTACTGTTGAGCTTCGAAGCCGAAGCCAATGGGTTGAACGCTGACGATGTGATCCGCGGACTGCTCAAATGGGTGCCGGTCGCCTGATTCGGAACCCAGCATGATCACCAAAGCACCTCGACAGCAACTCGACAACCTTCAACTCGAAGGGGCCTACCCCGATCTCAATCAGTTGATCGGGCTGCATCGTCATTGTCGCGACCTGAAGCTGGCACGTGTGCGCCGCAGCGGTGCCAACCAAGCGGGCGAGTGGCAGAGCAGTCGTCGCGGCCGGGGAATGGATTTTGAAGAGGTGCGGCTATACCAGGCCGGTGACGATATTCGCTCGATCGACTGGCGGGTCACAGCGCGGACTCAAAAACCGCACACCAAGCTCTATCGCGAGGAGCAGGAGCGGCCGGTATTGCTGGCCGCCGATCTGCGCTCATCGATGTTTTTCGGCAGTCAGCACTGCTTCAAATCGGTGCTCTGCAGCACGTTGATGAGCACGCTGAGTTGGATCACATTGGCCAACCGTGACCGTGTCGGCGGGATGCTGTTTGGCGATCAGCAGCACCAAGAACTGCGCCCCAAGCGCAGTAAACACACCGTACTGGAGTGGATTAGACTGTTGCACCAGTACTCAAGTGCGCTGCACACCCCCTGCCCCGAGCAAACGCCACAGCCGCTGCATCGGATGCTGGAGAAACTTTTACCGATCTGCCGCCCCGGCACCGGCCTCTACATCGCCAGTGATTTTCATGACCTGGACGAACGCTGTTACAAACTGCTGTATCAACTCGGACGCCACGCTGACCTGACCCTGTTCCTACTCCACGATCCGTTGGAGCGACACCTGCCGACGACCGAGCAACTATGGATCACCGACGGTCACCAACGGCAGCAGCTCTCTGCCGCACGGGCACAGCAAACGTTGATTGACGATCGGATCGCCACGCTGCAACAGCACTGCCATCAACAGAAGATAAAACTGGTCAGCCTCAGTACCGACGAGCCGCTATTGAGCCGCTTAAACGCGCTGTACGGAAACGGAGGGCGCCGATGACCACTCCGCTTTCCAGCAGTTCGCCTGCTCAGCCCTTTGCCCAGCCAATAACCGCACCGCCAGCAGGCGCTCCGGTGTCGCTAGAACAGCTACGCGACCTGCAGCTTCCCGACCCCATCGGATTCTGGCCCCCGGCACCGGGCTGGTGGCTGCTCGCCGTGCTGAGCCTGGCCTTGTTGTGTTGGCTCGGGTTAACCGCTTACCGCTACATCCGCCGCAACCGCTACCGCAAACAGGCGCTGCGCGAGCTAGCTCGATTATCCGCCAACGCTCAACAGCTCACCCCGCTGCAATGGCTCCAGCAACTCAACCAGCTGCTACGGCGAACCGCCTTGGCAGCCTACCCTCCCGAGCTGGTGGCTCAGTTGAGTGGCGATGACTGGACCAATTTCCTCTACCGCAGCAGCCAGCTCGAAGGCTTTCGCCAAGCCACAGGCGCGAGTCTGGCCAACGGCCCGTATCAGCCCCTGCTCCCAAACCAAGGCTCAGTCGATACCGAATCACTACAGCAGTTAGCCCGTCAATGGATTCGGCAACATAAACAGGGGGCGATCGATGCTGACGCTTGATTGGCCCTGGCTACTGCTACTGTTGCCGCTGCCCTGGCTGGTCAGCCGCTTCGCCCCGCCAGCGCACAGCGAACAACCCGCGCTGCGAGTACCTTTTTTTGACCAGCTACAACCGGCAAGCGCCAGTCGCTCACAACGTGCCGTATCGCGTCAACGCATCGGCATGCTATGGCTCATCTGGTGCTGCCTGCTGCTATCCGCAGCACGGCCGATGTGGGTCGGCGAGCCGCTGCCCGTGGCGTTAAGCGGTCGTGATCTGATGCTGGCGGTGGATATCTCCGGCAGCATGGGCGCAGAAGATATGCAGCTAGATGACAACACCGTCGACCGGCTGGTAGCGGTCAAAGCGGTGCTAAGCGAATTTATCCAGCGCCGCCCCGGTGATCGGTTGGGGCTGATCCTGTTTGGCACCCAGGCTTACATTCAAACCCCGCTAACCTTCGATCATCGCAGCCTCAATCAGCTGTTGCAGGAAGCCCAGATCGGCTTCGCTGGCGATCAGACTGCGATTGGCGATGCCATCGGCCTCGGTATCAAACGTCTCAGCAAACCCGGCAGCGACCAGAACGGCCGCGTGCTGATCCTGCTGACCGACGGCGCCAACACCGCCGGACAGGTGGAGCCGTTAGATGCCGCCGCGATGGCTGCCGAGCAACAGATCAAGGTTTACACAATGGGATTCGGAGCCGATGAGATGCTGGTACGCAGCCTGTTTGGGGTGCGCAAGGTCAACCCATCGGCTGATCTGGATGAAACCACCCTGCAAGCGATTGCTGAACAGACGCAGGGGCGCTACTTCCGTGCCCGCGACATCGACGAGCTGCAGCAGATCTACCAGCTGCTCGATCAACTGGAACCCAGCCAGCGCGACGAACAGCTGATCCGCCCGCGCCAGGCGCTGTTTCACTGGCCACTAGGACTGGCGCTACTGCTGTCACTGATTAAGCCGATTTGGCTGTTGGCATCTCGCGCCCGCCCGGTATTAGCGAGGAGGCAGCGATGAACGACGCCCTGGCTAATTTTCATTTCTTGCGTCCACTGTGGTTACTGCTGTTACCGCTGGTCGGGCTGCTGGCCGTATGGCTATGGCGACAGCAGCATGGCGCCAACCAGTGGCAATCGCTGATTCGTGCCGAGCTGCTGCAGCACCTGCTGGAACGCCAGCCCTCGCGCCAGTCGCGCTGGCCGCTGGTCGCACTGTTACTGGCTTGGATTCTCGCCACGCTCGCGCTGGCCGGTCCCACCTGGGAAAAGCTGCCGCAACCGTTGTATAACAAGCAAGATGCGCTGGTACTGATACTGGATCTGTCACCGTCGATGATGGCTCGAGACCTCAAGCCCAACCGACTGACCCACGCTAGGCATCGGCTGACCGATCTGATCAAAGCCCGTCAGGAGGGTCAAACCGGGTTGGTCGTCTACGCCGGTGACGCCCACGTACTGGCTCCGATCAGCGATGACCGCCAGACCCTGCTAACGCTGGTGCCGAGCCTGTCACCGGGAATCATGCCGGTACGCGGTAGTCAGACCGAGGCCGCCATCGGTACCGCACTAGCGCTGCTACGCGACGCCGGCCACAGCAGCGGCCAACTGATCCTGATCACCGACGGCATTACCAGCACCGCAAAGCTGGCGATCAACCAATTACTGCGCGATCAACCCTATCAACTGTCGATTCTAGGGATAGGCAGCGAAGACGGCGCACCGATCCCGCAGCGTGATGGTAGCTTTGCTAAAAACAAACAGGGGCAGATCCAACTGGCCAAGCTCGAATCACGCCAGTTGGCCGAACTCGCTCAACAGCATGACGGCATCTACCAAAATCTACGTTACGACGGCGGCGATACAGCAGCCTTGCTGAATCACCTCGAGCAACAGGCCCGCTCTGGCTTGGGCGGTGACGCGCACCAGCAGTTACTGCGCCAGTTCGACCTATGGCACGAGGCCGGTCCCTGGCTGGTCTTGCTACTACTGCCCTTCGCAGCCCTTGCCCATCGTCGCGGCTGGCTATTAACGCTGCTAATCCTGCCGCAGTTGGCAGCTGAACCCGCGCAGGCGCTTGAATGGCAAGATCTGTGGCAAACGCCCGATCAACAAGCCGAGCAACGTTATAACCAGGGCGACCATCAGGGAGCCGCCGAACACTTCGACGATCCCAACTGGCGCGGTAGCGCGCTGTATCGCAGTGAGCAATTCAAGCAGGCGGCAGAGCAGTTTGCCTTAGGCGACTCCGCCCAGTCGCACTACAACCGGGGTAACGCGCTGGCACGCGGCGGTAAGCTCGAGGATGCGCTAGAAGCCTTCGACCAAGCCCTACAGCACGACCCCGAATTCGATGACGCCCTCTTCAACCAACAACTGGTGCAGAAACTGCTGGAGCAACAACAGCAGAATCAGCAGCAAGATTCGGATGGCGAATCCAGCGATGACTCGCAACCTGATTCTGAATCCGACTCTGAATCAAACAGCGAATCTGATTCGGAATCACAGCCCAATCAAGATCAGGACCCGTCACAGCAATCAGATTCGTCAAACTCGGACTCCAGCCAAGACAACGGTTCGCCCAGCGATTCGAATTCTTCCGGCTCTCAACAAAACCAGAATCAACAAAACCGCAATCAGCAAAGCCAGAATCAACAACAGCAAAACCCGCAAAACGCCAGCCCGAACGACAACGACCAGCCGCAGCAGTCCGATGCCTCGCCGCAGCCAGATAAAGTCTCGCCGAACGAAGATAGCAACGCACAACAGTCTCAGCCATCCAGTCCATCACAAGCCAACGGCGAAGACGAACAGCAACAGGCTGATAACAGCGCCGCTGCAGGCGAGCAAACAGACAGTCCCAGCGATGATCCGCGGTTGGAGAAATGGCTACGCCAACTCCCCGAAGACCCCAGCGGGCTGCTGCGACGTAAATTTGAATATCAGTACCAACAAAAACTGGAAGCCTACCGACAAGGGCAATGGCAGCCCCCCGAGGAGAGTCGCTGGTGAACACACAACCGTTACGCAGCCGTACCATTACTTGGCAAGTACTCATTGGCCTAGGCCTACTATGGCTAAGCAGCATGCTGCACGCGGCCACCCTGACCGCAACAGTGGATCGCACCACGATCAGCAGCAACGAGACCTTTACTCTGACATTGCAGATCGACACCCGCTCAGCGCTCGGTCAACCCGACCTGTCGCTACTCGAACCCTATTTTGAAATTCTGGGCACCAGCAAGAGCACCCAGGTCAGCATCGTCAACGGCAATGCTAGCTCTTCAACCCAGTGGGCGATCTCACTGGCTCCCAAAGTCAGCGGACGGATTTTGATCCCGCCGTTCGAGTTCGACGGCGCCCGCAGCCAACCGCTGCAGATCGAGGTCACTGCCGCTAGCAATTCCAGCGCCGATCCGGCTGGCGACTATTACCTGGAACTCGATAGCGATGTATCGCAAGCTTACGTCGACCAGCAGATCAAGGTCAGCATTCGGCTCTACAGCGCCATCCGCTTGAGTAATCTAGAAGCCCAGCCACTGCAGCTCGACAACGCTGAGGTGGTCAAACTCGACGATCAGCAGTACCAGAAAGTCCAAAACGGCCGCCGCTTTCTGGTCTACGAACTCAACTATGCCGTTTTCCCGCGCCGCCCCGGCGCACTGGAGATCCCAGCGCAGCGCTTTAATGCGATCAAAGACGCCGCCCGTTCGCTATTCGACAGTCGGCGTGGCCTGCAGATCCGCTTAGCCACCCAACCGCAATCGATCAACATCCTATCGGCTCCCAGCCAAGTCAGCCCGCGTGACTGGCTCCCTGCCGAGTCGATCAGCCTAACCCAGACCCTGAGCCAACCCGACGGGGAATACCGTGTCGGCGAGCCGATCACCCGCACCCTCACCCTTCGCGCAGCCGGGATCGAGTCAGACCGTTTGCCACCGCTAAAGCCTGCCACCGGATCGGCGTTTAAGAGCTACCCGGAACCCGCCGAACTCGATCAACAAACTCCCGCCTCGGGCATACAAACCAGCCGCAGCGAACGCTACGGGCTAGTCCCGACTCAAACCGGTCGGTTAGAGCTGCCCGCTGTGGAGCTGGTTTGGTGGGATACCACTAGCAACCAGCCACGTGTTGCCCGCGTCGAGGCACAATCTATCAACGTATTGCCACCACTTAATGCGCCCGCAGCCCAACTCCCGCCTGTCGTGACTACTCCCCTGCAACAACTCAACACACCGCTGCCCGTGCAGTTCGTTGAGGTCGAGTCGAAGTGGCTGCTGTGGACAAACCTAGCTTGGGCCACGCTCTGTTTAATCTTGGTAGGAATATGGTGGCGAGCCCGCAACAAGACGGCGCAGACTGCTGCAAGTGAGCTACCGCTTCAGGTCGTCAATCAGGATGAAGTCCAAGCTTTTCACGCGTTGGAGAAAGCCTGCCAGCAGAACGAGCCGGTTGTCATACGGCAAGCGCTGACTGCTTGGCGTCAACTTGCAGGAGACTCGGTAACTGATGAATCGTTACGCGAGCTGAGCGAACAGTTGGACCGGGGGCTCTATGCGCAACAAGCAAACGCCGAAACGTTCGATAGTTTGGCGTTGTTGACGGTGGTTAGAGGGTGTCGACAACGGGCCTCAGCAGATGATGTTAACAGTGGATTGCCGCCACTCTATCGTTGATCCCGCATAGCGCCCACTCGGGCGCAGCAAAATCTACCATCAAACACCACTAACAAGCATAAAACTTAGACAGCTGACGACCCCGTCAGCTCCATAAACTTGGCAAACAACTTACTCTTCACAAACTTTAAACACAGCGCTAACAATCCCTGCCCCAGTACCTGAGCCAACGCGGTTAATGCCAACTCAACCTCCGTTTTAGTGGCTACCAACGGCGGTGATAACAGCAACAGAATCTCGCGATTATCCGCATGAAAGGTCAGCAAGTTATGCGCATCGTAGAGCTCGTTGATCACTGCAGCGGTGATCAACTTCTGAATAAATTTTTCATCCTGCAGCAGCTTGATTGGCAGTACACGGGTTAGCCCTTCGATCAAACTCGAACCTGCCGCCAGCTTCAGTCCTTGATGTGCCCCCTGCCCACGCAGTTCAACGATACGGTCGGGGAAACGCTGCTGCAACTGCTCCAACCCCTGACGCAGATGATTACCGATCAACGCCCCCTGCTCGACTAGTTGCTCCTCGACCAGTACGTTGACCGCTTCCAGCGCGGTGGCGCACTCTTCGCCAAAACCGTTGTAAGTGGTGCTGTGCAGCAGCGCATCATTGAGGTTGCCGTAGGCTTGTTTAAATACCGGTTCACGGGCAACAAAACCGGAGATCGATGCCTTACCACCGCCGAGCGACTTGGAGGTCACCAGCAGATCGGGCACCAGCCCCTCATGCTGGATAAAATTGAATAGATGGCCGCTCTTACCCCAGCCGCTAAATACTTCATCAAAGATCAACAGGATATCGTTGTCGCTACAGAGCTGGCGTAACTGACGCAAGAATTCACCACTGCAGGAGTGCAGCGTGCTGGCGCTGAACGGCTCGATGATCAGTGCATACAGATCACAGCCACCATCGGCTTTTTTTGCCGCATCGAGCTGCTGGTGTACCGAATCGATGTTGCCGTACTCAAATGCGCAGTGGGGGACCTCTGGGTAGCGAAAACCGATCTCGCCCGACGCAGTGATCGAGCCCGCGCCGAGTAACTTCCCGTGGTAGGAGATATCCGAATGCAGCACCGTGCTGCGCTGACCCGCATGGTATTTGTACGCCAATTTGAGCGCGCCTTCGACCGCCTCGGCACCCGAGTTGGGGAAGTAGCTAACATTGAGGTCACCCGGCAGCAGCTGGGCGATATTATGGCTCAAAGCCGCCAAGTGCGGGCTGAGGAAGTTCTTATGCAGCTCCAGTCGAGACTGCTGCTGGTAACGCAGCCTGGCAGCCAGGATGCGCGGGTGGTTATGTCCGTGATTGAGGACACCCATGCCGCCGGTGAAATCGAGTACCCGACGACCGCTGTCGGTCTCGATCCAGCACCCCTGAGCCGATACGGCCAGCTCCTGACCGAAGCCAAAACTGGAGATCATCGCCTGCTGACCAGGATTGACATAATCCTTATACAGGCCCCATAGCTGTTGAATACTGAGTTGTTCGGCGTCGTCCAGCGACAGCAGACGGGGCATGCGTATTTCCTTTGGATACCAATCTAAGGCGCTAGATTAACAACTATTTAACCCGAGCAGGAAACAAATCTAACCCGGCTAGGAAGATTTCAAGATAACGGTATAAATTGATCAGTAAAAGACGGGAGGCGCGATGCCGATGACAGCTTGATGGGCAAACAGCAGCAGGCCGTAAAGCAGCAAACCGCCCAGCAGACGTAGCCAGCCGATGCCGCGCCAATCGATCCGGCCAAACGCACTAAACGGCAGATTAACGGTGCCTTGATGCAACCGCTGCCACTGCTCGGGGCCGAGTTTACGCTTGCGGGCTCGCTCCAGCGTCAACGTGCCCGCCAGGCTGAGTATCAGCATCAAAGCAAACAGGATCAGTCCGGCTGCATCACCGTTGACGGGGATATGAGCCCCAGCCCAGATAACCAACCCCCACATTAGCGGATGACGGGTGACCGAAACAATGCCAGGACGCTTAGGGTCATAACCTTTGCCACCCAGTCCCAACGAGAAGGGGTTTTTAGAGCTGGCACCAGCGACGATCAGCACGCAGGCCAGCGGCATCAACACTACCGGCAACCAGGCCGCCTGAATCGTCCAGGGCCAGAGTTGGATATAGGGCGCGTTGGCAAACGCCTGCGCCAGCCAGTAAATAATCGCCAGCGACAGGATGCTATAACCGATCAGGAAGCCCGGCAGCCCCAGTTTCTGCTCCAGTGGCTGTCGAAACCGCGGTCGCATCGGGATCATATGGCTGACGATAAACACCGCTACCGCGGCCAGCAGTTCTACCACCGGTCAGGTTTCCTTATCGTAGTTAGGCGAATATTCGGGTAATGAGAGCGACAGCCTGGACTAATAATCGATCGCCTCTTTGAGTTCGTGCAAGCCGGCCATATCGTGCGGTATCGGCTCATCGCCAAAATCGAAATGCTTAAGAAAGTCCTTCATCATCGCTTTGAACGCACTCATCATATAGCGCCGTTTAAAGCAGTCCTCCAGCTCGATGATCTCTTTCATCTTGTTGCCGTAGAAGGTCATGTAGCAACGGGCCAGCTCGCGTGATACCTGTTCAAGCGGCATATTGTCCGGCTCGATGATCGGTGTCATCAGGTTGTATTTGGACCAATCGTGCACCCGAATCCGACTCTTCATCTGTTTATACAACGGCGTAAACGGCATCGGTGTGATCAGCGGGAATACGGCGATATCAGGGTTGAGGCGGATCGCTTCGGCGATGGTTCTATCGACACTCTCGGTTGTATCCTCAGGGAAACCGATCATAAACGACGCTTCGGTCATGATGCCGTGATCGCGTAGCAGGTCGAGCGCCTGCTTATTCTGGTCGACGCTGGTGCCCTTGTTGAGACTATTAAGGGTGCTATCGTCGCTGCTTTCAGCTCCCAGATACATATGCATGATCTTAGCATCATGGTACTTATGCAGAATATCCTGATCACGGATGATATCCTCGACCCGCGTTTCCATCAGCAACTTGACGTCGATATCGGCCTCGATCAACAGATCGAGTTGCCTCTCCCAGCGTTCACGATCCTTGGTCGGATAAGGGTCGATCAAAGTAATAAACTCGACCTGATAGGTATCGACCAGATGGCGAATTTCATCAACCACCAGCTCCGGATCGCGTACCCGCCAGTCACCACGCCAGAACACCCGGTGCGAGCAGAATGAACAATCCATCATGCAGCCACGGGTAGTCATGATCGACGCCATCCGACCGTAGGGCTCGATGTTGTAGTGGTAATCTTCCCAGTCGAGCAGATGCCAGGCTGGGGTATAGTCATCAAGGTTGTCGATGTGGCTACGCAGTCCGGTATTGACGACCTCGTCGCCATCAACAAAAGCCAGCCCCTTCACCTCACGCCAGTTCACTGCTAGGCGGTTAGCGTCCTTATAGATACTTAACAACTCGGAGAAGGTCGCCTCGGACTCTCCACGCAACACGAAATCAGGCGGGTTATTGTCGTCGGTTAAAATATCTTTAAACAGGAAGGTAGGATGTGGTCCGCCGATCAAGGTTACCGTCTCGGGATTAACCTGCTTGGCAATCGCCAGCGCTTCAAGCGCAGCGGGTACGGTCGCAGTACTGATCGCACCGGATACCGGCAGGTAGTCCAGCGATACCACAAAATCGGGCTGATAATTTTCGATCTCTGAACGGACGTCGTCGAACGTCTTGTATTTGTTCATCGCGTCGAAAATTCGGGCATCGAAACCGGCTTCGAGCGCAACTTGTGCGAGGTAAGCGAGTTGTAAAGGAGGCCAGGTGCCTATCACCTGAACGCCCCAGCAATGATACGGTGGGGCGACAAAAAGTATTTTCTTCATACAGCAGGGTTACACAAAAAAAAGAGTGACATATCTTAATATATTCAGGGCTTTATTACGCTGTTTTCAACGTACGCAAACAGTAAGTTACTAACTAGTTCTTGTCATACCACTCAGTGAGTCCACAAATAACTAAGCCAACTACCGCCAATAAAGGCGATACCCAAAACTGCATGCTTGACGATCAGCATCTGCTTTTTGACCTGCCAATTATTTTTGTTAATACCACCATCACCTCTGCGATCGAACAAAAACCGGAACAGTCCAGTCAAGCACACTAATAACAGCGACACCCAACAGAAGGTAAAGAAGAAACTGTTGAGTTGCTCTAACCAAGGACCGGGAGCACCGAGCTCTTCAGCTTTGAGTCGCAAGACATAGATTGTCACAAAGCTGCCAAACCAAAGACCGGTAAACAGATCGTGGCAGAAATTGTTCAGTAGAATTAACCAAGGGCGCATTGGCTCTCTCTTATAAGTTAGAAGCTAGGTTCATGGGTTATCAACAACCCGTATCACTGATATATAAGGTGCGTCAGAATACCCTATGGTTATGCCCTAAACAACGCGATCAGAAGGGAATAAGACGCTAAGAAAACTTGGATCAAGTATGAAGTGATCAAAAAAATCTCTATAAAACAGCTCAAATCGCAGGCATAAAAAAAGGGCCACCCAACGGGTAGCCCTTTCTTCGTAATAGGCGCTTGGCGATGACCTACTCTCACATGGGGAAACCCCACACTACCATCGGCGCTAAATCGTTTCACTTCTGAGTTCGGAAAGGGATCAGGTGGTTCCAATTCGCTATGGTCGCCAAGCAAAAAAAGTAAGTGAATCTGTGTTTTGTATGAAGCGTTGAATCAGCTCGATCGTGTCGATCAAGTTCTATCTGGTTATATCACTAGCAGTTCTAACCTATAACACCGCTTTGGCGTTATATGGTCAAGCCGCACGAGCAATTAGTATTGGTT
>JBALWS010000041.1:8645-31385 GCA_036960405.1 Halopseudomonas sp. | reverse complement strand
CTACAGCAGCCGGAACAAAAACGGATCGCCGAACAAGCGCTACAACTGCACCGTAAACCGGCCCAGTTAGCCAAAACCAAGCTAAACCCTAAGAGCGAGCGTTATCAGGATCTGGTGCTGCATAGTCTCAACCGCCTAGGACGGAGTGATCCAGCGTTGGCCTTAAAGCAACTGCAACGCTTCTCCGATAGACTTGATCTAGGTATCGAACAAAAACAGCAGTTACAGCGCAGCTTTGGCCTTCGCTTACTGCGCAGCTATCCTCCCGGTTTGGGCGCAGTCATTGCACAGATCAACCCTAATCTAACCGATAAAGCATTATTGGAATGGCAGCTACGCAATCTGATCCTTCGCCAGGACTGGCAAGAGGTAGAACAGCAGCTTGATCAACTCCCCTCGTCCGCACGCTTCAACGATCGCTGGCGCTACTGGAGAGCTCGCGCCCTTGAAGCCCGCGACGAACCCAACGCTCATGAACGCGCCAGCAATATTTACTCTGAGCTGGCTAGCGAGCGAAGCTTTTATGGTTTCTTAGCCGCGGATAAATTGGGCGTGGGCTACCAACTCAACAACCAAACTGAATCCGCAGACCGGCAATTCCTGCAGCAACTATCGAGTAAAACCGCATTAATTCGCGCTCGTGAACTGTTTTACCACCGTCAACTTATCGATGCCCGGCGCGAATGGCGACAAGCCACTCGTGAGTTAACTCAATCGCAGCACCATCAAGCCGCCCGACTTGCTAGGCAATGGGGATGGTACGAACAAGCTATTCGCTCGTCGATCAGCGCTCGACACTGGAATGATCTAATGCTGCGTTTCCCGCTTGCCTACGGAGTCGAAATTTCTGATTCTGCCCAGGCAAATAAGATCGATATGAGCTGGATTTTTGCGATTGCTCGTCAAGAAAGTGCCTTTACCTCTGATGCTCGCTCGCATGCGGGTGCGATGGGGCTGATGCAACTCATGCCCGCAACCGCCAAAGAAACAGCAAGGCGAGCCAAAGTCCGCTACCGAGGCCCACAGCAATTAACAGATCCAAGTTTAAACGTGAAATTGGGAAGCTATTATCTGGCCAGTTTAAGCCGACGCTACCAAGGCCACCGCGTGTTAGCCAGCGCGGCCTACAATGCCGGCCCGGGACGGGTAAACCAATGGTTAGAGCAGCGTAAAGATCTGCCAATCGATATCTGGATAGAAACCATCCCCTTCGATGAGACGCGCAACTACGTACAAAATATATTGAGTTTCTCGGTGATCTACAGTGATTTTCTCGGCTTACCCAAGCAACTACTCAAACCACATGAGAAAAAAGGTGCCGTACCCAAGACATAGAACACGAACGGAGGGGAACTAAAACCAGGGACGTCGCTTCCTGCACATCCCCTGTAAATTTAATCTAATTTAAGCCGTTTACTTCTTTGATCCGATTTTTAACCAACACAGCCAAACGGTCGGATTCAAACTTAGGCAGGAAGTCGTTACAGCCAACCTTTTCGACCATCGCTAGGTTAAATGATCCCGATAGCGAAGTGTGCAGAACGATATAAAGATCTTTGAGCTTCTCATCGTGTCGGATCTCAGCCGTCAACCGATAGCCATCCATCTCGGGCATTTCGGCATCGGTAATGATCATCAAGAACCGCTCGGACATCGGCCGTCCCTGACTGGCAAAAGCACGCAGTTGCTCCAACGCATCGGTACCATTGACCGCCTCATAGGGCGTAACACCAAGATTGGCCAACGTATGGCGCACCTGATCTCGAGCAGTCTGGGAATCGTCTACCACCATGATTTCATATTTTTTAGCTAACTCAATCACCTGATCATCGATCAAGCCCGGTGATACCGTTGTCGTATACGGGCTGACCTCAGCCAGAACCTTCTCAACATCGACAATCTCAACCAGTTTGTTGTCTTCCATGCGGGTAATGGCGGTCAAGTAATGCGCGCGACCAGCCGTAGCCGGGGGAGGCAGCACATCGGCCCAGTCCAGGTTCAAAATACGCTCAACATCACTGACCAAAAAACCCTGCACAGAACCGTTATATTCGGCCACGATCATGTGCGCATTCTCAGTCACCTCTGTCGGTTCCATGCCGATAGCAGCACTCAGGTCGATGACCGGAACGGTTTGGCCGCGCATATTGGCAACACCTTTAACCACCGGGTGCGAATTGGGTAGGGCGTTCAAACGCGGCAGCTTCAGGACCTCTTTCACCTTGAACACGTTAATCGCGAACAACTGATGACGCCCAAGCCGAAATAACAACAATTCGAAACGGTTCTGTCCAACCAATTGGGTACGCTGATCAACGGAGTCTAAAATTCCA
Organism: Halopseudomonas sp.; assembly: GCA_036960405.1. Classification (GTDB taxonomy): domain Bacteria; phylum Pseudomonadota; class Gammaproteobacteria; order Pseudomonadales; family Balneatricaceae; genus Motiliproteus. Next base: position 29,052 of record JBALWS010000041.1, on the reverse strand, counting down.
GACATCTTGAAACACCTTAAATTTGGATTGATCCGGCCAACATTAAACAAGCCTAAAGTGCTAGCATAACCATTTTTGAGTCGCGGGGAAGACTCGCGCCCTCGTGTACAGACAGTAATTAATAAAAATATGACCCACAGCAACCCTCTACTGGTCGATATCGCCGTTAACTTAACCGATAGCGCCTTTCAAGCCGACTATCTAGCGGTACTCGACCGGGCGCAGGCTGCGGGCGTGAGCAAGTTGATCATCACTGGATCAACGCTAGAAGAAAGCGTTAACGCGATCGAGTTATGCCAGCACCATCCGGATCAACTCTTTTCCACCGCAGGAGTCCACCCCCACTACAGTCGCGACTTTCCAACGGATGGGATCGAGCAGCTTCGCAAGCTCTGTCAACACCACTGTGTCAAAGCGATTGGTGAAACAGGGCTAGATTTCAATCGTGATTTCTCACCCCGCCCGATGCAGATAACGGCTTTTGAACAACAGCTCGAACTCGCCTGCGAACTGGGTTACCCCGTACTCATGCACGAGCGAGACGCCCACCAACGCTTCTATGAAATCGTTCGCAGTTATCGAGACCAGCTGAGTCACGCCGTACTGCATTGTTTCACCGGAGACCAACAACAACTGTTTCGTTTATTAGACCTGGATCTGCATATCGGCATTACCGGCTGGATTTGCGACGAACGCCGCGGCGGGCACCTGTTACCGTTGCTCAAAGAGATTCCTCTACAACGATTAATGCTAGAGACCGACGCGCCCTACCTGCTACCTCGTGATTTAAAGCCAACACCAAAATCCAGACGTAATGAGCCCTATCATCTTGCCCATATTTGCCGGGTTGCTGCCCAGCATATCGGTATCAGCAACGCCCAGCTGGCCAGGTCAACCAGCGATACATCGAAGGCGTTCTTTAGGCTATAGATTACGGCTAGCTATCCACCAAACTGTTCGCAACCGCTAATCCGCTTGCTCAGCAACAAACCGTAATAGCTGCTGTGAATCAAACGGCCAACCCAATTCCCGCCCGGTCTGTGAATCTGCCAACACGGGGATGCGGATTCCATAACGCTCGACCAGTCGATCATCATCTGCAATATCGACCAGCTCAATCGATACCGATTGCAGATCTAGCGTCGTGGCAAGCAGTTGCTCAGCAACATCGCATAGGTGGCACCCAACAGTGCCGTACAAAACCCAACCGGCCATAACTCGCTCTCTTAAAAAATGACATTTTATCAAAAACAACAATCGCTACGTAGAACCTATGGAGGAGGACGCAGCACTCGCGGTAGTTTATAATGCCGACCCCAACGTGTCCGCGCCAGCTTCATCGAGCGGCACAATTTAAGTCCTGCAGGAAAAGAGAATTACGTATGGATCACAGCAATTCCTCCACTACCGATAACTATTTCACCGCTATGAACGCTGAAACCCACAAGCTGGTTGAGATGTTTGGCGGCAAAGTTGGCGAAGAGTACCTCGACAACCTAAATAGTGCATGGTCCCAGCTTCTGAGCCGCCCAACTGACCCGCAGGGCTGGATGGATGCCATCGGCGAGTACCAAAAAACCTCGCTGCAATTTTGGTCAACGATTCTCACCGGCAACAATGGCCTAACAGCCCAGCCCGCTGCGGGAGACCGCCGTTTTAACGCCGATGAGTGGAGCGAAAGCCCGGTATTCAATTACATCAAAGAATCCTATCTGATCGCGTCCCAACTACTTAACAAGACCGTTTCTCAGGCCAATCTGGATGATAAAAGCCAGAAAAAACTGGAGTTTTACACTCAGCAATATATTGATGCGATGTCTCCGAGCAACTTTGCTGCCACCAATCCTGAAGTGATTCAGCAGGCGATTGACACCAAGGGACAAAGCCTGATCAACGGACTGCAAAACCTGCTCGGCGATATCGATAAGGGCAGCATCAGCATGACCGATGAGTCGGCTTTTGTTCTGGGTGAGAACATTGCGACGACTCCTGGTCAAGTGGTATTCGAAAACGAAGTCTTGCAGCTTATCCAGTACAAGCCGGCACAAGAGAAAGTAGCAGAGCGTCCAACGCTGATCATCCCGCCCACCATCAACAAGTTCTACATCATGGACTTGCAGCCGGGTAATTCGTTCGTCAAGCACGCAGTAGATCAAGGTCAAAACACCTTTATGATCTCCTGGGTCAACGCGACACCCGAGCAGCGCCACCTTGGCTGGGATGACTACGTCGAGTCTGGCGTCGTGAAAGCACTGGAAGTGGTAAAAGAGATCTCTGGCAGCAAGAAAGTTAATGCCGTCGCCTGGTGCATCGGTGGAACGATCTTGGCCAGCAGCCTTGCCGTATTGACCGCGCGCAAAGACGCCACGGTATCTTCTGCTACCTTCCTGACTGCACTGACTGATTTTGAAGAGCCAGGTGATATCGGCGTTTTCGTCGACGAAGATCAAGTTTCATCACTGATTGAGAAAGTACAAAAAGAGGGTGTATTGAGCGGTAAGAACCTGTCCACCGCGTTCAACATGCTGCGCTCGAACGACCTGATCTGGTCGTACGTGGTGAACAACTACCTCAAAGGGCAATCTCCGGTTCCGTTCGATCTACTGTACTGGAACAGCGACCCCACCAACCTACCCGCTTCGTTCTACTCCTACTACATGAAGAACATGTATCTGGAGAACAACCTATCCAAGCCTGGCGCTCTGACTATCTGTGGTGAGCCGATTGATCTGACTACAATCAAAACTCCCTGCTATTTCCTGTCGTGCGTCGATGACCATATCGCCCCTTGGAAAAGCACTTTCAAAGGTACCGAACTACTCAAGAGCTGTGAATTTGTGCTCGGCGCAAGCGGCCATATTGCCGGCGTTATCAACCCTGCATCAAAAAACCGTCGTCACTTCTGGATCAACGGCGAGCTAGGAAACACGCCAGAGCAGTGGCTGGAGACCGCAGAGCGCCAAGAAGGCAGCTGGTGGAATCACTGGTCGGTCTGGATCAATAAGCGTGGTGGTAAGCAGGTTGCAGCACCCGTCGAGCTGGGATCAGCCTCGTTCAAGCCGATCGAAGCCGCACCCGGTAGATACGTTGCTACACGCATCGACTAACTCTCGATAGCAAACCATCAAAAAGGGGCTGAAATTCAGCCCCTTTTTTTATCCCTAGCAAAGCTATTAGATTTCTTTGCGCTGTCAGATGGCGCTATTAGCTGTGCTTATTCATCAATTGAGTCAACTTGTCGTTAATACGACTATCTTTGACCAACTGCTTCTCTTTTTGAATCTGTTGCTTTTCCTCTTTAACCCGCTGCTGGCGCTGCTCTCTGAGCTTTTTCAGCATAGCCTTGGCATGCTCAGCTTCCTGCTCGGTGACTTTACCTGCCGCCTCACCATTGAGATCCACCCGATCCGCATCAACCACCAGGCTCTTATAGTATTGCGGAGCACGAACGTAGGACGCCAACGCTCGCTTAATCTTGCCTTGCGGAAGCTTTTCTTCGGCCACTAAGTCTTCCTGAATACCGATCTTTAATGGCTTTACCGCATCACGATTAAAGGCCTTAGGGTACAGCTCAGAGATGAGAGCCACGGCAGCCTGATTGGCGGCACGGTTCTTATTTTTCGCGGGCTTGACGGGAGGGGTCTGGGTCATAGAAACATCGTTTATGGTTGGTGATTAAAAATCAAAGGGATTGTGACGAGCTCAACCTTCACCTTTTCGGATCAGGTAATAAAAGCACTCTGCGTCTTCTCGCTCGCCAATCAACTCATGTCCGAGAAAAGCACAAAACTTAGGAATGTCGCGCTGAGTAGACGGATCCGTTGCCACCACCTCCAACACGTCGCCGATAGCGATATCCCGCACTTTGTTGTGCAGCATCATTACCGGCTCCGGGCAATACAACCCGGTCGCATCCATAAAATGATCAGCTTTTGTCTCAGACATAGGGCCACCTTTAAAAACTGTCGTCATTGTCGCAAATGCTGATGGTAGGAAAAAGCCGAGATCGATATTTTTTTACTATCAAAACGAATAACCGGCTAACAAAGATGGTTAGTCTTATAATTTAAACAGCAACAGGGCAACATTAAACAAGGATACTGTCCATGATCAAGGTAATGATTGAGCGCCATATCGCCGAAGATTTAGCCGAGCACTATCAACAACGCGCCAGCCGCACCCTTCAAACCGCGATGGGAACAGGAGGTTTTATCAGCGGTGAATCGCTGCAAGACCTCAACGACTCTTACCACCGCATCATCTTTGCCAACTACCGCACGCTAGATCACTGGCTAACTTGGTATCACAGCCATGAGCGCAAGGAGATGATGAGTTCGTTAAGACCGATGCTCACCCAAGATGAGAAAATTACCATCATGGAGCACACCTAGGGTCAAAGACAGCACCCGAGCAAGCTATGACCGACGCAGGTAGCACGTCACCTCTTCACGATCGTGATACAGCTGCTTCATATCCAGCTGGTAAGCGACTCCCGCTTGCTCCAGTTGACTGCGGACCAACTCTTGGCATTCGCAAACCGCCTGATAGCGTTTCTTCATCGGCAGTTTCAAATTAAAGATAATCCGTTCACTCCAGCCCTGCTCTAACCAAAGCGCCATATGTTTGGCCACCTTAGATGGCTGATCAGCCATATCGCAGACCATCCACTGCACCGACCGCTGCGGCTGATATCGAAAGCCATCTTCGCGAACATGCTTGACCAGTCCGCTATCCATCAGCGATTCAGCCATCGGACCGTTATCCACCGCCACCACCCGAAGGTGCCGTTTAACCAGTTGCCAGGTCCAGCCCCCAGGGGCCGCGCCCAAGTCTACCGCGCGCATCGCCGGAGCCAGCAGCCGCTCGCGCTGATCAGCCGTTAAAAAATGTAAGAAGGCTTCATCTAGCTTCAAGGTTGAGCGACTTGGCGCAGCAGCCGGGAACTTCAATCGAGGAATCCCCATCTCTTGACGAGCATGATTGCCAGGGTAGCTAACACCCGGGTAAACCCGCTCTGAATCCAGAAAAAACAGATGTAACCGCGGTAACTTGCCCGTGCGTTTTGGGCTAAGAATGCCCTTCTGGCGTAACGTCTGGGCGCAAGGTGAAGTAAATTTACGACAAAAACCCGCTAGCGACTTGGCCTCGTTAGTATCCGCCGTCTCAATCATCAGCTCACCACACTGTGGTAGCGGGCTAAGCCGCTCGACCAAGGGAGTGATCCGATCAGCGGCAGGTAAATGCTCAACCAACCCGGGGCTGGCAAACCACTGCCGTGCAAAAACCAGCTTTGAAAAAACCAACAGTTTTAGCAGCTGGGTCGCCCCCTCGGCCAGATGACTGATATACACCACATAACCGTCCCCCCGATCAGTTTTGGCATAACCGGGAACACCCGCTTGAGTAGCAAGGTCATTTATTTCAGCCGCGCACTCCGGTTCAAAACCGGGCCGACAGTACAGGATCAGATGATTCATAGGGCAGGCATTATAACCGCCGTACCGCTAAGTGCACGGTGATTTATACAACGCTTTCTTGATTCCGCCAATTAAGGGTACACGAGCTGTCATACCACTTCAGCTAGCGCAATATCTGTCCAAATATGAATAAATAACCGTGCAGCAACCCTTGCAATCAGCAAAAGAGAGATACGGCTACCGCTTAATTTCGATCAAAAGGCTGTTTCCCTCATTTTACCTTTATCGATCATATTCTTTAATCGAACATTGCTTGATAAAACGCAATTTTTCATAGATTTCAGACTGATACTATGGCATCTTACAAAAATAAATTATGCGCTAAGGGACGGCGAAAACTTTCAATAGGATCAGACATGTCTGGCAGAATTACTACTGATAGCAGCAAGAGCCGCGTTCAACAGATCGAATGTGACGACTGCGGGTTATTCCCCCTGTGCAAACCGATCGATATCGGAGGACGCGAACTCAGCATTGCCGACGAATTTGTCGAGCGTCGCCAGCCAATCAAAGCTGGAGATTACCTGTTTAGAGAAGACGAGCCGTTCCGGGCTATCTTTGCCGTTACTTCAGGGGCGTTAAAACTAACCAACATTGATCCTGAATCTCAAGAGCTGGTTGTCGGTTTTACGCTAGCCGGTGAGACAGTCGGTCAAACAGCCATCTACCCCAAGCGCTATCCCTGCAGTGCTGTCGCGCTAGAAGACAGCTACGTGTGTGAATTACCGATGAGCAGTGTCACGGAGACGGCTACTCAGGTTCCCGCTCTACAGCAGAACCTGCAGCATATGCTGAACAAGGAAAACTTCGATCTACATCGTCAGTTCGCGATGCTGATGGCCCGTAAAAACGCCGAGCAGCGACTCTCTGCATTTCTACTCAATTTATCGATGCGACTCAACGAACGTGGCTTTTCGAGCGAGCAGTTCCAACTGCCGATGTCACGCGACGATATCGCCAATTTCTTAGGACTGCGTAAAGAAACGCTAAGCCGATTATTCACCAAACTACATCAATCGGGAGCGATTGCGGAACGCGGTAAACATATTCGGATTTTAGATATGCCGTTACTTCGCGAATCGTCCGGCCTTCCGCTTAGCATCTAAGCGATACTGACAGATAGATGATGAGCCCCTAGTGGGCTCTTTTTTATTATCGAGACCCGGCTTTACATGCTCACCGACACACTCCCCTATCTCAGCGCCTTTCTGGTCGGTTTGCTCGGCGGCGTCCACTGCCTGGGAATGTGTGGCGGCATTATCGGCACCCTCAACCTTGGGCTCACGCCAGAACAACGCAACCAGCCGCTCACCCTGCTGTCATACCAACTGGCCTATAACAGCGGCCGCATTCTCAGCTACACCCTGGCTGGAGCCATTATGGGCGGGCTGGGGTTACTGCTTGTCCAATGGTTACCGTTACAGGCCGCACAGCGGGCGTTACTGATTGCCGCCGGTTTATTCATGGTGCTGCTGGGTCTGTACTTAAGTGGCTGGTGGCTACTACTGAACCGGGTAGAGAAGCTAGGGCGCTACCTATGGCGCCGTATCGAACCGATGGGCAGGCAGCTATTACCGGTACGCAGCCGACTCCAAGCCCTATTACTGGGGACGTTATGGGGCTGGCTACCCTGTGGCTTGGTTTACAGTATGTTGATCAGCGCTACCGCCAGCGGAAGTATCAGCAGCGGCGCTCTGCTAATGCTAGCCTTCGCCGTTGGCACCCTCCCCAACCTATTACTGATGGGAGTACTCACCGGCGCGGCAGCCCACCTACTGCAAGCAAAGTGGACCAAGCAGCTATCAGGGCTGATCATTATTGGATTTGGTCTATGGACCCTGTATCGAGCTTTACAAGGCTAACTATTAGCGATCCAGCACTGGGGCAGCTTGCTCCACTAACGCATCGCCACTCTCAACCACTACCGCATCGGGATTAGGAAAGCGCTGGTAGATCCCCTTGGTTAGTTTACCTTGCGATGCCAGATGCATCGCATCCGATTCCATCACTATCAACACCAGCACCGATACCAATGTAGGCAGTAGACCAACGCCACCGATCATGGCTAGCACCGCCACTTTCTGCATCCCAAAAAAGGCGTAACCGGCCCAACCTAATGCAGAGATCAGCATCAACAACATCAACACAGCCATAAACGCCAGCGAACGCCGAGCGGTCATCTGCCAATGACACATCACAAACCAGCTTGCTCCGCTACGCTCACGATGGGCGCGCAGCAAGGTGTAGCCAAGGATCAGCAACGATACGACAGGCACCATCGCCAAGGGCTGCCAAAAGGAACCAAGAATTCCCAGTGAAGCGACAAACCACAAAATATGATTACCGACCAAATTGGTTAAAAACAGTTCATGCGGTATCTTCGCTTTGGCTAACTCTTCGGGACTGACTTCAAATTGCATCAAGGCTCTCCATTACCAATTTGTTCGACCGAATTGCACTCTATCGCATTCAGCAGTTTCATATTTTGCTTGTGTTGTTACAATCGCTGACCAATAAAGCGCCGCAACATAACCACCGTGCTTTACTCTTGATCCCGCACCTATTCGCTCTTCAGCTAGGACCTCTTATGGACCGTAAAATTCCCCTTGTCATCCTGGCTATCGTGCTGGTTATTCTAGCGTTCGCCATACTTGCCCCCGGTGGTCGCGAGGTAGATACCAACCCCAAACTGCCGTGGAAGATCGACATCCTAAGCGATGGCTCACCACGCGTGTTTGACCTCACACTAGGGCAAAGTTCACTCGACGATGCCACCCAACTGCTGTCTGAGTCACCCACAGTAAATCTATTCCGCTCCCCCGAAGGTTTGTTCAACATTGAGGCTTACTTTCAACGCGTATCGCTGAGCGGCTTACGTGCCGACTTCATCATGACGCTGGAAATTGATCAACTCGTCGCTGCAGAGATGTTTGCCCGTGGGCTACGAATCAGCCAGCTAAGCAGCGGCAGCAAAAAAGTCAATTTAGCCGAAGTCGATACCCGCCTCGCAATGTCCAGTCCGATTCGTCATATCACTTACATCCCATCAACCAATTTGGATGCCGAATTGATCGAGCGTTATTTTGGCAAGCCGGAGCAGATCCTTGACGATCCTGAAGGCGGCGCACACTGGCTATACCCAAACAAAGGCCTAGATATTGCTCTCAACCCTGACACTAAAGAGGTGTTCCAGTACGTTCACCCTGACCTGTTCGACCAACTGGTTGGGCCCCTGCTGGTTAAGCCTCTGTTGACCAAGCCATAATCCTCAAACCAACATCAAAGGTCGCTTGCTTTACTCTCGGGCTGCTCGGCATCGCTAGCAGCCCGAACCTCTTCTTGCGGCTCCGACGCCTCTGTTTCAGGCTCGCAGTCTTCCAGATCATCGTCCATCAATATCCGATGGGCTTCACCCTGCATATCATCGAACTGACCACTTTTTGCGGCCCAAAAGAACACCGCAACTGCCACTAACCCCATCAGAATCATGCCGGGGATCAGACCGTAAATCACTTCCATCGCATCACTCCAAAAGCTTTAGATACCGCACCCACGCAAAAACACTATCACTTAATCACCACTTGCAGCCGATTTAGCACCACGAAACAAGGTTCCGATCCGCGCCGCATTGCCGATCACCAACAACGAACTGATCGGCATAGTGATCGCCGCTACCAACGGCGTGACCAACCCCATCATCGCCAGCGGCACCATAATGCTGTTGTAGCCTATCGACAACGCGATATTTTGCCTCACCGTTCGCAAAGTACGCTGAGACAATCGAGCAGCCTGATCAATACGTTGCAGGTCGTTACTTAACAGAACAATATCGGCGCTGGCGATCGACACATCGGTTCCCGATCCCAACGCAATGCCGACATCAGCCCTAACCAGCGACGGCGCATCGTTAATACCATCGCCGACCATCACCACTTCGCTACCCTGCTGCTGCAGCTCGGCGATAGTACGATCTTTATCTTCGGGCAACACCTCAGCGATCACTTCCATACCACCAAGTTGCTCGGCAACCGCCTCGGCCGTTTGCCGCCGATCGCCACTTAGCAGCGTCAGCCTAGCACCTTGCTGCTTGAGTCGTTGGATCAACTCATACGCACCCTCGCGTAGCTGATCTTCGATCGCTATCAGCGCTACCTCCTGCCCCGCTATAGCTACTCGCACCGAGCTGATCGCACGAGCATCCAGCTCCGCCGCTCGCTGCTCCAACAACGGACTGGTTTTAACGCCGTTTTGAGCCAACCAACTCGGCGTACCGATACAGATGGTTTGACCTGCACTAATACCTTTAACCCCCAGTCCAGGGCGGCTGACAAAATTTTCAGCAGCCCCCTTTGCAAAGCCAATTCGTTGCTGCTCGGCACACTGCACAATCGATGTCGCTACAGGGTGCTCAGATAAACGCTCAATCGAAGCTGCCGCCTCTAGTAGCTTGGCTAAAGGTGCGGATAACTCCCCCTGACTACCATCGGATAGCCAGCGGTCGGTCTCGCTGGCCAGCTCGGTCAGGCGCATGCGCCCTTCGGTCAAGGTGCCGGTTTTATCGAAGACAAAGTGCCGTATCGCCGACAGTCTCTCCAACACCTCACCATTTTTAACCAGAATACCGTGCCGGGCTCCCAACCCGGCGGCTACCGCAATCGACATCGGCGTGGCCATGCCGAACGCACAGGGACAGGTAATAATCAGGATAGAGGTCGCGACCAGCAAGGCTTGTTCGAAGCCCGCGTCAAACCACCAGACAAAACTTGCCAGCGCCAACGACAGCGTCACCGTAACAAACCATGGCACGATTCGGTCAGCCAGTCGTTGAATCGGCGCACGGCTAGACTGAGCATCTTCCACCAGATGGATAATCCGGCCTAAGGCACTGTCCTGTAACAACCCGGTCACTTCGATCACCAAACTGCCGTTACCGTTTAGCGTGCCGGTGTTAACCTGAGCCCCTAGCGACTTATTAACCGGCAACGACTCTCCGGTTAACATCGCCTCATCAACCCGGCTGTTGCCTTCAACGACGATGCCATCTACCGGTAGTCGCTCGCCCGGTTTCACCAACACACGATCGCCAATATTGACCGCTCTAATGGCGACCAACTCTGACTGCTCGCCCTGATCCGTAGCGATCAATCTTGTCGCCACCCGAGGTTGCAGATCGAGTAATCGCTGGGTCGATGCTAACGCCTTACGCTTGGACATCGCTTCCAAGTAGCGCCCCACCAGAATCACAAATAGGAAATTCACTACCGTATCAAAATAAACCTCACCTACCAACGAGCCACTAAAGGTGACGTAACAGGAGTAGAGATAGGTGATCGATGCGCCAATAGCGATCGGCAAATCCATTCCAGGACGCAGGTTACGCAGGCCATACCAAGCGCCCTTGAAAAAAGGGTAACCGGAATAAGCCAACGTTGGAGTCGCTAGCATCAAACCGATCCAGTGAAACAGACTGCGAAACTCGCCTTGATCGGCACCGGAGTAAAGCGCGATAGAGATCCACATCAGGTTCATCATCGCAAAAGCAGCAAACCCCATCCGATAAAGCAGATGACGATTCTGCTGCTTATGGCTATCTTCGGCACTACGTGGATCGAAAGGGACGGCCTTATAGCCCAAGGTCCCTAGGTGTGAAATCAACTTAGAAAGGGGAAGTCGACTGCGATCCCACTTGACCTTGAGTTTGCGCCCCGAAAGGTTGACCCGCGACTCGACGACCCCGGGCTTCCGCCGCAAGCTGTTCTCGATCAACCAAACACAGGCCGCGCAATGAACCCCTTCAACCAACAACTGGACTTCAGACAAGGTATCTTCAGAAGTGACAAACTCTTGCTGAACTTCTTCGATGTCGTACATCGCGAGCGCTTCGGCTAGCTCGGGAGGGGGGGCGAGCCGATCTCCATCCAAGATACGATCATAGAACCCTGACAAACCGGCCTGATGAATAGCTTCAGCAACCGAACAGCAGCCATGGCAGCAAAAAACTCGTGACTGCCCCTTGATGACTGCGTGGACGACCTCATGCCTGGGTAGCGCTAGCTGGCAATGATAGCAACACTGCTCTTCAGCATCGTCCGCCTGCTGGTCGAGAAGTTCGGCGGGCTGAAGATTAGTGGATTGACTCATGCGCTGCTGATTCAGGGCTGTTTCGAAACATTGATACGCAACGCTTCGCTGTACTCTGAATCACCTTTATCCACCACGACTAACAGATCCCACAGACCAGGCATGGGGAAGGCAACATCGGCTTGATAAGTGCCAATGTTCAGCTCGGACATAACCGCTTCAAAGTCGCCTTTAACGTTTGCTGGACGATAGGCATACAACGTCACTGAGTCGGGCAGTAATAGCTGTCCTGCTTTATCGCTAAGATGGAAACGAATCTGGCCTGACTGCCCTTCAACCGGTAACACTACAAGTTCAATTCGCATGTTCCAACCAGGGTCTTCGGCTAAACGCTTGAGCATATTATTCTCATAGTCCTGGCCGCGCTCGTAATAATTATCCACCACTAGCCCGGGATTACTGGTCAGGGCCAAGTAGATAAAAATGCCATTAGCGATAAAGAACAGCAGCAACAAACCGCTCCAGACCATAATCAACGGACTGCGCCAGGGTGAAGATTTCGACATAACTAACACTCTAACTATTCACGCTATATTTATTTACAGACAACACCGAACTCATCAATTCAGCGCGACGGGCCAATAAAGACACTCGCGCGCTGACTGACGAACTGACGCTCACCCTCACCGGTAGTTACCGTAAAAGTGACAGGGACAGATTCGGCGGTCACGGCAGTCTTTGGCACTCGAACAAATACCGTACGAGCCGTGACATTTCCGTTACGCGCTTCGAACCCCTCCTCAGCACCGATCAACTTCAGTCCTTGCGGGCCTTCTGCGGTAACGCTAACAAAGGCGTCTTCCGTTAATTTATTCAGCACTTTAAGGGTATATTTATTCTGTATCGAGCCATCGCTTTGGATCACGAATAATGGCTGGCGTTCATGAATCACTTTCAGATCAATCGCATCCAACGTACTGAGGCCATAAATGATACCGCTCAGAGCCGACAACAGAATCAATGAATAAACCCATACCCGAGGTCGCTTGCTGACCGAACTGCCGCAGCCTTTTTCCATACCGTCAAGCGATTCGTAGCGGATCAGCCCTTTGGGCCGCCCCACTTTTTCCATCACCGCGTCGCAGGCATCGATACACAGAGCACAGGTAATACAGCCCTCTTGTTGACCCTGGCGAATATCAACGCCGGTCGGGCATACAGCCACACACTGATTACAGTCGACACAGTCACCGCTAGTCCGCTGCTGCTCGTCCTGCCCTTTCTTGAGCCGACCTCGAGGCTCACCTCGACCAACATCATAGGTAGGTAACACCGTGGTGTTATCGATCATCACTCCCTGAATCCGGGCGTAAGGGCAGAGCCACAAGCAGGCCTGCTCACGCATAAACCCAGCCAAAATGTAGGTACCGACCACAAACATGCCGATAAATATCGTCGACACCAGCCCCAATTCAAAGCTCAGCATCTGCTGCCACAGAGAAAACACATCGTTAAACCAAGCGACAAAACTAATACCGGTCAACAAAGAGATCACCAGCCATAGCGTATGCTTAATCGCCTTCGTTTTGGCTTTGGCAAAATCCCACGGCGCTTCATCAAACTTCCGACGCTTCTGAGGGCTCCCCTCCAGCTTCTCTTCTAGCCAGGTATACACATCGGTCCAGACCGTCTGAAAACAGAAAAAACCACACCACACTCGGCCTGCAACGGCCGTCACCACCGCCAACAAGATGGCAAAAAACAGTAATAGCAGTGCCAGCATCCAAAAATCCTGCGGCAGGATCGTGGCACCAAAAATATGAAATTGACGATTAGGGATATCGAACAGTACCGCCTGACGGTCATCCCAGCGCAGGTAAGGCCCTAGAAAGAACAGCAACCAAAAGCTGTTAGCCCACCATTTTATTGAACGCCACTTACCCGGCATCCGTTTCGCATGGATCTTCTCTTCACCAGTATTGACATGCCAGTGACCCGACTCGGCATAGATGTCATCTACCGTAGTCGTGGGAATTTGGTTATTTAGATCGTTCACCCGAAATCTCCTGTCTGGCACAGCCACGTATTTGCGCTCATCGAGACCATATCCCTATGGCAATGACGGCTGCTGCCATCTTGATACATTAGATTTGATTAATATATCATTTTTGATCTGACTATTGTACCAACCCCCGCTGTAAAACGGAGTGTTATGAACCTGCAACACAACAAAAAAGGGGGCTAACAAGGCCCCCTTTATTATTGTTGTTAGAGCCTAGTCTTGGCTCTTGGTCTCATTCATCAGTTTGACAGCCTTAATGCAGCAGTAAGCCACTATTGCCGTCGCACCGACTACACAGAGTATTGATCCAATTACTACAGCATCTGCACCCATAGCACATTCCCCCTTTCCGTGGGTCTTGAGCAGGGCATCAGCACCCCACTCAGGATCGTTTTACTGGCCGCCCCCAAGCTTGTGGACGTAAACCGCCAGCTTCTTAATATCATTGTCGCTCAACCGCTCGCTGAACGAAGGCATCACCGCCTCACGCGTCATCGGATCACTAGGATCGTTGACACCATGAGTAATGGTATACACCGCACCAGCAAGCTTATCTTCTTCATTGAAGCGCCAGATCGCATCGGTCAGGTTCGCAGAACCCAGCAGCTGCATACCCTTGCCGTCAGCACCGTGGCAACCAAAGCAGCCTTTGTCGCGGTATAGCTGCGCACCAGCGTCGCTAGAGGCGCCCTGACTCAGGTCAACCACATGCTGCCCCAAGGTCGCGATCTCTGATTCGGCCAGCATCTTGCCATGGGCGATCATCATCCCACGGCGACCATTGGTAATAGTCTGCTGTATCGTTTCGATGGTGCCGCCATACAACCAATTATCGTCTGCTAGCACGGGGTAACCCGGACCACCCTGACCACCAGCACCGTGACAAGCCGCACAGTTATCACCAAACAAAACCCGAGCCGATGCTACTGCATAGCCGCTCAGACCATCATCTGCCAAAACTTCAGCAGGGGTCATGCCTTCGATCTGGGTTTCAAACTTGGCACGAACTGCATTGACCTCAGCTAAGCCTTCTTGATATTCACCAATCATGGTCCAGCCCAAGATACCCTTGGTACTATCATTGGCCAAAGGTACGAACGGATAAAGAATACCGTAGCCAATAAACCAGATGATCGAGGCCCAAAAGCCAATCATCCACCAACGAGGAATCGGGTTTGCCATCTCACGAATATTGTCATCCCAGACGTGCCCGGTATTATTTTCACCCGGGAATGGATTTTTATCATCCGCCATTTTTCTCTCCGCTATCAAGCTGCTCACCGTCATCTAGTAGGTATTTTCTCGCTTCGAGCTTTTCCCTATTTTTTGGACGGTACGCGTAGATGTAAGCTATTACCATGAGGACGAAGATGACCACCGTCAGGATCATTCCGACCCAGTCGCTGGCGGTCATAGCCGCCCAATCTGTGCTGAAGTACTCTCTCAAGCTATTCACGGTAAACCTTGTTGTCATCCAATTTAGCCATGGTACCCAAGACCTGAAGAAACGCGACCATAGCATCCTCCTCACTCTTGCCTGCTACTTCAGCCGGTCCAGCGGCGATATCAGCGTCGGTATAAGGAACACCGACAGTACGCATGCCAGCCATGTTTTTAGCGATCTGCTCGCCATCAACCTGAGCATGCTGCAACCAGGGGTAGTTAGGCATAACCGACTCAGGCACAAGCGAACGCGGCGCTCGGAGATGTTTACGTTGCCAATCATCAGAGTACTTACCGCCTACTCGCGCCAAGTCAGGACCCGTTCGCTTGGATCCCCACTGGAACGGATGGTCATACATAGACTCCGAGGCCAGAGAATAATGACCGTAACGCTCTTTCTCATCACGGAACGGACGGATCATCTGAGAGTGACACAGGTAGCAGCCTTCGCGGATGTAAACATCCCGACCGGCCAACTCCAGCGCAGTGTATGGACGAATACCATCACCCGCTTTCCAGTCGTTGAGGCCAACTCCTGCTTCACGATTCCAGACGATCTCTGGAGCTGTGCTTTTGTGCTCCATCGTTTTATCGATGGTGAACAGCGGTACAATTTCTACGATACCCCCGATAGACACTACAATCGCAATACCGAGCACCAGTGCCCAGATATTGACCTCCATTTTTTCCTGAAGGCTTTTGGGTTTTTGATTATCAGCCATTGTCCGATTCTCCCTTAAGCGCTGGCTACGACGGCAGTACGCGCCTGTTCAACTTTGCCTTCAGCGACAGATTTGCGAACAGTCATCAGCACGTTAACAAGCATCAAAATGGCTCCGGTCAAGAAGATAGCACCACCAATCGCACGCATGGCGTAGTACGGGTGCATCGCTTCAACCGATTCGGCAAAGGTATAAACCAGGGTGCCGTACTCGTCGTAGGCACGCCACATCAGACCTTGCATGATGCCCGATACCCACATCGCGACGATGTACACAACGGTACCGATAGTAAACAACCAGAAATGGATGTTAATCAGTCGTGTTGACCACATCTCAGTATGGAAACAACGCGTAACCAAGTGGTAAAGCGCACCGGCTCCAACCATCGCCACCCAACCCAACGCACCAGAGTGTACGTGACCAATAGTCCAGTCGGTGTAGTGAGACAAAGCGTTAACCGTCTTGATCGACATCACCGGACCTTCGAAGGTCGACATGGCATAGAACGCCAGTGACATGATCAAGAAGCGCAAGGTGTAGTCGGTACGCAATTTATCCCAAGCGCCAGACAAGGTCATCATGCCGTTGATCGCACCACCCCAAGACGGGATGATCATCGCCAGTGAAACCGCCGCACCCACCGAACCAGTCCAATCTGGCAGCGCCGTGTATTGCAGGTGATGAGCCCCCAACCAAACATAACCAAAGGTCAACGCCCAGAAGTGGATAACTGACAAACGATAGGAGTAAACAGGGCGGTTAGCCTGCTTCGGAACGAAGTAGTACATGATACCCAAGAAGCCAGCAGTCAGGTAGAAACCTACTGCATTGTGCCCCCACCACCACTGGATCATGGCATCCTGAACACCCGAGAAGATCGAGTAGGACTTAAACAAGCCCACTGGAATCGCCAGGCTGTTCACCACGTGCAAGTAGGTGATCATGATCATCATCGACAGGAAGAACCAGTTCGACACGTAGATGTGCGAGCTCTTGCGCTGAACGATCGTCATGATGAAGTTAAAGGTATAGGTCAGCCAGACTACAGCAATGGCGATATCAATCGGCCACTCTAGCTCGGCGTACTCTTTACCCTGAGTGAGACCCAGAGGAAGCGTTACCACTGCGCTGACAATAATCAGGTTCCAACCCCAAAAGGTGAACCATGCTAACTTCTCGCTCCACAGCTTCACCCCACAGGTGCGCTGTACTGAGTAAAAAGCCGTTGCCATCAATACACAGCCACCGAAGGCGAAGATCACCGCGTTGGTGTGAAGCGGACGTAAACGCCCGAAGGTCAACTGTGGAATATCAAAATTTAGTGCTGGCCAAGCCAATTCCGAGGCGATATATACCCCGACGGATGCGCCTACAACTAGGTAGACAACAGCCATAACGGCGAACCAGCGCACAACCCCAAGGTTGTACTTCTGCTCTGCTCTGGCGTCCATGAACCCCCCCTTCTTGGGTCAGACAAATTTGTTGTGATGCAAAAAACCAGATAAACGCTCCGGTTTTACGCGGGCATTATAAGACCGCTTTTTGTGACAATTGTCAAACAGACACTCCATCTGAACAAAAAGAAGACAACCCCACAACCCCCTCACAACTACTTGAGTTGAATATAGTTTACATTTGCACTGTAACAATTTGCGTTAGGACAAATATTGATACACATCAATTTTTAACATAAACATCGCAATGCAACAAAACCCTACCAAAGCACTATGGAACAGCACTCTTCAACGCAGCATTACTAGTGCCACCCCGATAAAATGATACCCATACAACCCCGCTACTGGCTGGAAGGTTATATCACCAACCAAATAGCCGCTTTTTTAGTAAGGCTTATACTTTCGGATAGGAAGAGTAGTTGATGTCTTTCGGCCAAATCAAGCTTCAATTCCGGTTTATCTAAATCCTCCAGCAGCAAAGCTCTACTCTCTACACCCCACAACGATGACATTTACTGCAACCTGATACGCAGTATGTTCTAATTAAAAGTTATTGCCTGAACGGCCAAATCCTTAACTTTTCAATGGTGAAATCTACAGTGGCTCAAGACGCTCAAATAAAGTGGGATCTAGATCTTATCCAACGCTACGACCTATCCGGCCCTCGATATACGTCCTACCCAACTGCAATCCAATTTGATCCAGCATTAACCGCCGAGCAGCTCGTCGACGCAGGTCAATCCACCACCGACATCAGCGCTCCACTCTCGCTGTATGTTCACATCCCGTTCTGCACTCACGTTTGCTACTTTTGTGCCTGTAACAAAATGATCACCCGCAATAAGAAGCGAGCGGCTCCCTACCTAGAAGAACTGTACAAAGAGATGGCGACGCTCTCCGAGTGGTACTCCAACGACCGAATCGTCAATCAGCTGCACTGGGGCGGCGGTACACCAAGCTTCATCAGCGATGATGAGATGCGTGAACTAATGGCCCAAACACGCAAACACTTCAACCTGCGCGATGATGACCAGGGCGACTATTCGATCGAAATCGACCCGCGTGAAGCTAATGCGGAGCGAATGAAAGTCATCCGCGAGCTTGGTTTCAACAGGGTCAGCCTCGGCATCCAAGACATCGAGCTCAAAGTTCAAGAAGCTGTCAACCGAGTACAGCCGCTTTCCATGTCTGAAGAGATCATCACCAGCGCTCGAGAGCTCGGCTTTAAATCGATCAACGTAGATCTGATCTACGGGCTACCCCACCAAACCATCGACAGCTTCTCTCGCACCGTCGACGCGATCATCGAGCTGGGCCCTGACCGCCTATCGGTATTTAACTACGCCCATATGCCCGACCGGTTCCGCTCGCAGTCGCACATCAAGGATGAAGACCTGCCTTCGCCTGCAGATAAACTGGTTATCCTTGAAAATACGATCAATCAACTGACCGATGCGGGTTATCAATATATCGGCATGGACCACTTCGCCAAACCCGATGACGAATTAGCTATCGCCCAGCGTGAAGGCCATCTGCACCGTAACTTCCAAGGCTATACCACGCATAGCGATTGCGACCTAGTCGCAATGGGCGTTTCAGCCATCAGCCAAATTGGCGATGTCTATTACCAAAATGAACACGACCTCAAACTCTACCAAGCTGCCGTTGCAGATAAGGCTCAAGGGGTTAAGCGTGGCGTTATTTTGACTCGCGACGACCGCATTCGCCGCCGCGTCATCACCCAACTAATCTGCCACTTCGCGCTTGACCCACGCCAGATAGAGACTGAGTTCGACATCGTCTTTGATGACTACTTCGCAGAGGAGCAAAAACTGCTGCAACAATTCAGTCAAGACGGACTGATTATCTTCGACGGTCGCAACATCGAAGTTACGCCTTCAGGCAGGTTGCTGATCCGTAGAATCTGTATGACATTCGATGCTTATATGACAAAACAGCAAGCCGGGCGCACCTTTTCACGGATTATTTGATCCTACGAGAAGAATTAATGAGGGTCATCCTAAAGATGCCCCTCATATTGTCTTCAACCTTGCCGATATATAAGCCATAATGTCCCGATAAATCATTGAATTGTTATTTCAACCCGCTGTCAGGAAGATCATTTATGGCTGTAAAGCCGCACTCGGTTGAGAAAGCCCGCTCGCTCAATGAATTCCAGTGCAATAACTGCGGCCTCGTGTCCCAGTGCCTGCCATATGCACTCAATCAGAACGAAGCGGAACAGTTAGAAAAAATCATTGAAAAGAGCCCGCCATTGAAAAAAGGCAGCCACCTGTTTCATCAAGGCGAACCTTTTACTTCAATCTTCGCGGTCCGCGCCGGCACCATTAAGACTTACACCGTGACCAATGAAGGCGAAGAGCAGATCACTGGATTTTATTTCCCTGGTGAGTTAATTGGTCTTAACGCTATCGACACTATCAGCTACCCCATATCGGCCAAAGTGCTCGAAACCACCACCGTATGCGAAATACCTTACGAAGAACTTGACCACCTATCCGATCATGTTCCAGAGCTACGACGCCAACTGATCCGTAGCATGGGTAAAGAGATCAGAGAAGAACAGCAGATGATGCTGCTGTTGAGCAAGAAAACCGCCGAAGAGCGCGTTGCCACCTTTCTGCTGAAACTATCAGATCGCTACAAGCGACGCGGTTACTCTGCATCCATCTTCCGCTTATCGATGTCACGCAACGAAATTGGCAACTACCTAGGCCTTGCGGTTGAAACCGTTAGCCGTATCTTCAGTCGTTTTCAAAAACAACAACTGATCAAGGTAGAGGGCAAGGAGATTGAGGTACTAAGCCTCGACGAACTACGCCAGGTCTCAGGCGAAGCCCGCTTTGATGACAATTAAAGCTAAGCCCTACCCGCACACCTAGACAGTTAAAGCTCTATTAAGGAATCTTCATGTCGTACGATGAGTGTTATATCCGCTCCGCCATTCGCGCCGTTCCTGACTGGCCGGAGCCTGGAGTCATGTTCCGCGATATCGCTCCGCTGTTCCAAGACACCAAAGCACTACATATTGTGATCGACGCCTTATCACAGCGCTATATTGATGCCGACATTACCCATATTGCAGCCCTCGACGCACGTGGTTTCCTGCTCGGCTCCGTACTGGCCTACAAACTAAATAAGCCGCTG
>JBALWS010000041.1:0-8635 GCA_036960405.1 Halopseudomonas sp. | reverse complement strand
AAAAGGCAAACTTCCTGGCGACACCCTCGCTCAAGAGTATCAGCTCGAGTACGGCACAGCCTGTGTAGAAATCCAAAAAGGTGCTTGCGGTGAAGGAGACAAAGTTCTGTTGGTGGACGACCTCATCGCTACCGGAGGCAGCCTACTTGCCGCCAGCACCCTGCTGAGAAGGCTTGGCGCGACGATCAGCGAAGCCGCTGCGATTATCGACCTGCCTTTTCTTGAGGGATCAACTCGACTGCAAGAAGCCGACATTCCGGTGCACTGCTTAATTGCTTATTAAGGTTTGAATAGCAAAATCGGTGAGTAAAAAACTAGCAGCCACGAAGAGTGGCTACTTATGGGATTTAGCGCGACTGACCCTGCTCTTTGTTCTGGCGCACGTAAGCCGTAATCGCCTTATCTTTTTCCAATATATGATTGACCAGCCAATCATTCAAAAAGACCAACAGCTCAAAAGCCAGATCCGAACTTCCTTCGTTGCAACGCATATACAGCGCCCAGACCTTATCCATTAGCGCATCATGCAACGCCTTATGAGCATCGTATTCGGGATAATCTATCGAGCGCATCAGCTCTTCTTCATCGCTGAAATGCACTTTTGTGTATTCGAGCAACTCCTTCAGCGTATGCTTGACCGCACTGTCGGCATCATCCCCATGAATAGCCTGATGCAGTCCGGCAAGTAGTTCAAAAATCTTCTTATGCTGGCCGTCTACCTGATCATCTCCGACACAAAACGCCGGCTTCCATTGAAATCGATCCAAAACCCTCTCCTTATATGCCTTGATGGCTTATATAAGATTCACATTATTTAACTAAGAATGACACTCAGTCTAGTTCCGGTAAAGCGATTCAGATCATAGTTTTCCTGTTTTACTAGCCAGCTTCAAAATGAATTCGTACACTGTGCCGCCTTCGTCACCGCGTCTTCAGGAAGTTAGTTATATGTGGTTTAAAAATCTTGTTTTCTACCGTTTCACCCGTCCGTTTGACCTCGATGCAGAGGCGCTGACCGAACAACTCGAACAGCACCGCTTCGGCCCCTGCCGCGCTCAAGAGCTGAGCCGTTACGGCTGGACCTCTCCGATGGCCAAACTCAGCGATCAGTTGGTTCACAGCGGCAATGGCTGCCTGTTACTCTGCGCCCAAAAAGAGGAGAAGATCCTCCCAGCATCGGTTATTCGCGACTACCTAACCGAACGCGTCGAACTGATCGAAACCGAACAAGACCGCAAAGTTCGCAAGAAAGAGAAAGATGATCTTAAAGACGAAATCATCATCGACCTGCTGCCCAAAGCCTTTAGCCGCTACCAGCACACCCATGCCTACATTGACCCGAAACAAGGCCTGCTGGTGGTCGATGCCAGCAGTGCCAAACGCGCTGAAGAACTCTGCTCACACCTGCGACAAACGCTAGGCTCTCTACCGGTGAGTATCCCGGCGTTAAACCAGGCCCCGACATCGGTGATGACCAGCTGGTTGCTTGAAGAGCAAGCGATGCCTGCCGGTTTTGAGCTTGGTGACGAATCAGAGCTCAAAGATCCCAGTGAGAACGGTGCAATCCTGCGCTGCAAACAGCAGGACCTGCTCGGTGATGAGATCCGCCCACATCTGGATGCTGGCAAACTAGCCGTTAAGCTAGCCCTGGGGTGGCGCGATAGCTGCCGAATGATCCTCAGCGACGATCTAATTCTACGTCGGTTAAAATTTTCCGATACGCTGCTTGATCAAGCCGCCGACGAAGGCGCTGCCGATGCTGCCGCCGCTTTCGATGCCGATTTTTTCCTATTAACCGAAACGCTAGGCAAGCTGATTCCCGAGCTGCTCGACGTCCTTGGCGGTGAAAACCACGAGGCTTACCAGCCTGCCATTGCAGCCGGCTAACATTAGCGGACTGATAGAGTGAAGACGGCGGTATAATGGCCAACACCTGACCGCCGCCATCAACCTGCCATCGAACAGTTGTTCGTCCGACGGCCAATGCTCAACTCTCAACTCTCAACGGATAGTTACCCACACCGATGTACAGCGTTAAAGAACTGTTCTATAGCCTTCAAGGCGAAGGAGCCCAAGCGGGAAGAGCGGCGGTATTTTGTCGTTTCAGCGGCTGCAACCTGTGGTCCGGACGCGAACAAGACCGCGCCAGCGCGCAGTGTAATTTCTGCGATACCGACTTTATCGGTACTGATGGCGAGTTGGGCAACAAATACCCCGACGCCAAGCAATTGGCCGACAGGGTTTCCAAGCTGTGGTACAGCCACTGCAGCGACAACACCGGAGCCAAACCCTATGTCATCTGTACCGGTGGCGAGCCGCTGCTACAACTCGACAGTGAACTCATAGAAGCCTTTAAAGATCGGGGCTTTGAAGTGGCGGTAGAAACCAACGGCACGCTACCCGCCCCCTCAGGGCTGGACTGGGTCTGCGTCAGCCCCAAAGGAACCACCGCACTCCAGCTGACCGAAGGTGATGAACTCAAACTGGTACACCCTCAGCCCGAGGTCGACCCCACAACGTTTAACACTCTCAAATTTGATTACTTCTACCTGCAGCCGCTGGACGGCCCCGACGCAGCAAACAGCCTGACGGCTTGCCTAGAGTATTGCCATAAACATCCACAGTGGCGGCTAAGCTTACAGACTCACAAACTCGTCAACATTCCTTAACACCCAAGGCAGGAGATGGATGTGTATAAGCTCGAATATTACGTTCCCCACAGCCACCTGGAAGCGACCAAGCAGGCACTATTCAATGCAGGGGCCGGTAGGATTGGAGATTACTCCGACTGCTGCTGGGTAACCGAAGGAACCGGCCAGTTCACAGCCCTAGAGCAAGCGACACCGTTTATCGGTCAACAACACCAAGTTCATCAGGAGCCCGAGCTAAAGGTTGAACTGGTATTTGCCAAATCGCTCAAACAAGCCGTCATCAGCGCGCTGAAACAGAGCCATCCCTACGAAACCCCGGCTTATCAGATCATCGCATTCGAGAGTTAACCCAGTAGAAGCGTCGGTCATATATGGGTAGAATAAGCGCCCGTTCAATACAGGCGACCACGACGGGATCTATTCACTCCGCCCATTACGAGATTTTGCATGCAGATCTACAAAGAGTTCACTTTTGAAGCCGCCCATTTACTGCCGCACGTTCCTGAAGGGCACAAGTGTGGACGACTGCATGGCCACTCTTTTTTCGTGCGTATCTACGTCAGCGGCGAAGTCGATAGTCATACTGGCTGGATCATCGACTTTTCTAACATCAAGGCCGCGTTCAAGCCGATCTACGACCGGCTCGATCATTACTACCTCAATGATATTGAAGGGCTGGAAAATCCTACCAGCGAAGTATTGGCGCGCTGGATCTGGAAGGAACTAAAACCTAGCCTGCCTCTATTAAGTCGAATTCTAATCAAAGAGACCTGCACCAGCGGCTGCATATACGAAGGTGACTAGCACCTGCACTCATGCCACCACTTAAGCATCTGATACACTGAATCCCATGCAGACTGACAAACATAGCCATAGCCATCAAGATTTCGACCTGCCCGAAAATAAGCGTAAACACGCGATTCGGGTCACCTGGATTGGCGCCGTGCTCGATGCTTTTCTCGGGGTTGCCAAGATCCTTATCGGAGTTATCTACTCCTCCCACGCCTTAGTGGCCGATGGCATCCACTCGTTGTCGGATCTGGTCACCGATTTCATGGTGGTGGTGATCGTTAACTTCTCCCATGCCGAACCCGACGAAGAGCACCCTTACGGCCACCAACGAATCGAAACGCTGGGGACCGTTGCATTGGGCTTTCTGCTTGTCGCCGTCGCAGGGGCGATGGCCTATGAAAGCATCCTCAACCTGTTTTCATCCGACGAAGTCTTAATACCCGGCTGGCCCACCCTGGTCGTTGCGCTAATTTCGATCATCTCCAAAGAGTGGATCTTCCGCTACACCCTGGCTGCCGGTAAAAAACTTCAATCCGACCTGTTAGTCGCCAACGCCTGGCACTCGCGCACCGATGCCTACTCCTCCATCGTGGTGTTTGTCGGCATTGCGGGCGCCATGCTCGGGCTACCTTGGCTCGACAGCCTCGCAGCAGTCGGCGTGGCGCTGTTCGTGGCAAAAATAGGCTGGGATCTGAGCTGGAAAAGCCTGCAGGAACTGGTCGATACCGCCCTGCCCCAGGAAGAGCTGGACGCGCTAACTCGTGAAGTACTGAGCGTCGAAGGCGTGGTCGCGGTCCACAGTTTCAAATCACGCCAGATGGGGCCTAAATCTCTATTAGAGATGCATCTGCAGGTATCACCCTACATCAGCGCATCGGAAGGGCACTATATCGGCGATACCGTCGTCCACCAGCTGCTAAAAGAATTCCCATCGATCGGCCATATTATTTTTCACATCGATACCGAGGACGATGATGAGCCGGTCATCTGCCAGCTACTGCCGCTGCGCTCGGAGGTCAAACAAACGATCGATGAAGCATTGCAACAGATCGTCCCCGAGCTGCGGCGCTGCCGGCTTAATCTGCACTATCTTGGCGGTAAAATTGAGGTCGAGTTGTTCGTTCAACCCAGCAACGGCACAGTCTTGCTCAACGGCAAGACCAATCAACAAGCCCTAACCGTGCAGCTCAGCGAACACCTCGCTCACTATAGTTGGTTCCTTAAACTGAGCGTTTGGAGCGGGGCCGATAACCACTAGCATCACCCTGTCAGGCTGGGTCGACCCCCAGTTTCAAACAGGCGCAGCCGATCGCTTGTTCACGGCTGCCACTAACATGGTCATCACGAAGATGGCGCAATATTTTCATCCGCCGCAACACCCCATCGACCACCGGGCTCATTCCGACTAGGTAGAGATCACGGTTATTATCGCGTGATTCGAGAATCAACTCCTCCATCGTCAGCGCGGTCGAGACATCGATGTAGGGCACATCCGACAGATCCAAGATCAATGCGTCATGCGGACGGGAGTCTCGTAACTTGGCATGAATCCCTTTGGCAGCACCAAAACTAATCGGGCCGTTGATGCGATAGAGCAGTAACCGTCCGCCGGTCAGCAGCAACATCCGGCGTTCAGCTTCGTTCAGCCCGGCATCATCGTCGAGAATCGGATGCACCTCGGCCAACTGCAGATCAGACAAGCGCTTGACGGTATACATATTGGCCAGAAAAACCCCGATACCGACCGCGACAATCAGGTCGACAAAGATGGTCAGCCCCAGCACCACCAGCATCAGCATCAATACAAACGGAGGCGCTAGATGCGCCCGGCGAAGGAAGTTCCAATCGATAATATCCAAGCCGACCTTGATCAGAATCCCCGCCAGTACCGCCAACGGAATACTCTCAGCCAGCGGCCCAGCTCCGAGCACAACCGCCAACAACACCAGCGCATGCAAGGCGCCCGAGATTGGTGTGCGGCCTCCTGCACGGATATTCACCACAGTGCGCATCGTCGCACCAGCCCCTGGCAGGCCACCAAATAGCCCCGACACTAGGTTACCGATTCCCTGACCGATCAGTTCGCGATCCGAGTTATGCTGCGTCTTGAGCATGTTATCGGCGACCAGCGAGGTCAGCAGCGAATCGATCGCACCGAGTGCCGCTAACATAATCGCAGCACTGAGCATCGCGCCCAGCGAGACGATATCAAACACCGGCAGCTGCCAATCGGGCAAACCCGAAGGGATCTCTCCGATCACCGCCAGGTCGCTGTTTGAGAAAAATGTAGCGGCTAACACGGTACAGACTATCAGCGCCAACAGCGGCGCTGGCAGCCACTGAGCCAACCGAGCGGGCCACAGCAGCACAATCGATAACGCCAGCGCCCCCATGATCAAGGCCGTGCTATTTAACCGATTCAACTGCTCGGGCAGTGCAGACAACGAGGCCAACACGCCAGATTCAGCGGGATGCCCCAGCAAAGGGCCTAGTTGAAGAATGATGATAATGACGCCGATCCCGGTCATAAAACCAGATATCACCGGAAAGGGAACCATGGTGATATAACGCCCCAATCGCAGCAGACCAAAACCGACCTGAAATAAGCCGCTCAGCATCACCACCGTGAACGCCATCGCCGGTCCGGTGAGCGGGTCCATGGCGACAAATTCGGTAAACACCGCCGCCATCACCACCGTCATCGGTCCGGTCGGACCCGATACCTGCGCCGAGGTGCCACCAAACAACGCCGCAAAAAAACCGACAAAGATGGCACCGTACAGGCCCGCTATGGCCCCGGCACCCGACGACACTCCAAATGCCAGCGCCAACGGCAACGCCACCACTCCCGCCGTAACCCCGCCGTAGATATCACCGCGTAGGTTATTGAAGTGCAATCCGCTAATCAGCGCCATGTTAGATATCCATTCCTGCGCTCAGACTTGAGCAGCAACATTCCTTTATAGCTCAATAGGATAACCAGGGGAAATCAAACTATCGATCAACCCCCGGGGGTCTGCGAACAACTCCATGCTGAATGGCGGCCCTATTCACAGCGCCCCTTGCACAGTTTCAACCGCTGCGGCATGCTTGCCAGCCTCCGTAAAGCAGGCCAAACATGATAGAAATTCTCTACGCCGACGAGCAGGTT
Source organism: Halopseudomonas sp. (assembly GCA_036960405.1). Classification (GTDB taxonomy): domain Bacteria; phylum Pseudomonadota; class Gammaproteobacteria; order Pseudomonadales; family Balneatricaceae; genus Motiliproteus. The sequence continues at coordinate 2,041 of JBALWS010000041.1, read as the reverse complement.
GTCGTCGCCAACAAACCCCACGACCTCCTCTCGGTACCTGGCCGTGGACCGGACAACCAAGACTGCCTGCAGCTTCGCTTGCAAGCCGAGTTCCCGACCATCCGCATCGTCCACCGACTCGATTGTGCCACCTCAGGTATCATGGTGCTGGCGCTGGATGCCGACAGCCATCGTGAACTGAGTCGTCAATTTCATGATCGGGAAACCCATAAGCGCTACAGCGCAATGATCAATGGCGTGGTCGAGCAGCACGAAGGCTCGGTCGAACTGCCGCTACGCTGCGACTGGGAAAATCGTCCCAAACAGATGGTCGACCACCAGCAAGGCAAGCACGCGCTGACCCACTTTCGCGTGCTAGAGCAACTACCCGACCGGGCTAGAGTCGAACTCATGCCCATTACCGGTCGCTCGCATCAACTGCGCGTCCATATGTTAGCGATGGGGCACCCGATCCTGGGTGACCGCTTTTATGCCGATCCCAGCGCGCTAAACAAAGCCGACCGGCTACTGCTCCATGCACAGCAACTCGGCTTCAACCACCCATCGAGCCAACAGCCGCTGAGTTTTGAAGCGGCCTGCCCATTTTAGCGCTGAATAAATAACCAAAAACGTGTTCCTAGACGCGAGTTTTGCTAGAATCGCGTTTCTAGAAAGGGCCGCTTTTCGCCTTCTGATCGAACGATTGCAGTGGGATAAAACCCGCTAGCCGCATTGATCTTCTAGAATCCACCCAATTTAGACTGAATCTATACAGGACAGAGCAATGAGTCTTGCCGACAAGGTATTGGCCGTCAATAACGATCTGCCGATCCGCACCGACAGCCCCGTTCACAGTGGTAAAGTTCGTTCCGTTTATTGGCTGACAGCAGCCGACAGCCGTCGCCTGATCGAACAGAAAGGTTACGACGTTGCCGCCGACGCGCCGCTGGCGATCATGGTGATCAGCGACCGGATCTCGGCATTCGATTGCATCTGGCACGGCGAAGGCGGCATGCAGGGCGTACCGGGCAAGGGCGCGGCACTTAACGCCATCTCTAACCACTGGTTCAAGCTGTTCCGTGAGCAGGGCCTGGCCGATAGCCATATCCTCGATATCCCGCACCCGTTCGTGTGGATCGTCCAGAAAGCCAAGCCAGTGATGATCGAGGCGATCTGCCGCCAGTACATCACCGGTTCGATGTGGCGTTCTTACGACAAGGGCGGACGCGAGTTCTGCGGTATCGAGATTGCAGACGGCCTGGAAAAAGACCAGAAGCTTCCCGAGCTGCTGATCACTCCGTCCACCAAAGGCATTCTCCAAGGGATCCCAGGTGTACCCGAGGTCGACGACGTCAACATCACCCGCAGCGATATCGAAGCCAACTTTGCAGCGTTTAACTTCGCCTCCGAGGCCGACATCGAGCAGTATGAAAAACTACTGAAAGAAGGCTTCGACGTGATCAGCAACGAGCTGGCCAAGCTTGACCAGGTATTTGTCGATACCAAGTTCGAATTTGGCTACGTCACCGACGCCAGCGGCAACGAAAAACTGATCTATATGGACGAAGTCGGCACCCCCGATTCCTCTCGTATCTGGGATGGCCCACAGTACCGCGACGGTAAAGTGGTGGAGAACTCGAAAGAGGGCTTCCGTCAGCTACTACTGAGCCACTTCCCTGATCCGGATATCCTGCTCAATAAAGACTGTATGGCTGAGCGAGCGGCATTAGCACGCGATAATGCGCTGCCGGAGTCGGTATTGATGGCGGTGTCTAAGACCTACACCGATATTGCTGAGAAGATTACTGGGCAGAAGCTGGTGTTATCGGAGAATCCGAAAGCGGAGATCATTGAGATTCTGCGCGATCAGTATGGTTTGATCGACTGATCTAGCGCTTGGATTAAGCATTATTAAAAAGGGTGAGCTATATGGCTCGCCCTTTTTTTTGCCTGCTTTTTAGATTTCAGAATTTATTCTGAGCTTTTTGTGTTTATCGAAAGCTCTTATTGCGCTCCCCCGAGCGCGTTCATTCTTTGCCCAAAGCGGCAAAGAACAGAACCA
>JBALWS010000040.1:0-32095 GCA_036960405.1 Halopseudomonas sp. | reverse complement strand
TGTTCAATGCGTCGGTAATATTACGCCGATAGATGCAGCCCTTTGGATAAAGCACCAACGGCAGGGGCTGATCGTCACGAAAACTGAAACTCGGCGCACTGATCCAAGCTAATGATTCGATAATAAAGTCATTCTCACGAAAGTGATGGACAGGATATTCATCCATCAGCATCACCAGATCATAGGCCCCTTTCTTGAAGTCCTGATAAAGATTGGTGCTCAAGTCGGTACGCACATCCAAGGTAACATCGGGGTAGACCTTGGAAAATTTTGACAGCGTAATGGGCAAAAATGACACTTCGAAATCGTTAGGGATCCCCAATGTCACCGCGCCGCTAACCGCCGGCACGGTCATCCGTGATACCACGGCATCATTGAGTTCGAGTATTTTGCGGGCATAGTTATAGAGCACCTGCCCCTCTTCGGTCGGCTTCATGCCCTCACTACGGTTAAATAGCAGTTCTCCGAGCTGATCTTCCAGTCGCTTAACCTGCAGACTGATTGCAGGTTGAGACCGCCCAAGTGCATCACCTGCCTGGGTGAACCCGCCTAAGTCATTGATAGTGACGAAGGTTCGTAACAGGTCCATCGGCAAATTTTTCATCCACACGCTCCGCTCAAATATCCAACGAGCATAGACAGCAGCATTCTCAATGTAAACAGCGCATCTATCTTTAGATCTTAGCGGCGAAGGATAAGTTCAGTGTGAAAACTGAACGATTAAACTGCCCTGAGGGGACGCACTGAATCAACCCCTGCGTCTTCACTTCTTACATCTATGGACGCCCTTTTAAAATTCAAAGTAACTCCAGCTAGATCATCACCCTATAGCTACAAATGTTATTCGCTGGCGCAATTCAACATCTCATGTCGTTTTTGAACACTCAACATGAGTGGAGCCTAGATGACATCTGTTTCAATGAATTTCCTCCTTTCAGGGAAAGAAGAATGGCGCTATTACGCCGGCTCTTTTCGGACTCGGTTGAACACCGAATAAAACGAACAGCACGGAGAATAAAAATGAAGACAACGCTGGTTTTAACCTTGAAAGGCAACGACCGTCCGGGGCTGGTGGAACTAGTATCGCAATTGGTTGCCGATCATCACGGTAAGTGGGTAATCCTCCCTTTTTTAGCTGGTGCCAAAAGTAGAGGTTTAACCGCCATTAATGGGGGCCTGCAATCCGTATCATTATCGACAGCAATACAGGCCACCACCCCAGCAGTCGAAGCTGGGAAGCGGGCCCTGCTCACAGAACCCCAAGCTTTAATCACGAACCAGTATCGATTCCAGCTCAGCAAAACTTTGCACGATACCCGTTGGTTGGATCTCGATACCGAGAAGGCGACCAATATGGGTAATGGAAAAAAGACCACGGACCCTCCCTCCCCCATTTGCGTCACTTTCCATCACAAGTGCGTGCTGACGGGAGGAATCACGCAGCGTGGCAACAATATCACCCACCTGAGCACTGCAAACATCGTCGATGCTCAGCGCCTCGACCTGCTCGCGCGGTGTCATGATGTTAGCAACTAGGATCTGATCATGTGACAAGCGCTCTTGTGAGGCATAAACCACCGGCTTTTCCCCCATTACATCACGGGAGGTGATGACGCCTATCAGCATCGTATCGTTATCGACCACCAATAGCATGCGCACTTCTGCGGTGATCATAAGCTGTAGTGCATCATCAATGGCCAGCAGGGGAGAAACCGTAATAGCTTTCACTTTCTTCAGATCAGTCATCACACTGATAGCTGGATCTGTGGGCTTGATCTTATCTTCAGTGGTTGACCCACGATGATAAACAGGGGTATTTTCCGGGAGAGAGATATTGTTGAGTTTCTTAAAGACGTCGTTCATCTGGTACCTCACTTTTGAATGTGTCTACGGCACTATAAGTGCCTTTTCGCTCCGAGATATGTTCTGCGTCTGAAAAACGAAGTTAACCCACAACCTATCGCTTTCTATGAGGTGGCTAGCTATTAACCTGATGGAAAAAATAGGTCTCCATGCCTATCTGTCCATAGCGCCTTCATAGCTGAACTGCACGAAGTTGCTGGCTTATCGGGGGCTAGCATTGGCCTAACTGCAAATGCTGACTCATCCCGGTGTCAATCTATTAACACACAGGATTAATAGATTGCTAGATCAGGGGATCTCGATCAGGCTTCGGGCATGCAGTAAAGACAACGAAAATGGCACCTGCCCATCACTGATACTCTCAAATTTATTAGAGCCCTATCTAAGCTACCCCTTGGTGCTATAGGGGATGGCCAATAGGTATTATTTTTTGACAACCTTTCTTCTTCATTACTATAGCTCGACCGTATTATCCTAGTAATTCAAATTAGACTATCTGATAAAAATGAATAACTGAAATGAGCAGTTGAAATGAAGGTATTTAGACACTAAATAGTTCGGATTGGTTGTATTTCTCCTTCGTTATGTGGATCCCCGAGTGTGGCAAGCACCTAATTTCCTTGATCCGCACACCCGCCTCAGACAGCCAACGGTTCACTACCTCAAAGCTCTGCCGACCAACTCCATGGCGTTCCAGCAGGTGCCGGAAGTTCATGATCGTCGTGTCATCAAGGATTTATTATCGAGCGAAAGACTTGTAAATAACCACATCAAAGCGATGTCATAAAGAGCATCTTCCATTGCGGGGCACTCAGGCTGTACCACTGCTGGAGGCAGTGAATGCGCAGCATCGTTGTCAGCGGGTAAGGACGTCGACCGTTACCTGGTTGGGGTAATAATGCTCAATGACGGCTTCAATTCGCGGCCAAGGAACTGCGCCTCCATTCGTGCCAGGAACCTTTCCTTCTGGGTCTGGTGGCGCTTCTGCCGATACTCACAATCGGCAAAGCTGAGCTAGTTTCCATGCATCGGTAGCAGGCTCAATAAAAGCCAAGCTTTTCAACAGCTTGCCAGAACCAATCCTTTACCGACAAGAACTCGTCAAGTTTCAAAGTAACTGTTTACTGGAGATAGGTCAGAAGGGCAAAAAGCTGCGGCTGAAGCTTGGGCCTTTTGCCTGTTCTTAAGCGGATGCGTATCCGCTCAAGAACAGGGCCATCAAGCTAGTACAGCTCAGCCTAAGGGCTTAAGACTAGGCTCAACGTCACTTGCCCCCCCCCACTTAACCTTATCCAAACCTTCTGCCTGATCATCTTCATAACCTAAGGGATTAAGATTAGGCACAACATCACTTGTCACCCCCCACTTAACCTTATCCAAACCTTCTGCCTGATCATCTTCATCGACACGCAGGCCCGTAGTGAGCTTCAGAATCGGTATAAGAACCAACGCAGTGACAACACCTGTGCCAAAACAAACAGCGATACCGAATGCCTGCATTCCAAGACTAACTGTCGCATGCTGCAAGGCAAAGTCGCCTTCCATGCCTGGGAATCCACCGTGAGGTGTACCAGCATGGATCAGACCAACCATCAACAAACCATAAATACCACAACCACCCAGCAGAGGAATTACCTTATGGTCATCAATATTCATCTTCAGAGTCGCTTCATACACCAGGTAGGCAATGAAAGCACCACCAAATCCAACTAGGAATATCTCCCAAGGAAGGTATATATCAAAGCCAGAAGCACCAGAGATATGTCCAGCCAGAGGACCAAGCAGTATGTAAGCATACTTCTTAGTAGCGTACGCAATAGCAGCACCGCCGATAGCACCGCCAGCCCAAGCTGCACCAAAGTTATTCAGCACCATACCGGTAGACGTATCTGCCATGGTAATACTGTAACCCAGAGCACCTGGATCAAAGAAGAACATGCAGGCAATAATTACCAACGGGAAACCAGCAAAGATAGTAGCAACACCCGCAACAGCCATACCCATGTTAGGAACTATATAAGCAGGAACTTTTGGATGCGCAGAGAACATACCTGGGCGCTGACCCAGAACTTTGGCAAAAACAACGGCCATACCTGCAGGGAACAGGTAAACGAAACCCGCACCGAAGAAATCCTGGTAGCCGGCATTGCTTAACCAACCCACAGAACCCCAAGTCCACTGACTAAGGAATGCTGATACGATAGTTGTAACCAAACAGGTAACGTAGAACGCGGAAGCCTTCATCCGCTCACCCACTGACATGTGTAGCAGAAGATTGATCAGGCCAGTAAAGACCGCCAGGAAGAACACGAAAATCTGGAAGTTGTTCATACCCGGGAAAATAGCCGGGTCAATATGCTGCGCCAACGAATTCATCATGTCGCCGCCAACCCACCAAGCATCGATGGCATCCCAAAACGCCACGTCCGCAGGATAGTCAGCTCCCTGATACATCATGTAATACTGGGAAACCCAGATACCGAAGCCAACAACGTAATAAAAGCCAAAGGTAATGAAAAATCCAACCAGCTTTTCAATGGTTGAGTTGAAATTATTTCCGCGACGAATGGAGCCTGCATCTCCCAGGATAATACCCGCGATGATTAAGAGTCCTCCGGCACAGCCAGATGCATATATGATATTTTGCAGAAGCTGGCCATTACTGACCTGTTCTGCAAAGATTTGGGGTGCTTGCTCTAAAGCCATGATGATTCCTTTTTATTTTATAATTGTTAAGGCGTTTAGGTACTGCAATTACGGCGGAGAGAAAATGCTCTTCTCTCATCAGATTCGTTGGCTCAAGTCCTCCGGCAATCCTTCTTACTACTTCCTACGTACGCGTAGGTAGACAACAGTTATCGGTAGCGCTCTGCTGTTACATGGCAGTCAGCACGTCGATGCCGACTGCCCTTGCTCTACGTCCCCACTTTACTAGCTGGATTCGCGCTTCTTCTTCAATGCAGTCACGACAGCCTCAGGAGTCATCGGCACGTCCACCCAGACACCAATGGCGTTATACACCGCTTGGCAAAGAGCAGGCGCAGAAGCCGCTGCGGGGGACTCACCCGCACCCCGTGCACCGAATGGACCGACCGGATCGGGTGACTCGACGAAGAACACTTCTGAGTTCGGTGGAAAATCCCCCGTACGCAACAACTTGTAATCAAGGAAGCCATCGTTAAGTACACGACCATCCTTCTTGTCGAATTCGATCCCTTCGTAGAGAGCGAAACCGGCTCCGCAGATTGCACCGCCAATCACCTGATTCTTCAGAACCTTCGGATTCATCACGGTACCGCTGTCTTGCCCAGCCAAAAAGTCAATAATCTTGATCTCACCGGTCTCGACGTCAACTTCAACCTCAGCAAACTGAGCAGCCCACTGACGAGAGAACGCAATCGTTGGCGGCATCACCGCCTCAGTGCGACCATTGATCACAGTGGTTTGTCCCAACGAGTCTGAACGCAATGTTCCAAGCAGATCTTCGATCGAGATATGGCGGGTATCGGCATGATCATCTAGAACAGAGATGATGCCATTTTGAATACCCAGCGAGTCAACACTGGTGCCTTCAAAAAACTCTTTTGAGGCGATCTCCAATATCTGACGCTTAGCATCTTTAGCCGCTTCTCTTACCGCCCAACCGGTTCGGAACATGGTGGTACTGGCTGAAGAGCCCGACGACCAAGGCATCGCGGTGGTATCACCATTGATGATGCTCGACTTCTCCAGCTCAATACCCAGCTCTTCACAAGCAACTTGGCTCAACGTAGTCTCAGACCCCTGGCCCTGACGGCCGCATGAAGCAAATATGTTCAAGCTGCCATCGTGGTTGACGCGCACGGTTGCCGAAGCATTTCCACCGAACTCCACACCACAACAGTGCGCACCAGTACCGACACCGACACCGCGATGCTTAGAACCATTGACGGCCGTGGGCACACCCCAGCCTTTAAAGCGGTTCTTCCAATCAAATTTCTCGGCACCTTGTTTGAGCAACTGATCAGTAGAGCCACTCGCGTTGTGGAACATCTTCGGCCAGCCTTCTTTCTGCTCCTCAGTGAGTCCAGCGACATAATCTTTGGCAGAACCGACGATATGTTCACGTGACTCCTGCATACGCAGCTCGTCACCCTCTTTCATCTGGTTTTTGATACGGAAATCAACCGGATCCATATCAACCAGCTCGGCGCACATATCTGCCATACGCTCGACACACAGCCCCATGGTGATATCACCTACAGCGCGCATACAACCGGAGGTAACGAGGTTGGTGTTGACACCCACAACGCGGTAATCACCGTTAGTTGCGCCACCCCATAGGTCACAGTTAAAGAAATAGACGTCTGTTTTGAAACCGTAACCGCCGTTATCCATCAAGTGGTAGAAATCGGTAACAGTCAGGGTACCGTCTTTCTTAACACCCATTCGGCCACTAGTGATCTCGACATGACGACGCTTAACTGTCGCCATACACTCCTGAGCGGTCAGCTCGATTTTGACCGGCATCTTAACTTTCTTAGCCAGTAGCGCGGTGACCATCATGAAGTTGTTGCTCCACCACAACCCCATCGATGCCCCGGATGGCAGTGCAATAACACGCACACTACTCATTGGAATACCAAACGCCTGATGAATACCCGACTGCAATTCAGAAGGAGTCTGCGTCGAAGTCCACATGGTGACCTTTTCGCCTTCCCACTCACATACACAGGCATTTCGCCCGATGCCGGCAAAGTTCTGGGCTTTGAACTCCATCTCCAGCTCGACAATATGATCAGCCTCTTCGGCACCTTTATCGTTATCACCCCATTTGACCTGATACTGATCGCGCACGTTGCCTTCTTCACGCAACTGAGGTGCAGAAGCTTTCAACGCTTCTTTAATATCGAGTACGGCGGGAAGCTCCTCATACTCCACTTCAATCAGCTCAAGTGCTTGCTCAGCAATCTCTTGTGTAGTGGCGGCAATCGCACCAATTTCATCACCGACAAAACGCGCAACGCCATCAAGCACCTTACCGCGATAGTTATCCCACACGCCGTCCCAGTTATGGTCGGACGAATCGATATGGGACACCACACCCAGAACGCCAGGCAATGCTTCAGCCTTGCTGCTATCAATATGTATGACACGAGCATGCGGTAGCGTACTGCGTATGATTTTGCCGTACACCTGGTTGGGAACGTTGAAGTCAACGCCATTCTTGAGGGTACCGGACACCTTTTCGACCGCGTCTAAGACGGGGAGGTCTTTACCGACAACCTTATAATCTTTGGATTTATACTGGACGCTCATCCTAGCTACTCCGTTTTATTTTTTTCTTGAGTTAAACCAGATTGAAAGAGAGATCTCAGAATCAGTAGACCAATCTCTTGTGCTGCTTAATATCATGAGCAGCTTTCAATACCGACTTAACAATGTAGGGATGGGCGCCACAGCGGCAGATATTGCCGCTCATCGCGTCGTTAGCTTCATCCTCAGTTGGGTCTGGGTTTTCTTCAAGGAAGGCTTTAGCCGCCATAATAAAACCAGGCGTGCAGTAGCCACACTGGAACCCCTGTTCATCAATAAAGGCTTGCTGAACCAGATCCAACTTTCCGTTTTCGCCGAGGCCTTCGATGGTCGTGATCGCCTTGCCTTCAACCTGGCCAGCCAACACCAAACACGATGTCGTCGGAGCGCCGTCGATAAAAATGGTGCACGAACCGCACTCACCTTCTCCACAAGACACTTTGGTACCGATCAAATTTAGCTTATCCCGCAGCACTGAAGACAGCGTCTCATGCGGTTGAAAGTCGACGTCAAAATCACGCCCATTGACATTTAATAATGGCATTACTCGGTACCTCCTAACTCTTCAATACAGTGACGAATCGCTCTCTTGGTTAACACCGAGGTCATCTCTGTACGGTATTCTTTGCTGGCTCGAATATCCGTGATCGCTACAGCAGAACTCATCGCCTGCTGAGAAATATCGGCAATTAGCGCTTCATCGATAGACGCCAATGTCTTACCCAGCAGCATATTTTCAGCCTCGACAACACGTAGCACCGTTGGCGCCACACCACCTAAAGCGATGCCTGCACGCTCGACCACACCGTTGTCGCCCAACTTAATAAATGCTGCAGAACTTACCAATGCGATATCTACGACGGTTCGTGCTACTCGGTTGTAATGCCCTGCCGATTTTGCATCAATTTCAGGAACAACAATTTCAACCAAAATTTCATCGTCGGCCAGAGCGGTTTTTCTCACGCCAGTATGGAACTCGTCCAAAGGCATGGTTCTCTCACCGTTTGGCCCGAGGATTTTCACCACGGCACCCATCACTACCAGAGTGGGGTACATATCGGCAGAGGGCGAACCATTACATAGGTTGCCACCGAGAGTGGCGATGGTGCGTGACTGCTGGGTACACATCAGTCGCGCAGTTGCACCCAAGGTTGCACTCAATGCACCCAGGCCTGAATTTCGATCGATATCATCGAGGGTAGCCAACGCACCAATGCGAAGACTATTACCATCCTGCTGCACGTAACGCAGTTCAGTCAGGTAGCTAAGATCTATACAGTAATCGGGAGAAACAACCCCACCCTTCCACTGCAGCATCATATCCGTGCCACCTGCCCAGAACTTAGCGCTATCACCATGAAGAGCCTTAAGCTCCACAGCTTCACTTACAGTCTTAGGACGGAGATATTCAAAATATCTTGTCACAGCCGATCTCCTTTTATTTTATTTTTGTACTATCGCTGCAGCATCTAAGCTTTGGTACAAGACCCAACGCTAAGAGCTTGCCTATTCGCTAACAGCAGATCTTTATTAGCACCGCTAATTACTACAGTAGCTGACCGACAACCTTCACCAACCACCCTAGCAAGCACCCAGATAAGCCAAGATACACATTGACTGGATGGCGATTCCTGAAAACTCATGGCATCGTCCACTCAATGCCAGCTAGAGGCTTGTCACTCACCTCTTTCTCTTTCCTTGAGATATCCGGGCTCTGTTCCACTGATAAAAGCATAACCCTCCACATGTCATTTTAGTAATTAATAATAGCAATCTCTGTATTTACTTTTCTTATACCTACCCAACAAACAAGTCTCGAAACAAGCTCTGCAACATCATATTGAAACTAAATTAAACCCATAAAAACAAAGAATTAAGATCAACAGAGGTTTATATTCAACGCCTGAATCCGCTTTGCAGTGGCAAATACCGCAGCAGACCAGCTGCGTCATTCCAACCTGAAACTTATCAATAATGGCTATCGCTGCAGTACGCCAACTCGCACGCCTTGCACGGATCGATTCACCATCGGAGGGCACCAACAGACCATTTGTATTAGTTATTATCATGTTCGTAGTATTTACTTAAGAAATGCCTAACGATATTCTCAAGCATCGGCAAGCAGGAGTACTTAAATGAAAAATTTACCGATGGATCAGTTGAGAACATTCGTTACCATCAATGATTTGGGCGGATTTACCCTTGCAGGAGAAGCACTTGGGCGCTCACAACCAGCCATTAGCCTGCAACTAAAACGTTTAGAAGATCTGGTTAACGTACAACTGTTTGATCGCTCTGGAGGCCTGTCACTGACCGAGGAGGGTCAGGTTTTGTACAACCACGCCAGAAAAATTTTGGAAACAAATGATGCCGTGATTTCACGTTTAACGACCACCACGGTAAGTGGCTCGGTCCGACTGGGGATTCCCAATGACTTTGAGATCTCTTACCTATCGATGATGCTATCCAAATTCGTCAACGCTTACCCCAACATTACCCTAGATGTCAGCTCGGACCTGAGCAGCCATCTACGCCAAGACTTCAAAAAGGGTAATTTTGATCTGGTGATGACAATGGACAACCACCCTAGCGACGAGTTTGAGGAGGGAGATTACATTGTGGAACCGCTGCGCTGGGCGATAAACCCCTCGTTTGAAAGCGACCCCAAGCAACCCATCCCGCTGGTGCTGTATCCCAAGGGCTGCATTTATCGGCAACACATTACCCAGGCCCTGAACAAAGCCAACATCCCCTGGCGGGTGCTGTATAGCACATCCAGCCTGCTGGGCATCCTATCGGCAATCGAAGCCGGTCTGTGCATCAGTGCACTCGCAATCAGCACCGTTCCGAAAAGACTGACTACCCCAAACAAAGGGTTTCAATATCTACCCGATCTCGGCAATGTCACCATCGGTCTCAACTACGACAAAAACAGTTTAACTCCCGCTTCAAAAAAGCTGCTTGACTACCTCCGCAAAGGATTTAGCCAGAGCCGCCAACACCAATCGATCAACAACAGTAAGTTAATGCTACCTGACGCGTATCTGGTTTAGAGATAACACCGCCAAATGATTAAGGAGCACTTGATTAAGCCCCCTACATTTCTGCTCTTACAAAACGATATTGGACTAAATCAAAGACTTCCCAACCGCCAGCTGGCACTTCCCCTTTCTTAACTGATTACAACGCAGCGCCTGCTTTTCGCAGGTAGATCACTGCCAGCCGAACATCCAGCAGTGTTGAGCCTGCTCACACCCACCCGCATGGAGATACCGTCCCCCTCACGACCCACCAATAGCGCGGATTAACGTTAACCAAAACACTGATAAACTAAAAAGCCGGCACATTGGCCGGCTTTAGCAAACAACATTCAACCCTTAATTCTGGATGATGTTGTGCTCTGGTCCGAATGGGAACTTGGTGATGTTCTCAGCGTCGGTTTCACCCACTACCAGAATATCGTGCTCACGGTAACCACCAGCACCCGGCACCCCTTCAGGCAGCATGATCATAGGCTCCATGGAAACAACCATGTTTGGCTCCAGAACAGTATCGACATCCTCACGCAGTTCAACACCAGCTTCACGCCCATAGTAATGAGACAGTACGCCGAAGGAGTGACCGTAACCGAATGAACGGTACTTGAGCAGATCCCACTCGCGGTACATTTCATTCAGCTCTGCAGCAATCTCGCTACACTTGGCTCCGGGCTTGATCAGCTCAAGACCACGACGGTGAACCGCAACGTTCTTTTCCCATAGGTCAAGGTGCGCATCAGAGACGTGATCACAGAACAGGGTACGCTCCAATGCGGTGTAATAACCGAAAATCATTGGGAAAGTATTCAGGCTCAGAATATCGCCAGACGCTACTTTTTTGTTGGTAACCGGATTGTGTGCGCCATCAGTGTTGATGCCAGACTGGAACCAGGTCCAAGTGTCCATCAGCTCCACGTATGGGTGGTTGCTGGCGATTTCACGAATCATCGCATTGGTCGTGGCGATCGCGATCTCATGCTCGGGCACACCCGCTTTGATAGCCGCTGCGCAGGCAAAACCGCCGATGTCAGCAGTACGCGCACCTTCTTTGATGAGCTTGATCTCTTCGTCAGATTTGATGCTACGCATCCACATCGATGGCTGACCAACGTCAACAAATTCAATGCCAGGCAGAGCTGCTTCTAACTGACTGCGGTAATCCAAATGAACGTGGTCAAATTCAATACCAATGCGTTTAACGCCAGGCTTGAGCAGGCTTTTAATAGCAGTGAAGAAGTTATCTTTTTTCCAATCACTGTAAGTGATGTTATCACCGTGCGAACGACGATAAGGCTGACCGCCATCGATACCCGCCGAGATGGTTGTTGCATTGTCCTGATCAATGACCATGCCGTACTTACGACCGAAGTAGCAGTACAAGAAGCCTGAATAGTAGTTAATGCAGTGATACGAAGTGAACAGTGACGCATCGACATCATTACTGGCCATCCACTTACGCACATCATTCTGGCGACGATCCATCTCGGCGCCTGAAAAAGGTGAATACTCTTTTTCACCATTGTTCCACTTCATAACATGCAACATGTCGTCTACATTTACCATTGTATCCTCCTTAGGGAGCGTAATTAGAAAAGCTTTAACTTTTCATTTGTTTTTTTATTTACAAAACCCGAATGATTTAAACACTCCAAAATGTTTGGATTATTCAAACCAACCACGGAAATCAACAACCAACCTGAACCCGGCTAATCTTATTCACCAAACTCTACTTTTAACGCTTCGATAATTCCTTTTGTACAAACATCCAAAAGAATTTCACCTTTCTCCTTGCTAGCCTGTTCAGGGGATGAAAGCGTGCCACTCGCCGGAATCCAATCTGGATTAACCGGATAAACATCGTATGGAGGAAAAGTCGCTGGCGGGTGAATTACCGCGCGCTCCATTTGAACCAGATCAGGATATAGCGCCAGCATTAAAGAGGTTTCTAGCACACCACCATGCTCTATGTCCCAGCCGGTAAAACCATCTGGGTATAATTTTTCAATAGTGGCGTCGGTGACAAAGTCCCAATAAGACAACACAACGATTTTAACGTCGTCAATGCCATCCCAGCGCAGCTCACGCAGCGCAATATCGACACCTTCGATAATGAACCATGAGTTTTCAAAATGACCGTTCATCAAAACAATCTGACGAATACCATGGCGCACATACTCTTTAATAATATCCTTGAGCGCCGCAACCATCGTTGCACCATCCAGGCTCGCAGTCCCTGGAAGGTGATTCCCTCCGCCTGACTTTGGGTGCGACTTATAACCGTACAAAAAGGGCTGAGCGACTAAACCATCAACCTCTTCAGCAATCCGTCTGGAAAACTCAGTAGGCAGCAGTACATCGACATGCATCGGCATATGATGCCCATGCTGTTCCATCGAGCCGATGGGGATCAGTAGTGGTGGATTACTGCTACGGACTTTTTCGTCATAATCCGGCCATGGAAGCTCAGCAGCGAATACTGTTTTTTGCGCCATTGCATACCTACCTGTAATAAGTTCGATTCTTGTTATAGAGACTTCTGATACGTTGTGGGCCAATCATAAGGCCAGCCAGATCATTTATTAAATTAATATATCAAATGCCAGTATTTGACATGCAAATACACACCTCTGCCTGCATAGCCGCAGGCCCCTTGTTAGCTGACTATCAGGACAGAGGATGACAGCCTCAGCAGGCAACGAGATCACGTGCAGATAGCCAGAAACTATCCGCAGGAGGGAAGTTTTGATCGATTAAACAGCAGTAATTACCCCGCAGAGGATGGCTACTGCACGAAGTGCGGACCCGTCAGTACGCCAGAAATGACGTGGGGCTTAATCAGGGGTTACCCAAACCATATTTATTTAAAATAACTTGCATCTGCCCAGACTCTCGCAGAATCGTTATCTCTTTATTGATGATTCCAAGCAACTTTTTTCTGTCTTTATATTTTGGTGATATGGCTAAATATGATTTAAGTTGATTGGCGCAACCTACATTTTTAAAAATGTCACTTATCGAGCCATCATTGATATATAGTCCAACAACATTTTTTTCAGATAGTGCAGCATTACACCTTCCAATCTCTACCATCTTAAACATTCTTTCTAGATAGCCAGAAGAATAAACAAAGGTCACAGAATCCGAATTAGATTGATTATTTATATAGGCATCAATATCAGAATCAAACGAATCATCTTTCAGTACACAGATATCAACATGTTTTAACGACTCTATTCCTTCATACTGCCACTTACTTGAATTTCGTGAGAAAAAACACATTTGTGACGAGGTCAACTCTTGCTCTGGAAACAATAAACCTGGCGCATCAACCCGAGCAGCACCTAGCAAAGCATCATAGTTTCCCAACTGGGTTTCATTAATAGCTCGCCCCCATGGAATTTCGTAATAATCAATTTGGTAATCATGCTTTGTTAATACAGCACGAATGACCTCGACCATAATTCCAGGCTTATCTTCGTCTGGATAACAGATATAGGGGCACCACCAAGTTCCGGCCACTTTGAGTTTCTCCGCATAAGACAGTTCAGCCTCACTCCAGAGCAATACCACAACACAACATATCAAGCCGATTCGATTCACAACATAGGCCCCCAATACACTCGCAGCTCACAGACAGCACTCGGCGAAGCAGCATCCCTGGCCTTCAACAACAAGTGGCATCAAGCGCATATCACTATCGATCAGAGTAATTCAGCGCTATTCACGACAATCTAGAAGTATAGATCTAATCAAGAGGTAAACAGCGCTAACAAAGAACAACCGAAGGTCGCATCACTTTGTTTGACTGGCTCTAATAAAAATCAAAAATAAAGCCGGCGGTGAGGTAGGTTTCATCATAATCGAGAGCAAATTCGCCCAGAATAGCTCGGCCGGTATAAGCCTCCAGTACCAGCCTCAGGTTGCTGCTACTGGTATCCCGCTTAATCAGATACCCCAGCTGCCCAGTGATACCCGGCTTCCAGTTGCTCTCCTTAAATGCGCGGACATGAGCAGCGCCGTAAAAGGCCATGTTGCCATTCCACAGATCGAAGGGACCTTGGTATTGGGCCCCACCATCAATACCCAAACGCTCCTGACGCTCCTCGTTGCCCATGCCAAAGGCCCAGCTCGGCTCGACATAGGCAGTCCAAGCATTGTCCAACCGCCATGCAAACCCGGCGATCAGCGCATCACGGGTATAGCCGACCCGCTCGCGCCCCGTCGTTTCAATATATTCATCCCCCAAGTGTGCTGACAGGTGCTTGTAGCCAAAGCGCATATCTAGGGTGTTATTCCACTCGTAGACTCCATAAATTCCGTAAACCCCTTCCCAACCGATCGAGTCCAGCTGATTGCCAAGGTCGAACTGGGTAAACAACCCGCCTTCGATATCGATCGCAAACTCGTTAGCGCTGTTCGGGTTAGAGACCTTGAACAGGGTATAGCGTGTCCCAGCATCGAGCATAATTCTGCCACTCGAGGTCTCCGGAATATCGGTATTGGTCCAGCCAATGCTGACGTTCATTCGCGGACGCCTGGGATCGGCAACATAGGCTGGATAGGGTTGATCGTTAGGGTCAAACTCCCAGACCCGGCCGCCCCGCCCGACCATGGTGGGACTCTCTGTAACGATCGATGCAGCGGCCTCAGCATCGGCAGCAATGGCCGACGGTGACGTCAATGCGGTTAATATAACCAGCGTGCTGATCAAACAGGATATTACAGCGCTGTTGCGTGGCATCGTTCGCTCTCCAGTATCGATATCGACATCCGTTGCCCATACAGGCAACAGAACAACTCGCTATATAGATAGACCCTATTGACGATACAAGCTATTGAACAGCCGAAATACTCTTGAACTTCTCAGTACTTAGCCGCTAGGGCTCGGCCATCACCAGCGGAACGTACAGTTCCTCAGCACTAAGACCGCCATGGACGCCCCGCTGCAGGAAGGGGCGCTCTTGAAGCAGTCGATCGTTGATAATCGCCTGCTGCTTGGCCAACACCGTCATATCGCCGATTCGATCAGGCAGTCTTGACGATGGGGACCCACGACCAAACAACCGCTGTTCGAGTAGCTGCTCGCTAGCCACTACCTCAAACAGATCAGCAAAGTGCTCAGCAAAGTACTGTTCAAAATCGCGTTGGCAACCGGGGCGCAAGTAGCAGAACGCAGCGCGCGGTTCACCGCACAACGGCAGCCTTAGCATCGCTTCGAGCTCCGGATGATGCTCCAGCAGCAATCGCTGCTCGTCGACTACATCGATCAGACCATGATCAGCGGTTACCAACACTAGCGCATCGCTGCCGGCAAGCTGCTCTAGCCATTGTTCAAATAGCCGATCAATTTGATGAAAATGAGCACTCACTTCGGCGCTACCGCTGCCGTACTGGTGAGCGAGGCCGTCGAGTTCGGTCCAATAGCCCCACACCAACGGGTGACCCCGATGTTTGAGCCCTTTGGTTAGTTGGTCAAACAGCTGCGCCAGACTGTTGTGCGGCGCCTTGGGGGCGTTACCGTATAACGCTCGACTGAAGTCAGAATCGGCAATATAGCCTGGACCGGATACCTGTACCCTGCGATTTAACCGGGGTAATAACGGCCGGGCATCGAGCATCGAATCGGCCGAGATCCCCAGATCGCTATAAACACTGCCACCCCCACGCGGCATAAAGGGCAACGGCATCACCACCGCACCCAGCTCACGCAGATAGGTAAACCAGCCGCTAATGCCGTGCTGTTGAGCCGGCACCCCTAGTGCCAGCGCCGTTACAGCCGCAGCGGTCGTGGTCGGAAACACCGAGGTCAAACGCTGTACACAATGGCGGGCTAAGGCACTAGCGGGAAAGCGCTGCAAAAATTGGTAGCCCAAGCCATCGATAACCAGCAGCGCTACCGGGCGCTGCTCGCAGCGGGCATCATCGAGTACGGATAAAGGCGGGTAAAGATCAGCAGCCGGAGCATGCGCCCCGGCTACCGCGCTGATTAGGTTGACGATACTGCAATCATAATCGGGCGTTAGCATCACTATTCTCCAAAGCTAGCCACAAGGCCCGGTCATGATACTCAGTTCAACTCATCGAACAGCGCCAAGAATTCCTGGGTTAACTTATGCTTGGGGGCATAATGGATCAGCGGCAGACTTTCGTTGTGCGATTCTTTCATTTTTATCGACGAAGAGATAAACGAATTCAACACCGGCAACTGATCATCGCGCAGGCTCTCAACGATCTGCCGTGGCAAGCTGGCCCGAGGTTGAAACTGGTTGACCACGATACCTTCGACTTTCAGCTCGCGATTGTGATCCTCTTGCACCTCTTGAACATTCTCCAGCAAGGCGTACAGCGCTTGGCGAGAAAATTCGTCGCAATCGAAAGGAATCAAGCACCCCTGGGCCGCGACCAGTGCAGAGAGGGTATAAAAGTTAAACGCTGGGGGAGTATCGATATACACCGCATCGTAATGGTTCAGCTCGCTGAGCGCCTCATTGAGCTTGTAAATTTTGTGCTTGGCTTCCAGTTTGGCGTGCAGGTCACCCAACTTAGGGTTGGAGGCGACCAGGTGTAGGTTTTGATGCGGGGTTTCGGTGATGTAATCGGTAAAATCAATGCCTTTCATTCGAAATTCGAGCACCTGATTATAAAAGTCCATGATGTCACTTTGGACATCGTTGACCCCTTCCCCGAGAAGGTAGTGGCTAGAGTTGCACTGCGGATCGAGGTCTACCAGCAGGGTTTTTTTACCCCTACTGGCGCTGATCGCTGCAAGGTTCGCGGTAATACTCGATTTACCGACCCCACCCTTCTGATTGAACACCACTCTACGCATCTAATGTTGTCTCCGTCATTCCCTGATAGGGATATTGTCGTGCGTGATAACTACCTAAATCTACTGCCTACATCTAATACATCAAACGAACACCGGGCTGAGATTCGATCCGCATATTAGCCCGAACTCGATAATCCTCATGGCGCTGGTTCAACTGATGGTAGATCCAACGCCCTTGGCTGTCAGTGGGCGCATCGATCACAACCCGCGCATCTTCAGCCCGGATTCGATCCGCCAAGCGCCCCAATACCTGCACCAGATCAGGGCTCTTAATCTTGACCTGACGGCGATCAAGCCGGGTATAACCGCCTTGGCTCTTACCCAACCGCTTTAGCCTTAGCGCTGCTTGCTCAATCTCTGCTGCATCGGGGTCAATTTGACGCGCCTGTGCCAGATAGTGATGCGCCTGTTGCAATCGACCTTGCCGCACCGCAGCATCGCTCCATTCGATATAACGGTCAACTATATTCTCAAGCCCCGACTGCGCTTCATGATAGCCAGGTTGAATTTTTAACACCTGGCGGTAATAGTCCACGGCGCTATTACCACGCGGCTGAGCCAAACGCCTGTCTTTAATCGCCTGGTCTGCGCTATCCAACAACTCCAAAATCAACAGAATTCGGTCGCGTTCAATCTGGCTAAACTCAGACCGAACCGGCTCAACGGGACTAACGACTACCGCCTTCTCAACCTTATCGGGCTGAATGTCCCCTGCCACCTGTTTGGAGGGAGCACTCTCACAGCCAACCAGCAACGCCATCATCAGTAAAAAGCTAAAACGCACCATCGCCTCACTACCTTATATTAACTATCGGCCATCATAGCACGTGGCTATAGCGAACCAACCAACACGACCAAACCCTATAAAAACTGGTCAAAATGATGCTAAATACCATGAACTACAGAAAAACACATAGTCCTAGACAGTATGCTGCGATTGCGGCACACTACGACTTTCTGCGATTCCTGCCGTGTAAATGAGGCTTTTTTGATGGCAAACATCCTGGTGATCAATGGCCCCAATCTGAACTTACTGGGCACCCGCGAACCGGAGATCTACGGCGCTACGACCTTGGCCGACATCACCCTCACCCTACAGCAGCAGGCGATTGAACAAGGTCAGCGCCTTAGCGCTTTCCAGAGCAATGCCGAACACGAGCTGATCGACCGCATCCACAGCGCTCGCGATGAGCAGGTCGACTTCATCCTGATCAATCCTGCCGCGTTTACCCATACCAGCGTTGCCATTCGTGATGCCTTGGCGGGTGTTGCCATCCCGTTTATCGAAATCCATCTATCCAACGTGCACCAACGCGAGCCATTCCGGCATCACTCTTACTTCTCCGATCTGGCGATAGGGGTGATCTGTGGCTTAGGGGCACAGGGCTATGAACTGGCGCTGCAGGCGGCTATTAGCCAGCTGCAAGCGGCCAAGTAACTATTTAACATCCCAGTCAAATGAACTGTACAGAGACATATCATGGACATTCGTAAAGTTAAAAAATTGATCGAACTGCTCGAAGAGTCGGACATCAATGAGATTGAAATTAAAGAGGGCGAAGAATCGGTACGCATCAGCCGCGCTGCTAGCGTACAGCCTTCTTACGCACCATTCCCGATGGGTTACGCCCCGCAAGCAGCAGTTCCCGCGCCAGTTGCTGCAGCGCCGGCCCCTGCCGCCGAACCAGCCAGCACCGAATCTACTCTAGATGGCCATGTAGTTCGCTCGCCAATGGTCGGTACCTTCTACCGCTCCGCGTCACCTGGCTCAGCCGCATTTTCCGAAGTTGGCAAGCAAGTTAAAGCCGGTGACGTAATCTGCATCGTTGAAGCGATGAAGATGATGAACCAGATCGAAGCAGACAAGTCTGGCACCATTACCGCGATTCTGGTCGACGACGGCCAACCGGTCGAATACGACCAGCCACTAGTCACTATCGGGTAATCGAGTCCCCGACTGAAGGTCATTATCTATGTTGGATAAAGTTATAATTGCCAACCGCGGCGAGATCGCTCTGCGTATTCTGCGAGCCTGCCGCGAACTAGGCATCAAGACCGTTGCCGTTCACTCAGTTGTCGACAAAGACCTGATGCACGTGCGACTGGCCGATGAAGCGGTCTGTATCGGACCCAATTCATCGACCGATAGCTACCTCAATATCCCTAGCATCATCAGCGCCGGCGAAGTCACCGACGCGATGGCGATCCACCCGGGTTACGGTTTCCTGGCCGAAAATGCTGATTTCGCCGAACAGGTCGAGAACAGCGGCTTCGCCTTTGTCGGCCCCAAAGCCGAAACCATCCGTTTGATGGGCGACAAGGTCTCAGCGATCAAAGCGATGATTAAAGCGGGCGTTCCGACCGTGCCGGGCTCTGATGGGCCGCTGGACGACGACAACGAGCGCACCGCCAAGATCGCCCGTCGGATCGGCTACCCGGTCATCATCAAAGCGACTGCTGGCGGCGGTGGTCGCGGTATGCGGGTAGTTCATACCGAAGCAGCGCTGATCAATGCGATCCATGTCACTCAAGCCGAAGCCAAAGCCGCATTCGGCAATGACGTCGTGTATATGGAGAAATTTCTCGAGAACCCGCGCCATGTTGAGGTTCAGGTACTGGCCGACGGTCAGGGCAACGCCATCCATCTGTACGACCGCGACTGCTCGATGCAACGTCGCCACCAAAAGGTGGTTGAGGAAGCACCGGCGCCGTTTATCGACGACGACGCCCGCGCTGCCGTACTGAAAAGCTGTGTCGATGCCTGCATCGAGATCAACTACCGTGGCGCCGGCACCTTCGAATTCCTGTACGAGAACGGTGGTTTCTACTTTATCGAGATGAACACCCGTGTTCAGGTCGAACACCCGGTTACCGAGATGGTCACCGGCGTCGATATTGTTAAAGAGCAGCTCAAGATCGCCAGCGGCTTACCGCTATCGATCAAGCAGGAAGATGTGAAGCTAAACGGTCACGCTTTTGAATGCCGCATCAACGCCGAAGATCCCAAGACCTTCCTGCCCTGTCCGGGTTTAGTCAGCCACTTCCACGCCCCCGGCGGCCTAGGTGTGCGGGTCGACTCGCACCTGTACAGCGGCTACAAGGTTCCACCGTATTACGATTCACTGATCGCCAAGCTGATCACCCACGGCCAAGACCGCACCAGCGCGCTGGTGCGGATGAGAAACGCCCTGGATGAGATGCTGATCGATGGTATCCGGACCAACATCCCGCTACAGCAGGAGATTGTTCGCGATTCGCACTTCCAAGAAGGCGGGGTTAACATCCACTACCTAGAGAAAAAGCTCGGCATGTAAGCCCGGCTCACTCTCTGATACAAACCCTCTTTTATAGAGGGTTTGTTTTTTATGCACAGGATGTACGTGTCGGAAATAGCTCCTGCATTTGCAACACTTCCGCCATCCGTGGCGGTCGTATACTGTAGGCGCATAGATGCGCTAGAACGGCCCATATACCTTATCAATATCTTCATTTTCAAACTCAGCCCTTGAGGTTTGCATGCCCTGGTTACAGCTTAAACTCGAAACCCCGCCACAACTGTCCGAGCAGTACGAAGACCTGCTACTCGAGGCTGGAGCTTGCGCGGTGACGCTAGAGGATGCCGCCGACCAGCCGCTATTCGAACCCGAACGCGGCACGACACCACTGTGGGACAGCACGCGCCTTATCGGGCTGTTTGATGCAGAGACCGATATGAATCTGGTGCTAACACTTCTCAAGCACGGCCACCAACAGATCGCCCCCGAGACCCCCCTGCCACCGCATAAAACCGAACTGGTCGAGGACAAGGACTGGGAACGCGAATGGATGGACAACTTCCATCCGATGCAGTTTGGCCAGCGGCTATGGGTTTGCCCCAGCACCAAACCGATCCCCGACCCCAGCGCCGCCAACCTGATCTTGGATCCTGGACTGGCATTTGGTACCGGCACCCACCCGACCACCGCTCTGTGTCTGGAGTGGCTCGACCAACAAGAGCTGAATAACGCAACACTGATCGATTATGGCTGCGGCTCGGGCATCCTCGGCATCGCCGGGCTGCTACTCGGCGCGAGCAAGATGATCGGCACCGACATCGATCCTCAAGCGCTCCTGGCCAGCCGGGACAACGCCCAGCGCAATAACATCGATGACAGCCGAGTCGAGCTTTACTACCCCAACCAACTGGCCGAACACGACACCCAGGCCTGCGCCGATATTTTGGTCGCCAACATTTTGGCTGGCCCCCTGGTCGAGCTCGCCAACACCCTGCAAACACTGGTCAAACCCGGCGGCAAGCTGGCTCTTTCAGGCGTATTGGCCAGCCAGACCGAGCAGCTAATCGAAGCTTATAGCCCTTGGTTCGAACTCGAAGCTGCCGTTACACGCGAAGACTGGGTACGATTGACCGGTGTACGCCGCTGATCCATCAAACGATGCCAGCCAATAGCGGAAATTAACCCTATGCGACAGCAGTTCATCACCCAGTGCCCTGCATGCAAAACTCGCTTCGATATCAGCCGAGAACAGCTGCGCGCGGCCGATGGCCGGGTCCGTTGCAGTCACTGCCAACAGGTCTTTGTCGCAACCGATCATTTAGAAAGCCGCTCGGCTGCGGCGACTCCCCTTGCAGAGGGCGCCATCCCCCGCGAACCGGTCATGCTGTCCCCTCGGCAGCGAGACAGCACACCAGCGCAACTAGGCTGGAGCCTGCTGATCCTGCTGGCCCTATCGGGAATAGGACTGCAAACGTTGTGGTTTGAACGCGATCAGCTATCACAGCATCCAATGCTGCTTCAGCTCTATTCGCAAGCTTGCCAAAAGCTAGACTGCCAACTGGCACCGCGGCAGGACCTGCCCAGCATCAACAGCCAGCAACTGCTAATTCGCCAGCATCCCGATTATGCCAACGCCGTCACGCTAGATCTGGTGCTCATCAACCAAGCTCCGTTTGACCAGCCGTTTCCGGCGCTGCAATTAAGCTTTACTGGCCTGGATGAGAGTTTACGAGCGGCTCGAATATTCCAACCCAAGGAGTATCTCGGCGGCGACCTGCAGCCAGGCGACCTGATGCCCAGTCGTAGCCCCATTCAAGTACATCTAGAACTGCTTGATCCGGGCACTTTAGCCCCCAACTACCAGCTTCAGTTCTTACGCGCCAAACCACACTTTTTGAGCAACAATTAACCAATTCCTCTTCCCCCAGCCACCCCTCTACGGGTATCATTAGCGCCCTATCCGCGCACAGCCCTGACGATTGATCTGCCCAAGGTCGATGGCGATTTTCTGTTGCCGGTTTAACCCCCTAATCACTATCGAAACGAGTGCTCTGTGTTCAATATCGGCCCCTACAGCATTGATAGCCAAGTGGTCCTTGCACCCATGGCAGGTGTAACGGATCAACCGTTCCGCCATCTTTGCCGTCAGTACGGCGCCGGCATGACGCCCTCCGAGATGATCACCTCCGATAAGCGATTATGGAACAGCCGAAAGTCACGCCAGCGCCTCAATCACAGTGGCGAACCTGAACCGCGCATCATTCAAATTGCCGGGGCCGATCCACAGATGCTAGCCGAAGCAGCCCAACTCAACGTCGATAACGGTGCGCAAATCATCGATATCAACATGGGCTGCCCAGCCAAGAAGGTCTGCAGCAAAGCAGCAGGCTCGGCACTACTGCGTGATGAGAACCTGGTTCAATCGATTCTTGAAGCGGTGGTGGCCTCGGTAGAGGTCCCCGTAACCCTTAAGATTCGTACCGGCTGGGATACCCAGCAGCGCAACGGCGTTCAAATTGCCCGGATCGCTGAACAAAGCGGCATTGCCGCCTTGGCCGTTCACGGCCGGACCCGAGCCTGCGGTTACAAGGGCGATGCCGAGTACGCAACGATCGCCGAAATCCGTCAAGCGATCACGATTCCGTTGATTGCTAACGGCGATGTCAACTCCGCAGAAAAAGCCAAGCAGGTACTAGATCGGACTGGCGCCGATGCGGTAATGATTGGCCGCGCAGCTCAGGGGCAGCCTTGGATTTTTAGCCAGATCAATCATTTTCTGGAAACCGGCAAGCACTTAGCTGCGCCTTCAGACCTTGAAATCGAAGTGTTGATGAAGGGTCATTTGCAGGCCCTTTATGCATTTTACGATGATTTTTTGGGTGTAAGAATTGCCCGCAAGCATGTCGGCTGGTATTTAGCCGCGCTATCGGACAGCAGTGCACACAAAGCCTTTAAAGCTCAATTCAATTCTCTAGAACATCCACCACAACAACTGTCGGCTATCGGCGAGTTTTTTGCCCAACACCGACTGAACACTCAAGCGGCATAAATTCCATGACATTAGGTAGCACCATCACTGTGACCGAACAAGACACCCCTCTACAACTGTCTGATAGCGCAGCCAACGAGCCAAGCCAGCCTAAGCGGCTACGTCAAAGCGTGGCCGAAGCTGTCGACCATTATTTCAAGCAACTCGATGGCCAACCTGCCAGCAACGTCTACGATCTGGTACTCAATGAGATCGAAGCGCCGTTACTCGAAGCCGTGATGCAGTACACCCGCGACAACCAGACCAAGGCCTCCGAAGTGCTCGGCCTCAATCGCGGTACGCTGCGCAAAAAGCTGAAACAGTACGGACTGCTGTAACCGGTCGACAACCATAACCTTCTTATCCCAAACCTTTAGTTGAGACGTACCTATCCATGTCTGAAACCATCAACCCGATCAAGATCCGTCGCGCCCTGATCAGCGTGTCGGACAAAACCGGCATCGTCGAATTCGCCCAAGCGCTTTGCGCGCAAGGCGTCGAAATTCTCTCCACCGGCGGCACTTACAAGCTGCTGTGCGACAACAACGTTGCAGCAGTTGAAGTCTCCGATTACACCCAGTTCCCCGAGATGATGGACGGTCGCGTCAAGACCCTGCACCCGAAGGTACACGGCGGCATCCTCGGTCGTCGCGGCCAAGACGATGCGGTCATGGCCGAGCACGGCATCGACCCGATCGACATGGTGGTAGTAAACCTGTACCCGTTCGAACAGACCATCGCTCGCGATGACTGCACCCTGCCGATGGCGATCGAGAACATCGATATCGGCGGTCCGACTATGGTTCGCTCTGCGGCCAAGAACAACGCCTATGTAGCGATCGTGGTCAACGCCGAATCCTACGACAGCGTTCTCAACGAGATGGCCGGCAACGACGGTCAGCTGTACCAGCACACTCGCTTTGATCTGGCGGTACAAGCGTTCGAGCACACCGCTGCTTACGACGGCGCCATCGCCAACTACCTAGGCAACCGGGTCGATCACGACAGCGATACGCCGTCCGTCTTCCCGCGCACCTTTAACACCCAGTTCATCAAAGCCCAAGAGATGCGCTACGGCGAAAACCCACACCAGCGCGCGGCGTTCTACGTTGAGAAGAACCCTGCAGAGCCATCGGTTTCCACTGCGCACCAGCTACAAGGCAAAGCGCTGTCGTTCAACAACGTCGCCGACACCGATGCGGCACTTGAGTGCGTCAAGCCGTTCCGCGAGCCCGCCTGTGTCATCGTCAAACACGCCAACCCATGTGGCGTAGCGATCGGCGACAACATCCTCGAAGCCTACAACCTAGCCTTCCAGACCGATCCGACTTCCGCGTTTGGCGGCATCATCGCGTTTAACCGCGAGCTAGACGAAGCGACCGCCAAAGCGATCGTCGAACGTCAGTTTGTCGAAGTAATTATCGCACCTAAAGTTTCACAGGCCGCTTCCGACATCATCGCCGCCAAACCCAACGTGCGCCTGCTTGAGTGTGGCGAGTGGAGCGACGTTCGCGCCACCTCGTTTGACTTCAAACGGGTAAACGGTGGCCTACTGGTGCAGGACAACGACCTGGGGATGGTCGAAGCCAGCGAGCTCAAAGTGGTAACCGAGCGCGCTCCAACTGAGCAGGAACTGCGCGATCTACTGTTTGCCTGGCAGGTCGGCAAATACGTAAAGTCCAACGCCATTGTCTACGTCAAGAACGGCCAAACGATCGGGGTTGGCGCGGGCCAGATGAGCCGCGTCTACAGCGCCAAGATCGCCGGTATCAAAGCCGCCGACGAAGGCCTGGAAGTACCCGGATCGGTGATGGCATCCGATGCTTTTTTCCCCTTCCGTGACGGTATCGACGCCGCAGCAGCGGCTGGCATTGTTGCCGTTATCCAGCCAGGTGGATCGATGCGCGATCAGGAAGTGATCGACGCAGCCAACGAAGCCGGCATAGCCATGGTGTTTACCGGAATGCGCCACTTCCGCCATTGATGACGATCTAAGCTACTGCGCTCGGCAGGGCGTCGTTAAAAACCGGCTTGGGCTGCTCACCTACATTATGTAGGCTGCGCACCCTCGCCGGTTTTTGCCTAACCCTGCCTTCGCTCGCTACGCTTTGCGTTACCATCAAACACAATGATTAAGGCTGGTTCAATCCAGCCTGCTGATTCTGAGGAATAGCAATGAAAGTATTGGTATTGGGCAGCGGCGGTCGTGAACACGCTCTAGCCTGGAAAGCAGCCTGCGATTCGGGTGTCAGCCAGGTATTTGTCGCACCCGGTAATGCTGGCACGGCGCTAGAACCCAAGCTCGAAAACGTCGCCATCGATGTAATGGATGCCGAGGCTCAGATAGCTTTCGCCAAAGCGAACAGCATCGACCTGACTATCGTCGGTCCCGAAGCGCCACTGGTTGAAGGCGTGGTCGACAAATTCCAAGCAGCTGGACTAGCCGTTTTTGGTCCCAGCGCTGGCGCAGCACAACTCGAAGGCTCCAAAGCCTTCACCAAGGATTTCCTTGAGCGTCACCAGATCCCTACCGGTGATTACCAAAACTTCACCGAGATTGACCCTGCATTGGCCTACCTGCGCGAAAAAGGCGCACCGATCGTAATCAAAGCCGACGGTCTGGCTGCTGGCAAGGGCGTCATCGTCGCGATGACACTCGAGGAAGCCGAAACCGCTGTGCACGATATGCTCTCGGGTAACGCCTTCGGCGAAGCCGGTTGCCGCGTTGTGATCGAGGAGTTTCTCGATGGTGAAGAGGCCAGCTACATCGTTATCGCCGACGGCAGCAACGTACTGTCGATGGCCACCAGCCAGGATCACAAGCGTGCCCTCAATGGCGACCAAGGCCCCAATACGGGTGGCATGGGAGCTTACTCTCCAGCACCAGTGGTCACCCCCGAGATCGACGCCCGCGTCATGAACGAGGTGATCATGCCTACCATCCGCGGCATGGCAGCCGAGGGTAACGATTACACCGGCTTCCTCTACGCTGGCCTGATGATCATGGCCGACGGTACTCCTAAGGTGATCGAATACAACTGTCGTTTTGGCGACCCCGAAACCCAGCCGATCATGATGCGACTCAAGTCCAGCCTGATTGATCTCTGCCAAGCGGCTTTGTCCAAAAAGCTGGATCAAACCAGCGCTGACTGGGATCCCCGCCCTGCAGTCGGTGTGGTGCTGGCCGCCAACGGCTACCCGGCAGATTACCCCAAAGGCGACGTAATCAGCCTGCCAGCAGCCGAAGACGTAGGCAGCAAGGTGTTCCACGCAGGCACTGCCAACCAAGACGGTCAGGTCGTTACAGCCGGTGGCCGCGTGCTCTGCGCCACCGCCCTAGGTGAGTCGGTCACTGACGCTCAGGCCAATGCCTACGACCTGGTCAAACAAGTAAACTGGGAAGGTATGAGCTACC
This sequence comes from Halopseudomonas sp., assembly GCA_036960405.1. Lineage (GTDB taxonomy): Bacteria > Pseudomonadota > Gammaproteobacteria > Pseudomonadales > Balneatricaceae > Motiliproteus. The sequence continues at coordinate 5,352 of JBALWS010000040.1, read as the reverse complement.
GTACCGACATCGCTTATCGAGCGATTGCGCGGGAAACGGATAGCTAAACAACAAGGTCTTTACGACACATAAAAAGGGCTCATTGCGAGCCCTTTTTATTTATTACAATATCTCAATCAAACCTTAAACTGCCCCAAAATCCCTTTCAGCGACTGCGCCAACGCTCCGAGCGCATTCGATGCCTGCGCATTTTGCTGCATTGACCCTGCCGCCAATTCGGCTTCCTGGCTGATCTGCTCGATACTGCCGTTTACATCTGCCGAAACCTGCGACTGCTGCTCCGCCATCGCTGCGATATCGTTGGTCAGGTCATAAAGCCGTCCAACCGATCCCGACACACTTTGCATCCGCTCATCAGATCGGCCAATCTCTTCGATGCTAGATTCAGCATAACCGCACACCCCTTGGATCACGTTAACCGCCTCTTTGACTTCGCGCTGCAATCCATCGATACGCTGCTGAATATCTTCGGTCGATTGCTGGGTTTTACCGGCCAGCGCACGGACCTCATCGGCCACCACGGCAAAACCCCGGCCCGACTCACCGGCCCTGGCCGCTTCGATGGCAGCATTAAGCGCTAACAGGTTAGTCTGCTCGGCAATACTCTTGATCACATCCAGCACCACCTCAATCTGCTGGCTCTGCCCCGCCACATCATTAACCACTTCCGAGGCTCTACCAACTTGCTCGACCAAGGTTTCGATGCCGCTACGCACACTGGCAGATATCTGGCTAGCCTCACCACTGGCCTGACGAATGCTGTCTACGTTGGCCAGGTTCTCCTGAATCCGTTCGGCGACCTGCTGTACCGAGGCGACCATCTCGCTCATCGCGCTGGAGACCTGATTAAGCTGCTGGTGCTGACGATCAACCGCCTGATTCGCCTGATCGGTCACACTGTGCATCGCTTCGATATGCATGCCGGTTTCATCAGCAGCACTATTGGCCTGACTAACAAGCCGCTGAGTTTTCTCAACAAACAGGTTCACCGCTGTCGCCATATCAGCAATTTCATCATGACTGTCGATCGCTATCCGCTGGGTTAGGTCGCCTTCGCCCTCCGCCAGGTCATTGAGTGCCAGTGTCAGGGTATTGATCTTACTGGTGATCCTGATCGCCATAATCACTGCTAACGCCAACACCAACAGCACACCTAGAGCCACCAATACCAATGCAATACTGCGCATTAACGCACCTGAGGCGCTATCAACTACCGCCTTGGTGCTCTCACCCGTGCTGCGATTAAGCTCTGCGGCCTGCTGCAGCGACTGCTGCAACGTTTGTTGCGCTTGCTGCGCTTCGCTGGCGATGGTGCTCTGTACTTGATTTAGACTGGTTTGAATCAATTTTTCAAACCGCTGATCCAACGCAGCGGCGGCATCCTGAGCTTGCTGTTCTGAAGTCGCCATCACAAAACGACCAATCACAGCCCCTTTAGGATTGATATCCGTCTCGATCAGATAGATCGTCGTATCCGCTTTGGCCGCATCCATGACCTTATCCAGCGAGCGACGGCCCTGGCCGCTAGCCAGTAACGCTTTGACCTTATCGCTACCACGATCCAGATAGCGGGTCAGCGGCTTGCCGTCGGCATCCAGATAAGCAGCAAATATCACCTGAGGGTTACGTTGCAGATCACGTACCAGCCGCGTCAGTTCGGGCCCATCTCGATCCCAAATCGCATTAGGTGCTACCAAAGCCATCAATTCAGCCATCGCATGAGCACTTTGGTGGGTCGATTTAATCAACTCCTGACTGACCTGCTGCTGCTCCTGCGACAACTGCTGGGTCAACGTATCACCCAGCGACTTTGCGACATTTTCGGATAGCTGCTCCATGGTAAGTTTCACCCCCTCACCACTTTTATCTAGCCGTGCGGCTAACTCATTGCCTCCTTGATTAAGGGTCTGTACAACTTGCTCAACGAGGGTGGTTACGCTGTTCTGACTCACCCAAAGGGTGATAACAACCTGAACGATACTAATCACCAACACCGAAATAATGACGGGACGAAGTAAGCGGCTGCCAAAGCCGTTAAGAGGATTTTTCATCGCTGTTAACTATCCACTATGATAAAAGCCATTGATTACAAATTAATATAGCCATATCGAATCAGGTCGAGGGGCTTATTACCCACAACACTAATCAGGACTTTACCTATACCAGTCGAAGGTTTTAGTATCCATAGTCCATCATTGCGGAACACTACCATGATTGATAATTCATCACCGGACCAAATCGATGACCTGAGTCAATCGACCGAGACAGAGGCCCCTAAGGTAGACACCATCAGCATCAAAAAACAAAGTTCGCTCGAAGAACAAGGTGACATCTGCGAGGGCAGTGAACGCCGTAAAGGGCTAGTTAAGATGTCCAATAGCGATTACGAAGCCCAGATCAAGCCCCTGCATGTCGAATTATTGAAGCTTCAAAACTGGGTCAAACAGGAAAAGATAAAGATATGCTGCCTGTTTGAAGGCCGCGATGCCGCAGGAAAGGGCGGTACCATCAAGCGAATTATCGAACACCTTAACCCTCGAGGCTGCCGAGTTGTTGCCCTCGAGAAGCCCAGCGAGCGGGAGCAAACCCAATGGTACTTCCAACGCTACGTCAACCACCTACCCGCCGGTGGCGAGATGGTGCTATTCGATCGTAGCTGGTATAACCGCGCGGGGGTCGAACGCGTTATGGGGTTCACCACCAAACAAAAAGTTATCTCCCACCTCCGTGCCACCCCTGAATTTGAACGCCTATTGATCGGATCCGGTACGCGGATGATCAAGTTCTGGTTTTCGGTTAGCAAAAAAGAACAAGAACGCCGCTTCAACAAGCGCGAAACCGATCCTCTAAAACAGTGGAAGCTAAGCCCAGTAGACAAAGAATCTCAAGGCAAATGGGATGGTTACACACGCGCTAAAGAGGATATGTTCTTTTACACCAGCACCCCTGAATCACCTTGGGTCATCATCAAATCTGACGACAAGAAACGAGCAAGAATCAATGCCATTCGCTATCTGCTAAACCAGTTCGATTATCCCGGCAAAGATGACGCCGCCTTACAGATGGATCGGCGCATCGTCCGCACCGTTATGGACGAACTACCGTAACCCAGATGATGCTATAACGCGGTGGAGATTTCGGGTCTACGCTTAATTCAACACCGCAAGACCCCTTGTTGCGCAAATCAATGTTAGTTCGCTAGGAGAACCCTATCATGCATGACAGGTTGAACCCTTCGCCACTACTGACCGTTAACGACCCCCCCGCCTGCACCGTGCTCAACCCCAGCTCATCTACACCGCTACTATTGATCTGCGATCATGCCTCCAACTACATCCCACCACACCTTAAACGACTTGGACTAACACCCAGCCAACTGGAACAACATATCGCCTGGGACCAAGGTTCTGCCGATCTGGTTCAGCTGATGTCGGATCAACTTGGCTGCCGAGCAGTACTGGCCAATTACTCGCGCTTGCTGATTGACGTAAATCGCAATCCAGACCTCAACGAAAGCTCCTTGATCCCTGAACAAAGTGACGATCATGCTATCCCTGGAAACCAGCAGCTCAGCGACAATCAGCGACGAGAACGGGTACTGCGAATATCATCACTTTATCATCAGGAGATCGAGCGCCAACTCGATGCGTTGACTGCCTACACTCCGGCTCCAATGTTATTTTCGATTCACACCTTCACACCCAGGATGCAAGCCAGTGATACACCCCGGCCTTGGCACGCGGGCATACTCTGGAACCAAGACCCTCGGATCGCAAAGCCACTAATGGCCTTTCTGGATCGACACGAACATTTAGTGATCGGCGATAACGAGCCCTATTCGGGTAAAGAGTTTGCATACTCCATTAACCGTCACGGCCATGATCGAGGCTTTCCAAACTGTGCCATCGAGATCCGCCAAGATCTGCTACAAAACCATGATGCCTGCCTATGGTGGGCCGAAGCCTTAGCGGAAGGATTGGCAGAGATCTTAAATCAGCCGTCACTGCATAAGATCCATTTTTTCGACAAGAAATAGCCATTTGCAAACGGCCATAGGAATTCGGTCATGACCCAAAGCTCGCTCCTAGAACCTTTCACCCTTGGCATCGAGGAGGAGTACCTGCTAGTCGATAGAAAAACTCGTCAGCTCGCAGCCAATCCTCCTGAAGCGTTGTTCAGGCGTTGTGCCAAAGCACTGCCAAAAATGGTGACTCATGAATTTCTCAGGGCCCAGATAGAAGTGGGAACCAAAGTCTGCCACAACATTGATGAAGCTCGCGGACACCTCGGTTATCTGCGCCAAACCGTTACAGAAATAGCCGATAGCTATGGCCTGGCCATCATCGCAGCATCAAGCCACCCAAGCGCTCTATGGGTTGATCAAGAACACACCAAACTGGATCGTTACGACTTACTAGCCGAGGACCTGCAAGCCGTTGTACGCCGACTACTGACCTGCGGCATGCACGTTCATGTCGGTATTCCCGATCAGGATCAGCGTATCGACCTGATGAACCAGTGCGTCTATTTCCTCCCTCACCTATTAGCACTTAGCACCTCGTCCCCCTTCTGGGGCGGCGATAACACCGGACTCAAATCGTACCGACTATCGGTCTTCAACGAACTCCCCCGTACCGGCCTACCCGATCGATTTGGCTCCTGGTCAGAATACCAACGCCACGTTGATGTTCTAGTCAAAACTGGCCTAATCAAAGACGCCTCGATGCTGTGGTGGGATATCCGCCCGTCTTGCCGTTACCCAACCCTAGAGATGCGAATTACCGATGTCTGTACTCGCCTAGAGGATGCCCTGAGCATTGCCGCCCTGTTTTTAGCGACACTAAGGATGCTATCCAACCTGCGGGACAATAATCAACGCTGGCGTGAATACGCACCGATGCTGATACAGGAAAACCGCTGGCGTGCTCAGCGCTATGGTATTGACGCAGGATTGATCGATTTTCGACTGGAAACTAAGGTGGATTTCGACGAACTCCTGCAACAATGGCTTGAGATGATCGATGAAGCCGCCACCGAATTAGGCTGCAAAGCTGAAATCCATCACGCACAAACCATTCTCAGCCACGGCACCAGCGCCCATCAACAAATCCAGATCTACGAACAAACGCTAAGCCAGGGAGGCTCGAGTGAAACAGCCATGATTGCGGTAGTAGATTGGCTCATTGATGAAACAGCTAAACAAGGGGGCTAATTAAAAATCCACCCGGACACAAAGGAGCCATGCTGAAAGCTAAAAGAAGCCACCTGCATCATCAACCAAAGATAAATATCGATAAAATTTGGTGGAGCCTAGCGGGATCGAACCGCTGACCTCAACACTGCCAGTGTTGC
>JBALWS010000039.1:0-32463 GCA_036960405.1 Halopseudomonas sp. | reverse complement strand
GTCCGCGATGTCGCGGAAACGCTGCCAATCAACAATTCGTGAGTAAGCCGAGAAGCCCGCTACGATCATCTTAGGCTTGTGCTCTTGCGCCAGACGCTCGACTTCGGCGTAATCGATCTCGCCGGTTTCAGGGTTCAGGCCGTACTGAACCGCGTTGTAGATCCGACCAGAAAAACTCACCGACGCACCGTGGGTCAGGTGACCACCGTGGGCTAGGCTCATGCCCAAAACGGTATCGCCTGGAGAGCACAGCGCCATGTAAACCGCCGCGTTAGCCTGCGAACCCGAATGCGGCTGAACGTTAGCGTATGCTGCGCCGTATAGCTCTTTGGCACGATCGATCGCCAGCTGTTCGATCACATCAACGTGCTCGCAGCCGCCGTAGTAGCGCTTCTCGGGGTACCCTTCGGCGTACTTGTTGGTCAAACAAGTACCCTGCGCTTCCATCGACAATTCGCTGGCATAGTTTTCAGAAGCGATCAGTTCGACATGCTCCTCCTGGCGCTGCTTCTCGGCAGCAATCGCCGCAGCGATTTCAGGATCAAAGTCAGCAATCGTCAATGCGTTATTCAACATGGGAATCCCCTAAATGGTCGTGGTAGCGCGCCCTGATCGACGGTCAATTTATCGATTCAGAACCGGCACTGCTGCGAGAAAGGCGCGCATTATACCCTAATTGATGGTCAAAATTCACATGAAAGCGATGCAAAACTGATCAAATTCTGTTCATCGAAATAACGGTTTGCAGCACAATCAACGGATCACGTTTTAGAACGCAGACCCCCTTCTTGCTGGTGCTCGTGGGTCCTGTGGATAAAAGCCCCCAATCGGGGGCTTCTCGATATGCAATCGAGCATAGTTTTACATCTGCGGCTCAAGCAACGTCGATCTTCATACCTTTAGGTGGCTCCTGCTTAACCTTAGGCAGACTCAGGCTTAACACACCATTATCAAAGTTAGCCTTAACTGCCTGCGGGTCGACATCACTACCTACCGACAACTGACGTACAAACTGCCCAAAGTGACGCTCCTGACGAATCAACTTGCCGTCCTTCTCCTCTTTATCTTCATTTAAGGTTTCGGCCTTGATAGTCAGGATGCCATTCTCCAGCTTAACCTCGATATCATCTTTTTCAATACCGGGCAGGTCAGCCTTGATCAGGTAGTTTTCGTCAGTTTCGTGGACATCAATAGCCGGTGGCTTATCGGCACTTTTATGAACCATCGGCCGATAAAAGTCATCGAAGAACGTATCGCCAAACAGACGATTGAAGCGAGTTAGATTGCTCATGATCAGATCCTCCTTGTAGTCAAACCAAACAACAGCAACGTCTAATATACCACCTTTAATTCTAACCCCACTAGCCTCACCTATGACTGAAAAACACACATCAAAAGCAACCTTAAATTGTTATCAAAATCATGATACCCCTAAACAAAACATCCAACCGCTCCAAATACACGGCAGCTGGATACAACTCACCTTAGCCGTTTGCAGAAATTCATAGACTCCCTGCCGCACACGCTGCCCTTCACAGCCTCAATAAGCTAAAATCGATGTCAATTTCTAGGCTCAACACAGGTTAATCAGACTCATGGCTCAATACGTCTTCACGATGAACCGGGTAGGTAAGATCGTGCCGCCCAAGCGTGAAATCCTAAAGGACATCTCGCTCTCTTTCTTCCCTGGCGCCAAGATCGGTGTGCTGGGCCTCAATGGCTCGGGTAAGTCGACCCTGCTGAAGATCATGGCGGGGGTTGATCAGGATTACCTTGGCGAGGCACGGCCGCAGCCCGATCTGAATATCGGCTACCTGCAGCAAGAACCGCAGATGGACGACAGCAAAACTGTCAAAGAGGTGGTCGAAGAAGCGGTGTCTGAGGCCAAGGACGCGCTGACCCAACTCGATGCAGTGTATGCCGCCTACGCCGAGCCCGATGCCGACTTCGATAAGCTGGCCGCCGAGCAGGCACGACTGGAGAACATCATCCAGTCGGTCGATGCCCACAATATCGAGCGCCAGATGGAAGTGGCGGCCGACGCCCTGCGCCTGCCGCCTTGGGACGCCAAGGTCGAGCACCTATCAGGCGGTGAACGCCGCCGTGTGGCACTGTGTCGCCTACTATTGTCCAAGCCGGATATGCTGCTGCTGGACGAGCCTACCAACCACCTCGACGCTGAGTCGGTGGCCTGGCTGGAGCGGTTCCTGGTCGATTTCACTGGTACCGTGGTAGCGATCACCCACGACCGCTATTTCCTCGACAACGCTGCCGGCTGGATCCTGGAACTCGACCGCGGCCACGGTATCCCGTACGAAGGTAACTACAGCTCCTGGCTTGAACAGAAAGACGCTCGACTGGCGACCGAAGCCAAGCAGGAAGCGGCGCATCAAAAAACCATCAAATCGGAACTCGAGTGGGTGCGCCAAGGTTCCAAGGGGCGCCAGTCCAAATCCAAAGCACGCTTAAAGCAGTTCGAAGAGATGAGTTCGCAGAGCTTCCAGAAGCGCAACGAGACTTCAGAGATCTACATCCCACCCGGACCACGCTTGGGCGAGAAGGTGATCGAACTGCACAATGTGTGCAAATCATTCGGCGATAAAGTACTGGTCGATGATATGAGTTTCGTCGTACCACAAGGCGCCATCGTCGGCGTTATCGGTGGTAACGGTGCAGGCAAGTCGACCCTGTTCAAGATGATCAGCGGCCAAGATAAGCCCGACTCGGGTGAAGTGGTGATCGGTGAAACTGTCAAGCTGGCCCATGTCGATCAGATGCGTGAACTTGACGGATCAAAAACGGTTTTTGATGAAATCTCCGACGGCCAAGATATCATCACCGTCGGAACCTACCAGGTGCCCTCACGCGCCTACGCCGGCCGCTTCAACTTCAAAGGCGGCGACCAGCAGAAGTTCGTCAAAGACCTGTCCGGTGGCGAGCGCAACCGACTGCACCTAGCCAAGCTGCTGAAAGAGGGCGGCAACGTATTGCTACTCGATGAGCCGACCAACGATCTCGACGTCGAAACCCTGCGAGCACTCGAAGAAGCGCTACTGGCCTTCCCCGGCTGCGCGGTGGTGATCTCGCACGATCGCTGGTTCCTAGACCGGATCTCCACCCACATCCTGGCGTATGAGGGTGATTCGAAAGCGGTGTTCTTTGAGGGTAACTACACCGAGTACGAAGCCGACCTGGTCGAGCGGATCGGTGATGCCACGCCTCACCGGGTGAAGTACAAGAAGATCGACGCTTAATTACTAAGATGTAGAAATCACAAGGGCGCTAGATAGCGCCCTTTTTTTTATCCAGCACAACCCTCAAACCACTTGTTTGATCCCCATCACTTAACGCTGCAATGCCGAATGGCTGCTATACCTTGAGACAGGAATCTATAGGATAAAGAATGCAAGACAGCCTCTCTCAACTGCTACTACTGGGATCCTCACTCGCCATCGGACTGCTGATAGGCGTCGAACGGGGCTGGAGCACTCGAGATCTTGCCGATGGCAAACGGATGGCAGGGCTGCGTACTTTCGGTTTGACTGGACTGCTGGGAGGGGTCTCAGGACTACTGACCTCCCACCTGGGTGGGCTGATTCTGGTTGTCGGCTTCGCCTCGGTTGCCGCGCTGGTGATCACTGCCTATTTTATCAACCGCCAGCTTAGCTCCAACCTTAGCGCCACCAGTCATGTTGCAATGCTAATGACCTTTTTACTCGGCGCCTTAGCCGGGCTCGATCAAGTGGTTGTTGCAGCCGCTTGCGCAGTGGTGACAACTCTGCTGTTACGCTCCAAGCAATTTCTCCATCGGCTGTTACGACAGCTATCCCAGCACGAACTCAATGCAGGACTACAACTGCTAATCATCTCGTTGGTATTACTGCCCGTGCTGCCCAATCAGGGATTCGGTCCCTGGCAAGCACTCAACCCCTATGAGATATGGTGGATGGTGGTACTGATCGCAGCGATATCATTTGTCGGCTATTTTTTGATCCGAATGGTCGGGGCCGAACGTGGAATTTTGATGACGGGCCTAGCTGGCGGGCTGCTCTCCTCCACCGCACTAACGCTGCAGCTATCGCGCTTATCCTATGCGCAACAGTCACTCCAGCGGCTCTGCGCTGTGGGCATCTTAATCGCCTGTGCAGTGATGTTTCCCCGCGTCATTCTGATAGCAGGGCTAATCAACCCCGGCCTTATCAGCGAGCTTTACCTGCCCTTGGGAGTGATGTCGGCAGTGATTTTCGGCTGCGCCGCACTGATCTTCCGCAACGGTAACAAGCAACAGGTCGTCGACCCGCAGCCGCCAAAAAATCCACTGGAGTTGGGGCCTGCACTGCTATTTGGATTTCTACTGGCAGCGGTAGCCTTGCTCGGTCGAGCAATGGTGGAGTGGATGGGAGAATCAGGCGTGCTACTGCTGGCGATCGCCTCGGGCATTGCCGATGTCGACGCCATCAACCTAACCCTATCCAGAATGGCCGATAAGGATATTCTGCTCAACACCGCCACCCTTGGGATCATCCTAGCCAGCGTGTCTAACACCCTACTAAAAGGCGGACTTGCGGTATTTGCCGGAGGCGTCGGCATGATCCGCTGGGTACTGTTGCCGCTGCTACTCGCTGGTGCTGCCGGCTTGCTGACCTTGTGGTTGCAATAGACCCGCCGTCAAACCAACTCTTCGGCTTCGCGCAACCTCTCTTGGCGCTCCTGCTCTTCCACAAACGCCGCCTTGATCTCATCCAGCACCGCATCGACATCCGCAGCTTGGGTACTTTCTTCAAAATAGCCGGTCAGCTCAACATCGGGGTGCAGCTCAGCATTTTCATACAGCTCCCAGATCTCCTTGCCGTATTGGGTCGTTAATAGCTCGGGAGCAAACTGCCCATAATACTGGGTCATATTATTAACATCACGCTCAAGCATCCACTGCGCATGGTTGTTGGCCGCCGCATCGACCGCTTGCGGGAGGTCGATAATCACCGGCCCGTACGAATCCACTAACACATTAAATTCGGACAGATCACCGTGCACCAGTCCCGCACAGAGCATCCGCACCACATCGCGAATCACCGAGGCATGATCTTCTAGCGCCTGCTCGGCAGACATGGCCACATCATTGAGCCGCGGAGCTACCTGGCCATCGTCGTCGGTAACCAGCTCCATCAACAACACCCCGTCAAAACAGCCGTAGGGCTGAGGCACTCGAACACCGGCACTAGCCAACCGATAAAGCGCATCGACCTCAGCATTCTGCCAGACGCTCTCTTGCTGGTTGCGGCCAAACTTGGAGCCTTTTTCCATCGCCCGAGCACGGCGACTGTTACGCACCTTACGGCCTTCTTGGTATTGCACCGCTTGTCTAAAACTACGCTTATCGGCCTCTTTATAAACCTTGGCACAGCGAATTTCAGAGCCGCAGCGAACCACGTAAACGGTGGCTTCTTTACCGCTCATCAACTGGCGAAGAACACTATCTACCACACCATCGTCGATTAAGGGCTGGATTTGTTTAGGAATTTTCATGGTATCGATCGGCCTTTTGGCCAGATATGAGGAGGATGTTCGGGCGACACAAACAACAGAAGCGGACAATTCATCTCAACAACGGCATTTTCTTAACCAACAAAAAAGGGCAAGACATAATGTCTTACCCTTTTTACGCTCATCCCCTAAAGAGGGAGAGGCTGACCTGCCGCGAGAGCAAATCAGGCAGAAAGCTAAATTAGATAGCTTCGATGTTCTCTGCTTGAGGTCCTTTCTGACCTTGAGTAACAGTGAACTGTACCTTCTGGCCTTCAACCAGAGTTTTGAAGCCAGAACCAACGATAGCGCTGAAGTGAGCGAAGACGTCTGGACCAGACTCCTGCTCGATAAAACCAAAACCTTTAGCTTCGTTGAACCACTTAACAGTACCAGTAGTAGTAGACATAATCATATCCTATAAATTCAAGAGTAATTGGAGCCTTATAACAAGGCTATTTTGCTGGAAGTGTTGCTATTACTTATGAAGAACAGGACGAGGTACTTTGGGTAAGACTTCGATAATCTGTGCATAAATATCAGACGTACTTTCAAGCTCACTGAAGTATATACGGCTTTATCTTGGAGTCAATGTCTAATCTGTTGTAATTCAGGGCGCTGGCACGCTTCAACGGTAAAAATACATAAATAAGCGTATTGAATTACTCCGCCTTCTCATCTGTCTCGACAATCAACACCCCTTTCATACCTGCATTACGGTGATTAGGCACAAAGCAGTTAAGCGGGTACTCACCGGGATCTTTGGCATAAAGATACAGATCCCGCTCGGTGAAAGGCGGCACAGGAATATGGTTCTGATTTGGCGGCACATTGCTCCCCAGGATACTGACCACCTCGGCACCGTTCTGAAAGAACTCGTCACCACCAAAGTAATGCGTGACCCAGGCGCTATTACTGAGTCGAATACGGGTAATAGCGCCTGCCTTGAGTCGAATCTGATTCGGGTCAAACTGGAAATCAGACATGATCACGTAAACCGTATCGCCTACAAAGCGGGTCGCTCCGCTATCAGGGTCTACCACCAATGCACGTTCAAGCGCTTGTTGCCGCTGCGCACTGTACTCGGTCTCCGACAGCAGCGCGTCCGGAGAAAAGGGATTCAGCTGATCCGGAACCGACTCGCACCCGTACAGCCAGGTTGTTATAACAATCAATATCAGCGCTTTCACCCGCACCTCCATCATCACCTAAGACATTGAGCAATTTGTTTTTATAACAATACTATAGACACCGTTAACGATGACGCTAACGCACCCGTGAATAGACAAGCGTTGCTTACCTCGCTTATTTGTCGCCACGACTCACCCAAAAAGCCTCTATATTGTCAAAGCGATCAAATCAGACTCTGCCGAGGATATTGATGATGAGTCCCCTTTTAAAACCCCTGTTGGTCGGGCTAGTCGCCCTTTGCCTGTCGGTGACCAGTCATGCTGGCTGGAACCCATTAGCCAAAGAAGACGCCGCCAATGAACAGCAACAAGCGCGCTCAGCGGCTGCAGAGACGATTGCAGAATTTAAAAAAGCCGACCCCAAACTGCAGGTTTTTTTTGACCAAGCTTACGGTTATGCAATATTTCCAACGGTAGGAAAAGGTGGGATGGGAATTGGCGGCGCATTTGGTCAAGGGCTGGTCTATCGAGGAGGTCTGCATACCGGTGATAGCAAGCTGGTACAGCTATCAATCGGTTTTCAGTTTGGAGGTCAGGCTTATAGTGAGCTTATCTTTTTTAAAGACAAGGCAGCCTTCAAACGATTCACCGAAGACAATTTCGAGCTCAGCGCTCAGGCTTCGGCCGTAGCGGTAACAGCAGGAGCCGCAGCCAATGTTGATTACTCCGATGGGATTGCCATCTTTACCCAAATCAAGGGAGGGCTGATGTACGAAGCCTCGGTAGGGGGGCAAACATTTGACTACAAGCCGCTATAAGCCATCGAAGACGGCTCATTGTCTCAAGATTTTGGGAGCCTCTTCGATACCACGCAAGCTATCTAAAACATTAATGATCGAACTCGACGTAGCGATTTTTACCGGCCTGTTTCGCCCGATACATTGCCTGATCGGCCTTGCTTAATAGCTGATCAACCTCATAGCCATGAGCCGGATAATGACTGACCCCGATGCTAACCCCTAGCTGGCAAGAATGCCCCTTGAGCAACATCGGTTTAGCCATAGCGCTGATAATTTTTTGAGCCACAACAGCACCGTCGCGAGGGTCGCCGACCTCGGTTAGCATCACGACAAACTCATCGCCTCCCAGTCGAGCTAATTGATCTATTTCTCGTAAGCACAATTTCAATCGAGCCGAACACTCAACCAATACTCGATCACCGACATCATGGCCGAAGTTATCGTTAACCTGTTTAAAGCCGTCCAGGCCGAGAAACATCACCACCAACGGCCTTACGCTACGATGCACCCGTTTCAATTCTTGCTCTAGCAGGTTGCTGAAGTGGCGCCGGTTAGGTAACCCAGTCAATGCATCATGCTGAGCAAGGTGCCGCAATTGCTGCTGGGCAGCCTGATGCTGAGCCACCTCTCGGTGTAACGCATCGTTGGTATCAGAAAGCTCAATCGTGCGCAGACGAACCCTGTTCTCCATATCAGCGCAGGCGCGCTGCAGTTGATCGGTCCTTTTATTCACTTGGCTGCGCAACACCAACACCCCCGCCCCCAACAGCAGAGCCATCGCTAACAAGACCAACAAAGTAGGAAGCAACCATTGTGGCAACAGTAGCCGTGGCTCGCGTTGCATCCAGCGCTGCAAAGATTGATAAAAAAAGGATTGGTTATTGGCTTTCATCTGCCTCAAGTGATGATCAATACGCGCCAGTACACCCCCTTGTTCTCCTTTGCTTGCCAGATAGCGAACTTCCGAAGGGCAACAGATCACCGGTGTTAATTGAAGCGGGTACTGCTGGGCCACTTTATTGACCGCGCTTCGGGGCACGATGGCAACATCAGCCCGGTTCTCCACCACACTCAGCAACGCATCATCAAAGCTATCGACCCCGATCACATCGGCTCTGATACCAAATCGCTTCAATCGTTTTGCCAATTCCAACGTATAAAACCCCAGATCCTCACCGGCAATTCGGCTGCCGCTAAGATCAAGAATCGATTGGATTTGATTATCCCGAGCAAACAACTGCGCCCAATTGGAAAAAATGGTTTCCTGATTAAAATCATACAACTGAGCCCGAGCCGGGGTATAGGCTGCTCCAACGATGAGGTCGACCTCATCGGCTTCCAACTTGTCCAGTAGCGCACTCCAGGGGGCATGAACAAATACCAGCTGCCACTGTTCACGCTCGGCGATAACATTTAACACTTCGACATAATGGCCAGTAACGCCACCCTGCTCGGTCAGCACTACCCCCGGGTCGGTAGGGTATACACCCACCCGTAGCGGCGCTTGAGCAGTGCAGTCAAGGCTCAACATCAGCAGCAATAGTCCGAACAACCGATTCATAGTTACCTCGAAAGAGAGCAATGGCGTGACGCAGAAGAATAACCAAGACACGAGCCTGTTATTTCGCCGCTCTCCACCCAAGCGTAGCAAAACGTTAACCCCTCAGGGTTGCCGCCAGGGTCCGGCATGGGTATGGTGCCAACTTTCTATTTATTCTGATCCAGGCTCAATGCCTGTACTGCAAACCGAACCGCAAGGAGGCATCAATGCCCAGCTCACTTTCACCCCGACAGCTTATCAAACTCAGTATTGCGCTATCTAGCGCGCTGCTATTCAACAGCACGCAAGCTGCCGAAGGCCCTGTGCTCCACTACGACAACAAGACCTACCAACAACAGACACTCCCTACCGGGGTGCAGGCTTCGCTGCACAAACTCGAACAGGAGCTCAACCAACAGCGTATAGAGGTACTCAATAACTACATCGTCAATCGCTACGTACGCGAAGAGTCTGAGCGTCAAAACAAGACTTTCCAGCAGCTTCAACAACAGCTTTTGAAGGTAGCGCCTCCTAGCGAGGCTCAGATCGAAGCGTTTTATAACGCCAACAAAGCCCGTATTCCTGGATCATTGCAGCAAGTAAAAGGCGAGATCAGTAACTATCTGAATCAACAAGCAATGGTAGACAAACAACGTGCGTTGCTAAGCCAAATCACGACCGAAAAAGGCTACAGCATAGAGCTACCGGCACTGCCTACGCTGCGTTTGCCTATCGAGCTAGACGGGTATCCCAGCAAGGGCAACCCCAATGCAGCCGTGACCTTGGTCGAGTTTGCTGATTACCAATGCCCGCACTGCAAAGATGCCGGTCCAAAGGTGAAGGAGCTGATGGAACAGTACGGTGAAAAGGTTCGCCTGGTGTTCCGTGACTACCCTATCAATCAATCAGGAGTCTCACGCAAAGTGGCCGAAGCCGCCGTTTGTGCTGACCAGCAGAACATGTACTGGCCGTTTCATGAGCTAGTCTTTGCTCGCCAGAGTTACCTCAAATCGATCACGCCAGAGATGTTGGCCGATGAACTAGGTCTGGATATCGAAGCGTTCAACGCTTGCCTCCAAACAGGTAAAGCGCAGACCAAGGTCGCCGCATCTGTAGCTGAAGCCCGAGAGCTTGGCGTAACCAGCACCCCATCATTTTTTGTCAATGGCCGCCCTCTACCGCACAGCCATGAAGATCTGGTTACCGGGATCCGCGCCCTGATCGACGAAGAGCTCAAGCTAGCGAAATAACCCTACCAGGCCAGCGTCTAGCATGGCGCTGGTCTAGGCTTAAACGCGATAGCCCTTGGATCCGGATCAGTGAACATTAGATAGACATGAACGATCAAAATACGATTTTGACAAGTCAAAAACTAATACGACTATGACACCAGAGCAACTGCAGCTTATCGAACAACAGCTAGGCCGCCCCCCACGCGGCATCGCGGAAATCGCCTATCAAAGCACCAACGGCATTCCAATGGTGCTGCGCATGCGGTCGCTGGTCGATGATCAACCTTTCCCGACCCTCTATTGGCTCTGCTCTAAGGACCTCTACAAAGCGATCAGCCGGATCGAGACCTACGGTTGGGTGAAGCAGATCGAACAAGAGCTTCAGCTCGACAGCGCGTTTAGAGCCCGCTACATGGACAACCATCGCCACTATGTCGACCGGCGCGACCACTATATAAACGATAGTGAACGCCAGCGTATTGCCGAGCTGGGGTTTACTGAGCTGTTTCAACGCTACGGTATCGGTGGCATTTCACAGTGGGACAAAGTCCGCTGCTTGCATATGCAATACGCACACTACCTTTGCGGCGAAGCCGAAAACAGGAATGTCATCGGCGAGCGGATGGAGCAAGAATTTAATCTATCCCGAATCAGGATTACCCTTTAGAGAATCTGCAGGTATAAATTTCAAACAAAAAAAACGGCCAGATAATGATCTGCCCGCTCATTAGCCAGAGGTTCCTGGCTACAGATATCGCTGATCAACCGGTTAAACGGTCGTACTTCTTCATCAACTGCTCTTCGGTCTCGACATGGTCGGGATCCTTAGGAATACAGTCTACCGGGCACACCTCTACACACTGTGGCGTGTCATAGTGACCGACACACTCGGTGCACTTGGAGGGTTCAATTTCATAAATCTCGTCACCCGGTGTGATCGCCTCGTTAGGGCACTCCGGTTCACAAACATCACAGTTAATGCATTCGTCGGTGATGATTAACGCCATGATCGGCTACCTCTACTCTGGTCAATTCGTGGCGTTACGCCAAATGTTTTTTTAATGCTTCGGCCACAGCGGGATGGACAAATTTCGACACATCACCTTCCAATGCAGCCACTTCCCGAATCAAGGTGGAGGATACAAAACTGTACTTCTCCGCCGGAGTCAGGAACAGCGCCTCAAAATCGGGATAGATCGCCCGGTTCATATTGGCCAGCTGAAACTCATATTCGAAATCCGAAACCGCTCGCAAACCACGCAATACGGCACAAGCACGGTGCTCTTTCATAAACTCGATGAGCAGGCCGCTGAACCCGACAACCTCGACTTTATCGATGTGCTGAAGAACTTGGCAGGCCAATTCGGCGCGCTGCTCTAACGGCAACAGAGGCTGCTTTGATGGGCTAGCCGCTATCGCTACCACCACCTTATCGAACATCTTTGCGGCACGTTCAACAAGATCGGTGTGACCGTGAGTTATCGGATCAAAAGTACCCGGGTAGACAACAATGTTCATGAGAATGTATCCGAGCATGCTGGAATCGCGCGAATGTTAACGGAATTGGCTCACAGGCACAAATAGAATACTCTTCTATGGATAAGCCAAAATCACTGCAAAACACAGTGATAGCCAAACAACGCCGACAGCAGGCCGGCTAAGCTACAAACCTAATGCGCTCAATATCAAAAAAGGGCTGCAACCCGTT
This sequence comes from Halopseudomonas sp., assembly GCA_036960405.1. Classification (GTDB taxonomy): domain Bacteria; phylum Pseudomonadota; class Gammaproteobacteria; order Pseudomonadales; family Balneatricaceae; genus Motiliproteus. Next base: position 20,530 of record JBALWS010000039.1, on the reverse strand, counting down.
TTGAACGACAATAACCGCTACCTATTACTATTCTGACCAGAGCTGATATTAATGACCGAACCCCGCTACCTTTCGAAATCATCATTGTTCCTAGTGCTGTTGTGCAGCCTTGCTATCTCGGGTTGCGAAAGCCTCAAGAGCGTTGACCAAGGTTTATACAACATCGCCGAGTCGGTATCCGAGCAGGATCGCGTTACCGGGGAGAGGAGTCTGAGCTTAGCTTCGCGTAGCGAGCAGATTACGCAGGGTAACCAAGTGGTAGAACAGCTACTAGCCCAGGAACAACAGCAAGGTCGCAAGATCAACCAGCAACTCGATAAGGATCAGTATTGGCGCATGATCCAAATCTTCGACCGGATCCACCGTATCAGCCACCTCAGTGACGAGCGTTGGCAACCGGTGTTGATCAACCGCGATAGCTTCAATGCATTCACCACAGGCGGCACCTACGTGGTGGTCCATCTAGGGCTAATGCAACAGCTAGAGAGTGATGATGAGGTGGCGGCCGTACTCGCCCACGAAGTGGCCCATACCGTGGCTAATCATGTCTTCGAAGGTCAATCTTTAGCCAAAGTCACTTCACTGGCCAACTCCAATTCGGCAGGTCGTGAGGGCTATCAGGCCGCCTTCACCCACGAGAACGAACGCGAAGCCGATCGTATTGGCGTGCTGTATAGCGCACTGAGCGGTTACGACCCGCTTGCAGCCAGCCGTATCTGGAAGCGCCAATTTGAAGCCGAGGGTAACCGGCGCGCCTTTTTCTTCCACTCTCACCCGGTTAACAGTGATCGAGAAAAAGACAATCGGATCGTGGCCGACAAGGTCTCCAGCTACTACCAGCCCGGCCAGATAAACCCCAACTACAGCGCACTACTCGAAGATAATGTGTTGTGGAGCCGACAGAGCAGCACCGCGCAAACAGGTGGTGATGGAGAGGGCCTGTCAGCGCTCACCAGCACCCTGTTTGGCGCCTATATGCAACACCTCGAAGCCAAGCAAGGAGAGCAACAGCAGATCCAGCAGATCCAACTGGTCCGCTATGTCGAATCACAGCTAAAAATTACCGGTGAGAGCCGCCCCGCATCCAACCGCTGGCGCTTAACAATGCAGTACTCCGGCCAGATTCCGCTACGAGGGCTAACGATGGGCGGGCAGATTGCCCAAGCAGACGATAAACCTGCCCTGGTCATGGTGAGCCACAGCGATCAACCCTTACGCGCCGGGAGCCAGTTCACCGTCGAATTCAAGCACAGTGCCCTCCAAGGACTGAAACAGCCCCGCGAATCGATCAAGCTTTACCTTGACGACGCTTTGCCAGAGTGATCAGCGCGAAAACAAGGCCAAACCGATAGCTCAGGTCATTCGAAATCGTATTGGTCTAGATTCTTGCGCAGCTGCTTCGCTTCGAAGTGTGCTTCGATCGCCCGGCGGGTTTTGAGATTGCGAATACTGGCGGCTTTTTTAGTCGCCTGCTGAGATTCGCAATCCACCGACATGAAGGCGTCAAGAACTTCGGTTTGGATCTCTTCTAGATGTTGATCGTGTCTCATCATGGCAACGACTCCATATTGAATAACAATCAGGTAGAACTCGATATTAGCGTTCTTATATGGCTACCACGTGACTGTGATTAGCCCTACTGCTCTTATTTCTCATAGCTTGGGGGAAAACTCAAGCGGCACTGCAACATAAAAGGCCGCCGCAATAGAGCACCTTAGTGCTTATTTGGGGTTACGCAACGGCGGTCTTTTCTCGTTCAGTCGCAGAGAACGTAAGCTACGCCGAATCGCCTTGAGATGGTCTATCACCCCCGGCCCTAGTTTCATGGCCAACCCCACGGCCAGCACGTCGATCACCACCAACTGAACCACCCGGGATGACATCAGAGCGCTGAGATCTTTATCTTCTTCCAGGTCGATATGGATCGGGATCGTCGCTTGATCGGACAACGGCGTATCGCTGGGGCACAACGCGATCACTTGCGCGCCTTGGGCTATCGCTAACCGCGCCGAGTGGAGCAGGTCTCTGGTTCGTCCGGTCTGAGAAATAGCGACGACCACATCACCTTCGGAAAGGGTTACCGCTGCAATAGACTGCAGATGAGGGTCTGAATAGGCGACGGCGTTGATCCTCAACCGGTGAAACTTATGCTGAGCATCGGTACAGACTGCCGCAGATGCGCCAAAACCATAAAACTCCACCCGTTTGGCCAACGCCAGCGCTTCAATCGCCCGCTCCAACGTCTCGGCATCAAGCTCCTCTTTGATATTCATCAGATTGCCGATCGTTGAATCGAAAATCTTCTGTTTGAAGTCGCTAACGGTATCTTTCTTATCGAGCGAGAACTGCTCAAAGTTGGAGCTGGTGGCCAAAACTTGCGCCAATGTCAGCTTAAAATCCTGAAAACCATCGTAGTTTAGCGCCCGGCAAAATCTCACCACGGTTGGCTCGCTAACCTGAGCTTCAGAAGCCAGATCAACAATCCGCATATGGATGATATCCTTCGGCCGCGCCAACACGTAATCGGCCACCTTCTGCTCCGATTTACGCAGTTCCGGGCGAGCCTCGGCGATCACCTTAAGTAAGTTATTTGAATTCAAGCAGCTACTTCCATCTTCGAATTGGAAATCCAACAAAGCCTAGGATATCAAAAAAACGGTTGCAGCCGACATCCCTAGTTAGGGGAAAGAAGTTAAGCCTTTAAATCAACAATCAAAAGAGAACATCAAACAACAATTAAGACAAATCAAAAATACTATTTGAATTATCAATACTATCTTTCATTGACCAATAGACCTGCCATGCCTCGCTCATTTGATTCTGTTTTACCGCCTGGCTAAACACTCGGACCTGATCATCCAACCGATAAAGCCCCGCCATCACGGCGAGACCAGAGAGCTGGTGCGACTGCTCACGCAACATCGACTCATCACCATCAAGCAAAGCCTGCTGCAACGCTTCAAACTGCTCATCTAGCGCTTGTTTCAGTTCCTGTTCTGGAATCCCAAAGCGCTGCAAACGCATCACTATCTCGCTCACAGGCTGTCCCTGGTCACGATTGAGCACGCGCAGCACCTGCTTGACTAACACCGCCTCATCAACCGGTTTGTACAGCAAACCCTGTAGCTGCAACGGCTCAAGCAACGCCTTTTCATTGCTGATGACGTCAGCGGTAAGGATCAAGATAGGGGTTTTGGCCGAGGCGGAAGGTAACTGGCGAATCTGTTTGCAGGCGTCAATCCCGCCTAAGATGGGCATGTGCAGATCCATAATGACCAGATCGAACGACTTTTGCTCCACCGTCGCCACGCCATCACGGCCATTATTAGCGGTTTCCACCGATGCACCTTGGGCCTGCAACATCCGGCTCAGCAACAATCGATTAAAGCGATTATCTTCGACCAGCAACACCAATACGCCTTGCAATGACAACTGCGGCAACGTATCGGCGACACTAGGCCGCGATCTCGCTTCGAGCGCCTGGAACAAGCGATAGCGCCCTACCGGCAGGCGTAAGATCCTTGCCGGTTCAAGCAACTCTAACAACCGGTCTGTGCCTAACTGCACCTCATTGTCGCAATGCTCGGTAATCAAGATCAGCTCTCCATTAAAGCTATCCCGCACCGGGTTGAGAAACTGATTCCACGATAAGGCTTTCAGCTCTTCCAGAGTCAGGCAGACCAAGATTCGATCATAGCTCTGGGACGCCATCATATGGGGAACTAACTGCTGACGATCATCAAGGGTATCGACCGAGCAGCCCCAATCGGTCATCTGCCGTTCTAATGAAATACGACATTCTGAATCAGGACTGCACAACAATACCTTTAGCTCGGGTAACCCTTTACTCTGCTGCTCGGGCGCATCATCCAGATACAGGCGTACCGTAAATTGAGTCCCCTCATCCGGAACACTGGTTAAGCTCAACTCACCCTGCATCAATTCAACCAGCCGTTTGCTGATAACCAGGCCCAGACCGCTGCCTCCAAATCGGCGGCTAATCGATGTATCGGCCTGACCAAACGGCAGGAACAGGCTCTGCAATTCAGCGGCGGGTATACCGATGCCGCTGTCTTGAACCTCTATTGTTAGCTGAGTACGGTCTTGTTCTCGGGTGCAAAACAGCCGTACTTTAACGCCGCCTTGCTCGGTAAACTTAATCGCATTGCTGATCAAGTTGGTGATTATCTGAGAAAACCGGGTCGGATCGCCCAATAACATTAGCGGCCACTGCGCATCACACTGCAGCGCCAATGTCAGCCCCTTCTGGGACGCAACAGGGGCCTGCATCTCGACGACATCTTCCAAGCACAGCTCGGGATTGAAAGGGATATTTTCCAACTGGACGTTATCTGACTGGAACTTAGAAAAGTCCAGAATATCGTCGATCAAGCGCAACAACAGCGACGAAGCACTCAAGATAATTCGGCAATACTCGCGCTGAGAGTCATTCAGGTGGCTCTTTTCTAACAACCGGATAAAGCCGATTACCGAGCTGATCGGTGTTCTGAGTTCATGGCTCATCCGGGCCATGAAGTCATCCTTAGCGCGTCCAGACAGCTCGACCCGTTCTTTGGAGTGCAGCAGCTTCTGATTAATCTGCTCCAGCTCGGTCAACGCGCTCTTGAGCTTCGAGGTCGCTTGATCAACCTCACTCCGAAGCTCGCGTTGATGCTGCTCAGCTTGGTCCATCAACGAGTTAATCCCCTGCTGCAGTGCCCCGATCTCCTGCTGATAGTGAGCCTTAACCCGAATCTGCTGGTCTCCGGCTTGGTAACGCTTTACCGAATGGCTAAGCGCCTTGATGGGGGCGCTAATATTTCTGCCGATCCGCAAGGCCAATATCACCGCCAACAGCAGTCCAACCAAGGAGATAGCCAACCCCCAGACAAAAATCTGATCCTGACGTTGCAGCAGCGCACGATCATTGAGCACCAGTACGACCCAGCCAAGGTGGCGATCCGGTGCACGGCTCTGGTCAAAATCATCCACGCTAACGCCACTCATGATCACCGGTTTCACTATCGCCCAGGTATGCGTCAGCCCGGTTAAATCGATCCGTTTGCCGCCTTTATCGAGCTGACTATTGGATACCAGTCTGCCGATATCCAGAGACAGCTCGCCACTTTGGGACAGCAGTTTCAAACGTGGACTGATAAACAGCACATCGGTCACCTCGGGCCTGGTCATCGGTACCTGCGACAGCTGCTGCAAGGTTTCAACATTGTGCGTTAACAATCCAAACTCCGACGCTGACGAAAGAAAATCCATCAAAGTTTCACTCTCAACATCCAGTGCCTGTTGCGCATCCTGAATACGGGTAACGATCATGTAACTCGACAACGCCAAGGTCAGCAGTAGCAGAGGCAGCAGTGCGGTGAGCAGCACTTGCTGGCCGATACTCAGGCGTGAAATCAGAAAGTTTAATTTCATGGTTGGCTATCTCGGGACATCGCCGCCTCTAGCTCATCCATACCCGGTAGCGTCAGGCCGATACTACGCGCAGCCTCAGGGTTGGTACGGATTTCAAAATAATGGGGGTAACTCGGCACAGGGAGCGGTTGTCCCTGTTGTACAAACCAGCGCTCTAACCAAGCCGCGGTATCTTTAGCAATAGAAGCAGGGGTGCTGAATACCGCGGCTGTCGCACCGGCATCGACATAGCGACTAGAAAAGCCGATCAACGGTATATTACGGCGATAACTCAGCAGCAATAACCATTTAGCGATGCTCCGGTTGAACTCCGCCTTGTCCGGCACCACCAATATCGCATCACTGTTATCGCTCAGTGGTTCGAGTATCTGTATCGGGTTCTCATTGAATTCAAACCGCGCTAAACGCGACTGCCAGCCAAGCTCGGCCATCGCAGCATTAATCGCTGGCTGCTGATCATGGCTGTTCGGCCCCAGCACCACCCCCATGCTTTCGATCGAAGGGTCAATAAGTCGGGCGAGCTGTAGCTGCCTGTCGACAGGCTGCTCCAGGTAGATAGCACTCAACAGCCCCTGCTCTTTTCTGACTACCAAATGTTGCTGGCGGCACAAAGCAAAAAAGGTTTGTCGCGGGATCAAGACACTGATGACGGGCCAGTGAAGAGCACCTTGCAATACATCTCTGGCGGCAAGGGTACCCACCGTCACGATAAGATCGGCCTGTACCGAGGTGGGACTGTATTGCTCCGCCAGAACACTGTTGACCTGCCACTGCCGAGCGGGCAGTTGTGCGACTAGGGCAGCGGCTAACGCTTGGTAGGGTTGGCTATCTTGGCTGAGTACCAATAGAACCGATTGACGTGCCCAGCTACTGGCCGGAAACAATAGTAAAAGCAGCAGCGCCGTTTGCCACCAAACGGTGGAAAAAAAGGGTGAGCCTCTAGAGCGAGTCGACATCACACAATCCATTGCTTAACGCCTTAATATCCTAATGTAGTAGTAGGATATTATAGGAAATCCAAAGACAAACGGACAAAGCCACGCGTATCAACGGTATTATTCACTTCAAATTCGGTATAGGGCGAATTAAAGCTCTGCAGAATGAACTCTAGGGATCCTTGCACATCGCCGGCTTTAAAGTTTTTCGCCAGCCGTCCATCGAGGCGGTTGTAGGGTTTTAGATCTGACCCTTGATGCCATTTAACCGAGGTTTGACGATAAAACCCTGCACTCGCTTCAAAGCCATGGCCAAAGGAGTGACTGGCCAATAGACTAAAGCCATGAGTCGGGGTTCGCTCGGATAATAGTTTAAATTCCGCTCCCGATCGGCGGTCATACTGCCCCTGAGTATCGGTATAGGCATAGCCCAAAAAGAACCAGGTATGGCTCCAGGGCTGCAGCTTCCATTGAGCCTCAAGCCCTTTGGTTCTCCAAGTGGCGTTGTTGGCAATCTGCAACGCTTTTTGGTCGGGATCGGTTGCATCAGGAATGACCGTACTCACCCAACTCGGGTCGGGTGAAACGGCCGCCGTATAAGTCCATTGCTCAGCCAAACCATTGCTAACCTCTTCTACATAGGCCTTAAGATCGAACACCGAGTTGATCGATGGGGCTTCAATCAGGTAACCCAACTCAAGCGCATCAACACGCTCAGGATCGAGTTCGTCAGGTGTGTAGGTATTGATATCCAGCACCTGACCATTGCTCGGTAAAATCAGCGCGGCAAAGAGTTGTTGCTCCATCAACGAGGGCGCACGATAAGCACGGCTGATCGACGCTCTAACGGTCTGCTGCTCGGCAACATGCCAGTTGAGCCCCAAGCGGGGTGAAAATCTCGCCTCGGTATCTTGGTGATGTTCCAACATCGCACCAGCATTAGCTATCCAGTCAGGACTGAATCGCCACTCTAGATTGCCAAATAACCGCTGACTATTTGACGACAAGGTCCGGTCATGGCCCAGATTGGCCATGCTGCTAAAGCGGTCATGGCGCAAACCGACTCCGGCCACCAATCGCAGCGCTGAATCCCACTCCTGCGTCAATTGCACTTCGACGTCGTAGCGCTCGGTAACGCCTGTTTCCATGCCCTCATCAACTAACTGGTCGCTCTCCCCCCCTGTAGCGCCTGCGATGAACGCCTCAATTGCCGATTGCGGCGCCCCGGCAAACGCATCAATTTCACGCCGCAACAGATCAGACAGCAGAATCAGACCTTCATTATCGTATTCGTTGCGACTGTGCGAAGCCTGCACCCTTAACTGTTGCTCAGGACTGATAATCCGATCCCAACTCAAATTCTGATAATTGGCCTTCACATCTCGTGGAGTAAAGTCAGCGGGGTGATTGGAACCGCCAACACCGACCGTTCCATCGCTAACACCCAACTGAATTACAAAACTATCGCTGAGATTGGGCGTATAAAGACCGTGAAGGTTTAACTGAGAGATTTCGGCACCGTCTTCCATCTGCGAAGGCAAGAAAGGAGGCTCTACATCCTGGCCTATCCCGGTGCCTTCATTTTTATGGTAATTAAGCCCCAAACGATAATTAAAGCTGCCGATATTATTGTTGTGACGAAAAGCTACCTCTCTGGTATCCAAGGCTCCGACAGTCGTCCGAATAGCGCTGCCGGTCTGGTCCAAAGGCGCATAGGTGGTGATATTGATCGCTCCTAAGAATGCGTTGGAGCCCTGAGTCGCGACGTTCGGGCCACGAACCACTTCGATATATTTAATATCATCGAGCACCACCCCCAGTGCCGACCAATCTACGCTCGACAACGCAGGCTGGTATACCGAGCGTCCATCAATCATCACCTCCAAGCGGCCAGGGTGAGCCTCTCCCATGCCGTGACTCACCACCCCAAACTTGTTAGCGTTAACATGGTACGACTGAAATCCCGGCACCAGTTTGAAAAGATCGGCAATATTGACAGCGCCAGAAGCTTCGATCATCTCCCGGTCAATAATCGTCACCGCTGCGGGGATCTCACTAAGTTTCTGTTCTAGCCGAGTGGCAGACTTAACCGTTGGAATGCCACCAAACAGGTCTTCTTCGGTGATCAGCTCATCGATCGAAGCTTGAGCGGTTAACGGGCTCAGCAAACTAGACACTAGGCAGATCCAAACTGTACTTGATCGTGGAAACTTCAACTTAGCCAACTGCAGGCACTCCTTTACCACTTGAGACAACACCGAACGACATACTCAGCGCTACAGACAATCTTACCAGTAGATCAAATGGTGAACGCAGGCTCAAATCAATCTAATGGCGGTTTGATCCATCTCAAGCCCTGAGAAATCAGCCCGTTAAGCGCAACACCTCCGTCACCAATTTACCGATCCCGGCGGCGGCTTCGCTGATCGATCCGGCCAGCATGTAGGCGGGCGTAGTCACCAGCTTACGCTGCTGGTCGATGACGATCTCTTGAACTCCGCAGTTTTGGTGTTTACCCCCCATCGCTTCAATCGCCCCGGCGGTTCCTTCATCGGTACCGATCGTGCAGACCACCCCGTCGCCTAATAGTCGTGGCGCCATCGCCGGGGCGATGCAGATCAACCCGATCGGCTTACCTTCCTGGTGGATCGCTTCAGCAAAAGCCTGAACATCTGGATTGACCACGCAATCACTACCGGAAACGGCGAAATTGGACAGGTTTTTCGCCGCGCCAAAGCCGCCCGGAATGATCAAAGCATCGTAATCATCTGGGTTAGCGTCAGCCAGATCCTTCACCGCACCGCGGGCCAACCGCGCCGCTTCGACCAGCACGTTGCGTGACTCACCCGTTGCCACCTCGCCGGTAAGGTGATTGATCACGTGTAGCTGCTCGATATTGGGCGCCAGGCAATGGTACTGGGCTCCTTGTTGTTCGATGTTATACAACGTCATCACCGACTCGTAGATCTCTGAGCCATCGAACACACCCGATCCGGATAAAATAACGGCTACCTGTTTCATAATCCCTCCTTGCTGTTGCCACTGATAAACTCAACCTGACAATTATGGCTCATGTTTGAGATCTGCAAGTTCATCGATGCTGTCTTTAAAGCCCGACTGATAATCCGGATGACGAAACTGATAACCGGCATCAAGCAGTCGCTGTGGCCGACAGCGTTTGCTGCCAGTACGAAGCTTACGGCTGAAATCGAACCGCTGAGCGGGTTCGGGCAGCGTCAATTGCTGCCGTAACCATTCCAATACTTCGTAGTAGGTGGACGGATGCGGGTCAGAAGCCAGATAACAATCAGCCAGATCATGGCCAGCTAGGTCCTTATCGATCAGAAACCGCAGCACCCCGACACAATCGTCCCGATGGATGCGATTACCGTAATGGACCGGTTCGGGCAACGCCCCCTCACCTTGGCGCACCCAGTTGAGCAGCCGCTCACGACCCGGACCGTAGATACCGCTAAAACGCACCGAAGTCGTCTGCAGTCCACAGTGCTCCAATACCGCTTCGGCCCGCAGCATCGCCTGACCCGAGAAGCTACGGGGCTCGGTCGGGCTCTGATCGTCGACCCACTCATCCTGATGCTGGTGGTAGACGGCACTACTGGAGACATAAAACAGCCGTCGAGGCGATAACGACTGCTGCCGCAGCGCATCGAGCACGTTGGTTAAGCCATCAACATAGGCGCGTTGGTAACCCTCTGCACTGAATGCCGCTGGCACCAACGAATACACCAAGTAATCGTGCTGCGGCAGCCCGGCTAAACTGGCCGGATCGGTGACATCGCCACGGATACCTTGGATTGGCGCAGGCAGTTGATTAAGATGGCGCTTAAGACCGATACAGCGATGTCCGGCACGGCTCAATTCAAGCCCTAACTGGGTGCCGATATCACCACAACCGACGAGTAGCACTGTAGCCACGATGTTCACCTCTTCACTGGATTGGGTACGACAGCAGATTTATCATAGATTAGCGGCCAGTTTGGCGCGCCCACGGCGGCTTGTCACGCTCGTCAAGGCAGATAAACGCGTTGCCGCCAAGTTAAGGACACCTCAACGATGACGCTAACCGAATTGCGCTATATCGTCACCTTGGCTCAGGAGTGCCATTTCGGCCGAGCTGCCGAGCGCTGCTTTGTCAGCCAGCCGACGCTGAGTGTGGCGGTGAAAAAGCTCGAAGCCGAACTCGGTATCGCACTGTTCGAGCGCAGCAAAAATCGGGTCCAACTGACCCCGGCAGGCCAACCGATCATCGCGCAGGCACAAAAAGTGCTCAACGAGGCCAAGCAGGTCGAGGAGCTGGCCAAAGCCGGTCGCGATCCGCTGACCACCCCGCTGCGACTCGGCGCCATCTATACCATCGCGCCTTATCTGTTCCCCCACCTTATCCCCCAGCTACAGCAGCTTGCCCCGCAGATGCCGCTGTACCTTGAAGAGAGCTATACCGAAACCCTGCGCGGCAAGCTCAACCGTGGCGAGCTCGATGCTATCGTCATCGCGTTGCCGTTCAGCGAACCCGATATCCTGACCCGTCAGCTCTACGACGAGCCCTTTGTCGCGCTGCTACCCCTGCAGCACCCCTGGAGCCAGCGCGACAGCCTCGACGCTGCCGAGCTGGACCAGATCCCGCTGCTGATGCTCGGCGAAGGGCACTGTTTCCGCGACCAACTGCTCGAAGCCTGCGGCGGACTCGGCAACACCAACAACGCGAACCTGGTAACCGAAGGCAGCTCGCTGGAAACGATCCGCCATATGGTCGCCTCGGGGCTCGGTTCGACGGTGCTGCCGCAGTCGGCGATCGATCCACAACGGCAGTCACCGCTTGTCAAAGCGATCCCCTTTAACCCGCCAGCACCCAAGCGCACACTGGCGTTGGCGTGGCGAGCCAGCTTTACCCGTCCCAAAGCGATCGATATGCTGATCGACGCCATTCTCCGCGGCCCCACGGCCTACCCCTCTGACGAGAAGGTCCAGCCGTGAACAGCGCCCCGCTTCGTCGACTGGACCAAATTTCGGTCTCACGTCTGAAAGGGATCGGCGCAGCGATGCAGCAAAAGCTCGAGAAATTGGGACTCGAGACCCTGCAAGATCTGCTGTTTCACTTGCCACTACGCTACCAAGACCGCACCCGCATCGTGCCGATCGGCCAACTACGCCCCGGCGACGAGGCGGTTATCCAGGGACAATTAGTCAGTTGCGATCTGGTAATGGGCCGCCGCCGTAGCCTACGCTGCAAACTGCGCGATGCCAGCGGCAGCATCTCGCTTCGCTTTTTCCATTTCAGCGCCGCGCAAAAAAACAACCTCAAACCCGGCATCAGCCTGCGCTGCTTCGGCGAAGCCCGGGTCGGCAGCGGTGGCTTGGAGCTGTACCACCCCGAATACAAGAGCGCCGAAACCGGCGAGCTAGATCCGGTCGAGCAAACCCTGACGCCGATCTACCCCGCAACCGAAGGCTTAACCCAAGCGCGGATTCGCGGCCTCAGCAGCCAGGCGCTGGCAATCATGGAGCAGCAAGGCGGACTGCAAGAGTGGCTGCCCGATAGCGTGCGGCAGCAGTACCGGCTCAGCGATCTCAACGCGGCGGTGCGTTATCTGCACAGCCCGCCAGTCGGTACCGACCTGCTGCAACTGGCCGAATCACGCCACCCGGCACAACAGCGACTGGCGTTTGAAGAGCTGCTGGCGCACCACCTGAGCCTGCTGCGACTTCGACGCCAGCAACGGCAGCACAGCGCCCCCGGGCTCAGCACCCAAGGTACATTGATCAATGATTTTCTGGCTCAGCTCCCCTTTGCGCTAACCGGTGCCCAGCAACGCGTCTGGTACGAAATCAACCACGACCTGGCCCAGCCGGTTCCGATGCTGCGGCTGCTGCAAGGCGATGTCGGTTCGGGCAAAACCGTGGTGGCCGCGTTGAGTGCACTGCAGGCGATCGAATCGGGCTACCAGGCAGCCGTGATGGCACCGACCGAGATCCTGGCCGAGCAACATATGCTCAACTTCCGCAGCTGGTTCGAGCCCTTAGGGATTCGAGTCGATTGGCTAGCTGGCAAGCTCAAAGGCAAGAAGCGTAGCGAAGCATTGGCGCGGATCGGTTCGGGTGACGCCCAGATCGTAATCGGCACCCATGCGCTGTTTCAAGACGAGGTCCAGTTTCACTGCCTCGGCGCGATTGTGGTCGACGAGCAGCACCGCTTTGGCGTCCATCAACGCTTGGCACTGCGCGAGAAAGGCCGCGACGGCATGGTGCCGCACCAGTTGATCATGACCGCCACCCCTATCCCGCGCACCCTGACCATGAGCGCCTACGCCGACCTCGATTGCTCGGTGATCGACGAACTGCCGCCGGGGCGCACTCCAGTCAACACGGTACTGATCTCCGATCAACGCCGCGGCGAGGTGGTCGCCCGGGTCCGCGCCGCCTGCGCCGAAGGTCGCCAGGCCTACTGGGTTTGTACCCTGATCGAAGAGTCCGAAGCGTTGGAGTGCCAAGCCGCCGAGGTCACCGCCGAGGAGCTAACCAGCGCGCTGCCGGAGCTGCGCATCGGGCTGGTCCACGGGCGGATGAAAGCGGCCGAGAAAGCCGAAATGATGGAACGCTTCAAGACTCAGCAACTCGATCTATTGGTCGCCACTACGGTGATCGAGGTCGGGGTCGATGTGCCCAACGCCAGCCTGATGATTATCGAGAACCCCGAACGACTCGGGCTGGCCCAGCTGCACCAGCTACGCGGTCGGGTTGGGCGCGGCACGGTCGCCAGTCACTGCGTGTTGATGTACCACAACCCGCTGTCGCAACAGGGGCGTGAACGGCTACGGGTGATGCGTGAAACCAACGACGGCTTTAAGATTGCCGAAAAAGACCTCGAACTGCGCGGTCCCGGCGAAGTACTTGGTACCCGCCAGACCGGCATGATGCAGTTCCGCATTGCCGATCTAGAGCGCGACGCCGACCTGCTCGACCAGGTCAAACCGATCGCCGCGCAGATCGAACACCTGCAGCAAAACTGCGATGGCATCATTCGCCGCTGGCTAGCGCAGGGCGAGCAGTACGGTAACGTTTAGCCCCGAACCCTATCCAGCCATCGCCAATTGCTTGGCGCTACCAAAATCGGTTTTGCCCGAACCCAGTTTTGGTACGGCTTCAACCCGCAACCAACGGGTCGGAATCATCAGACCGTTCACACCCGCAGCCAGCATCGCTTTTCGCACCTCGCTACTGTCCAGCTCGGCCTCGTGCAGCAACACTAGCTCTTCGCCCTTCTTATCGCTAGGCAGGTTAACCGCGACCAACTCATGCTCCGGGTCAGCAAGACTCTCCCTCACCGCTTGCTCGACCGCGCTCAGGCTAACCATCTCACCGCCGAGCTTGGCAAAGCGCGAGTAACGGTCGCTGATGGTCAAAAAACCCTGCTCATCGATCGAACCCTTGTCACCGGTGATGTACCAACGCCGACCGTCGATCTGCTTCAGCACCTCGGCATTCTTGTGCGGGTCGTTCAAATACCCCTGCATCACCTGCACCCCACCGATCAAGATCATTCCCGCCTCCCCCGTGGACAACTCCTCGAAGGAATCCGGGTCGACCACCTTGAAGCTAGTACCGGGTAGCGGCATCCCCACGGTACCGAGTTTGCCGCCTTGCTGGACCTGCCAGTGCTCAATGTCGAGAGCATCGGGTAGATTAACGCTAGCCACCGGGGTGGTTTCGGTACAGCCATAACCCTCGTAGATCGGCTTTCCAAACTTGCTCAGGAAGCCGCTGCGTACCTCTGGATTGAGTCGCTCGGCACCGGCAACTGTGATCCGCAGCGACTCCAGCATCAGCGGATGAACCCGGGTGTTGCGGACAAACAAGCGTAAGAAGGTCGAGGTCCCGCACATCACTGTGGCGCGGTATTTTGCCACCGCCTTGGCGATCCCCACCGCATCGGTCGGGTCGGCATGACAGATCATCGGCACGCCCTCGATCAACGGCAGGAACTGGGTCACCGTCAAACCAAAGGCATGGAACAGCGGCAACGACGCCATCACCACATCATCGTCGTGCAGGTTGAGTACATCCGACGCCTGCTTGAGATTGGCCATGATATTACGATGGCTCAGCATGATCCCTTTGGGTGCGCCCTCACTGCCACTCGAGAACAGGATCGCGGCGGTGGATTGTGGATCCCGGTTGCGGCAATACCACCGCACTAGCAAACTGGTCGGCAGCAACCGCGCCAGCAGCCAATTGCGCAGCAGCTCAGAGCGGCCAAACTGCTCGCGCAACTGCTCCAGATAGACCACCTGCACCCGCTCCAGCAGCGGCTCAAGATCCAATCCACGTTTGCTCAACTTGGCAATAAAGCGCTTGGAGGTATAGATCGTCTTGATCTCGGCCTGCTCGACCGCCGACTGCAGCGCTTCGACGCTAGCACTGTAGTTCAAATTAACGATAGTTTTGCCCGCCATCAGCGATGCCATATTGGCCAACACCCCACCGGCGCTGGTCGGCACCAATAAGCCAACATGCGGCTCCGGGCTCAGCCGTTGAATCCGCTTGGTCATCGCCATCGCTCCAGCCAGCGCACGGCTACCGCTCAGATCCGAGCCAACCAGCGTGTCCGCAATCGCCAGCTTAGAACCCCGCTGTTTGGCCGAGGCAACCCAGGCTTCGGCCAATGTCGGTAGGCTGGCGACATGGGTTTCCCAAGAGCTGACCGACAGATCAAACACCCGCCGTTTGAGTAGATCGACGCCGGTATCCTTGGCCAGCGGCTGGCCGAATGCGACCACCAGATCTCGCTTCAACCCCGAGGCGCTCAAGCGTTTCAGACGCTCTGACGAGCGCGAGAACTGACTACCCCACAGACCACGCAGATAGAAGGGGACGATCTGCACATCATCGACAGCAGCTTGGCAAGCACGCTCGTAACCACGGCGGAACTCGCCCAGATGGCCGGTGCGGCTGATGCTGCCCTCCGGAAAGATGCACACCACTTCACCGTTATCGAGCGCTTCGGTGACTTTGGCCAGCGCGTTACGGCTGCCTGCGCCCTGCTGAATCGGCACACAGCCGGCCAGCTTGAAAAACCAGTTCAGGTACCATTTGTCGTAGATCGACTTGAGCATCACGAAACGCACCGGCCGTGGGCTGGCGATCTGAACAATGGCCCAATCGACCCAGCTGATATGGTTGCCCAACAGCAGCACACCACCGCTGCTGGGAAGATGATCCATCCCCTGAACGTTGACCCGGTAGCGACGGCTCATAACAAACGCCAGCATCACCCGCACCAAGCTCTGCGGCAGCTTGTAGACGGTATAGAGCCCGCCTAGCGCCGCCACGATCGCGATCATCTGCAGCAGAATTTTGCTGTCTAACCCTTGCATCGAAAACAGCACGGTGACGGCTAAAAAGCCGGCCATGGCAAGGTTTTGAACCCAGTTATTGACTGCCAGCACCCGCCCCATCTCATGCTCACCAGCATGAAACTGAATCAACGCGTTGAGCGGCACAATAAACATCCCGCCCATGACCCCAACGACAGTAAACAGCAGCGCCTGGCTCCACAGCGATTCCATCCCCGGCAGATAGCTCAGACTCACCGCCACGCCCAGCGCACCCAGCGGAATCAGCCCGGTCTCGATATGGTGCCGCGATAGCCGCCCGGCCAACCAAGAGCCGAGCACGATGCCGATCCCGGTACAGGCCAGAATGCCCTGGATCACTACGGTGTTGGTGACGCCAAACTCGGCTTTGGCGTAAGCAGGAAACGCCGCTAACAACACCTGACCCACCGACCAGAACACCGCCAAGCCGATAATCGACAACCGGATCACTGCCCGCTTGTTAACCGCTTTAAGGTTGTCGCCGACCAGTTGACCCTTAAAGTAACTTTTGACCGAAAACTGCTTAGTCGGGTCACCCGGCTCCAAGGTTTTCAGCCGGTACATCGCCACCAGCTCCAGCGCGGCATTGATTACCAACAACCAGCCCAGCGGTGCCACTCCCTGCAAAATCGCGGCGCTATCGGTGGCATCTTGTGGATAGAGGCTCTCGAAAAACAGCGAATAGACCACGGTACCGGCCAGGATCGCAACGATCGTCACCGCTTGGACGATAGCGTTAGCTGATCCCAGCCGTTCGGTACCGAACAAAGGTTTGATATAGCCGTACTTGGCGGGCGAATAAAACGCCGATTGAACCGCCAGCAGGAAGGTCATCGCAAACGCCATCCAGAACAAGCCCAGGTAGTAGCAAGCGGTGATTCCTAGAGTCAAAAACAGCGCCGCCCAAGCCGACACCTGCAACACTTTATTCTTGGGGTAGCGATCGGCAACAAAACCCGACGGTGATAACAACAGAATGAATGGCAGCAGAATCAGGCCATTGACGATGGCGGTCAGGATCACCTGGGCCTCGCCGTCGTAAACCTTGAAGATGGTGTTCTGGATGGTGATTTTATGCCCCAGATCGACAAAGGCATTCAGAAATACTGCCACTAGATAGGCGATGGAACCGGAGGTTTTTAACAGTTTGCTCATTACGACTGGTCCTTGTTATTGATTAAGTGCCGTCCACTATGGCCGCCCGTAGCGGCCAATATAACGTTTACCCTTGAAGTCGCCTATCCCTTCACTCAAGGTATCGCATAATGATACTTTGTTCGCTAACAGCCCTTTGGAAGTGATCCCATGCAACACCCACAGACCTCCGCCCTGATCAACACCCTCAAGCGTCAACTCAAAGCCAGCGGTAAAACCTACCAGGATGTTGCCCAACTGCTCGACCTGAGTGAAGCCTCGATCAAGCGGCTGTTTCGCGATGGCGAGCTATCACTACCACGACTCGAGCGGATCTGTGATGCGATCAACCTCGAACTGCCCGAGCTAATCCAGCAGATGTCGCAAGACCAGCAGCGGCTAACCCAACTTAGCCGCGAGCAGGAGCAGCAAGTGGTCGACGACACCACGCTGTTGCTAGTAGCCATCTGCTGTGTCAACGGCTACGCCTTCGATGAGATATTGCAGCAGTACGCCCTTGCCGAAACCACGTTGATCCAGAAACTGGCGATGCTCGATCGGTTGAAAGTGATCGAGCTACTGCCCAACAACCGGATTAAACTCTGCATCGCCCCCAACTTTAACTGGCTCGCCAACGGCCCGATCCAGCAGTTTTTCCATCAGCGGATCAAACAGGAGTTTTTCCAAGCCTCGTTCGTCAAATCCACCGACAAGCTGCTGGTCAGCAATGCACTGATCTCCAATCAGAGCAACGCCGAACTGCAGAAGCGGATGCAGAAGCTGATCAACGAGTTTACCGATCACAGCCGCCGAGATACCGGGCTACCGATCGGCGAACGCCACGGTAATACCATCGTCGTCGCACTGCGGCAGTGGCAGTCGAGCCTGTTTAGCGAATACCAAAAACGCTGATCCGAATACGGGGTAACAAAGAAAACGACTTCGGGTTGCGTCCCGTGCAACCTTTACAAATTTGATTCTCTTGTCACCGCCCCGCGTCAACACTCCTGAGCGTCCGCCGACCCAACGGCGATTCACAGGAGAACGATCATGTCATTTTGGAAAAGCTTTAGCTCAGCCTGTGCCGGCCTGGCACTGTACTCAGGGCTGACCTTATCGGCCCAAGCAGCCGGTCTGATGCAACCGATTAACAGTGGCCTGCCCGAACTACAAATTAGCCAGCACCATGTCCATGTGGTGATCGAGGACGGCTACGCTACCACCACGGTCGAACAACAGTTCCACAACCCCAGCAACCAACAGCTCGAGGCGCTGTACTCCTTCCCAGTACCCGAAAAAGCCGCTGTCGGTGAGTTCGTCTACTGGATCAACGACCAACCGGTGGTCGGCGAAGTCGTTGCCAAACAGCAGGCGCGTGAGATCTATCAGCAGCAAAAATCCGCCGGCAAATCGGTCGCACTGACAGAACAGGACGACTACCGCAGCTTCGATAGCCGAATTTATCCGGTGGCAGCCAACGCTGATGTACGGATCAAGCTGGACTATATCCAGCCCGCTCATGTCGATAGCGGAGTCGGCCGCTTCCTCTACCCCTTAGAAGACGGAGGCGTCGACGAGGTAAAAAATGCCTTCTGGACCCGCAATGAAGTCGTGCAGGAGCAGTTCAGTTTCACCCTCGATCTCCGTTCGAGCTATCCACTCGATGGCGTGAGACTGCCAAAGCACCCTTCCGCCAACATCAGCCAGATCGACCCGCAACAGTGGCGCATCAGCCTCTCCTCCAGCGTTCAGGTCGATGAGGCCAACGGCAGGCGACGATCTGGCACCGGTGCAGGGCAGCCGTGACTGGGTGTTCGTGCTCGATATCTCCGGCTCGATGACGGGCAAGTACGCCACCCTGCTTGAAGGGGTTCGTCAGGGGCTGCAACAGCTGCCGCAAGGCGACCGCTTCCGCCTGATCACCTTCAACAACAAAGCCTATGACATCAGCAACGGTTACCAGCCGGTCGATGCCAACACCATCGAGCGACTGCTGAAGCAGCTAGAAAGTAACGGTGTCAGCGGCGGCACCAACCTGTTCGCCGGTCTCGCCAAGGGCATTCGCCAGCTCGACGATGACCGTGCCAGCGCCATCGTGCTGGTCACCGACGGGGTTGCCAATGTCGGTACCACCGAGAAGAAGGCGTTCTTGAAACTGCTGCAAGATCACGACGTTCGCCTGTTCACCTTTATCATGGGTAACAGCGCCAACCGGCCGCTGCTCGATGAGATGACCCAGGTCTCCAACGGCTTCTCCAGCAGCGTCTCCAATGCCGACGATGTTCTCGGTCAGATCCTGCAAGCCACCAGCAAGATGGGCCACGCGTCGCTGCGCGATATTGAGGTCGAGATCGACGGCGTACGTGTTAGCGAGTTAACCCCAGAGCGGATCGGTTCGGTCTACCGTGGCCAACAGCTAGTGCTGTTCGGTCACTACTTCAAACCCGGCACGGCTCAGCTCACCCTCAAAGGTAAAATCGGCGCTGAGCAGCGCGTATACCAAACCCGGGTGGAATTCCCCCAGCAAGCCACTGCCAACCCGGAAGTAGAGCGGTTGTGGGCCTATAGCCGCATCGAAGCCCTGCAAGC
Organism: Halopseudomonas sp.; assembly: GCA_036960405.1. Classification (GTDB taxonomy): domain Bacteria; phylum Pseudomonadota; class Gammaproteobacteria; order Pseudomonadales; family Balneatricaceae; genus Motiliproteus. Next base: position 1,047 of record JBALWS010000039.1, on the reverse strand, counting down.
CAAACTGGATTACTTCGGCAGCGACGTCGATACCGAGCAGGCTATCACCGACCTGGCGGTGCAGCACGGGCTAGTGACCAATTACACCAGCCTGCTGGTAGTCGAGGAAGAGGTGTTCCAACAGCTCGGCATCGAGCGCAAAAACCAGCAACGAGTAGCACGCGAAGACAACGCCCGCCAGCAGCGCGAGCAACGTAAACAGGTCAAGGATACGCGCGCCGATCAGCAGCAACCGATGTTCAAAAACAATCGCCCCAGCTTCGGCGGCGGCGCGGTCGACCCGTCGATAATGGTGCTGCTGACAGCACTCCTCGCCTCCGCGTGGGTGGGACGCCGAGTCAACGCTAACGCGACGACTCACTAGGCCGTCATGAAAATACTTACCTCCAAGCTACCTTGGGTCACTGCGGCAACCGTCGCAGTGGCTCTAGGATTCCAACTGCTTCCCAATACGCTGGCCTGGCTATGCTTTGACCAGCAGGCGATCGTTGCTGACGGTCAGTGGTGGCGTCTACTCAGCGGCCATCTGGTCCACAGTAGCGGGTCGCACTTTTTTTGGGATAGTCTGGCATTCGCGGTGTTCGCCAGCCTAGCCGAGCGCTGGAACCGACGAGCGCTGTTGCAAGCTCTGCTGCTGGCGCTGGTACTGCTCAACATGCTGCTGCTTTCACCCTGGGGGCTAGAGCAATACTGCGGCCTCTCTGGGCTAATGTGCGCTGCAGCGGTGCAAGCACTCTGGGCACATTATCAGCAGCAGCCAGGCCTGATCCGCCTACTGCCTACGTTGATGGGTATATGGAAGTTATTCGAGGAGGCGCAAGGTAGCAGCGCCTTGATCGCCAGCGATAGTTGGCCCCTCTACGCTCCAGCGCATTGGGTAGGGATCGGTGCAGGATTGGTGGTGTTGCTGATCGTCTGGCGAAGAGGGATGTCAGATGGGATAAACGAGCAAGGTTGCCACATTAAAACTCTGTAATTAGAATCATCAATTACAGGCATAAAAAAAGGGCCACCCAACGGGTAGCCCTTTCTTCATAATAGGCGCTT
>JBALWS010000038.1:14497-33535 GCA_036960405.1 Halopseudomonas sp. | reverse complement strand
CAGGGGTAATGGCGGTCGCTATCGCGCTGCACCTGTTGGCGGCAGTGTATTGGGTTGGCGGTATGTTGGTGATGTTGCTGGCGGTGCGGCCTGCTGCGGTTGAGTTACTCGATCCGCCACTCCGTCTGCCACTACTCTGCGGCGCGTTGAGTCGCTTTTTTCGCGGTGTTTGGCTGTCGTTAGTGGTGCTGTTGGTGACGGGGTTGTGGATGCTATTTGTGGCATTCGGTGGTTTTGCCCATTCTGGCTGGCATATCCACGGTATGTTTTTGCTTTATCTGATCATGGCGTCGCTGTTTATCTATCTGTTTTTAGCACCGTATGCGGTGTTAAAACGAGCTCTTAAAGACAAGCAGTTTCCTGAAGCGGGTGCGCAGATGGGGCGTATTCGTAACATCGTCCGACTCAACGCATCGTTGGGAGTGGCGACGATTATCATCGCCGGTGCCGGGCGCTATCTGACTTTTTAGCTCTTCGTTGTCGATCTATCGGATAAGATCGACAACGTTGTCATCTTGTTGTTGCTGTTCCAACATCGCTTCTAATGCTTTCTGATCCTTGATGCATTGGCCTTTAGACGGCTTCAGGCAGGGTGAGCCGTCGCTCCATCTTGCCCCGCTGAGATCTGCATCCTGCAGTTTGACCTGTACCAAACTGGCGCCGCTGAGGTCGGCATTGCGAAGGTCTGCACCGCTGAGATCGGAGCGATCAAGTCTAGCCTGCTTAAGTATCGCGCCTTTAAAGGATGTTTTTTTAATCACATGCTCGGCAGCCATGTCGGCATCGCTCAGGTCAGCATGACTGAGATCGGCATTGCTAAAGTCGACCCAGCGCAGAATGGTATTGCTGAGGTCGGCACGGGTTAGAAAGCTGTCGCTAAAACTCACTGCAGTTAGTGAAGATTGACTGAATTTGGCATCAGACAGATTGCTGCGCGATAAGTTGGTCCATTTGATAACTGTCTGGTGGAGGGTGACATGAGCCAGGTTAGAGTCGCTGATGTTGCTTGAGGATAGATTGGCCCAGTTCAGGTTAGCCCAGGCTAGGTTGCTCTGTTGGATAATCGCCTGGGTGAGGTTGGTTCCTTGCAGGTTACTATTGCCTAGGTTGCTGCGGCTTAGGTTTGCCCCGAATAGATTGGCGTCGGTCAGGTTGGCTGCTGAAAGGTTGCTGTTTTCCAGCTTGGCCCATTTAAAATTGACACTGCGGAGGTCGGCTTGTACCAAATTGCTGCCACTGAGGTCGGCTCCGGCTAGTTGGGCGCGATGAAGCTTGGCTTCTGACAGGTTAGCTTGTTGTAGGCTGGCCGCACTCAGGTCGGCACCTTCCAGTTCGGCCCAGCGTAGATCGGCATTATCCAGTTGAGCCTCTTGCATCTTGCTGCCGTTAAGGCGGCTGCTGGTCAGAATCGCACCGTTAAGTTTGGTATGGCTGAGATTGCTGTTCTCAAGATTGGTCATTGCCAAATTGGCGCCTGACAGATCTTTGCCTTGTAGCTCAATGCCGGTCAGGTCGCACTCGAACCAGTCGACCCCTGGACCTGCCGGATCGCTACAGGCTGCATGGCCGGTAGCTGAAACCGCGGCTAAAACTGCGGTTGTCAGTAATGTGCGAGGGAAAGCAAGATCACAGCGTTGGGGCATGACCGGGGTCCTGTCTGTAGATAGGAAGCAGACATTCTAACAAACCGGCGCTGGCTGTCATGTTGGATCGTAATGAAACCGGGAAGCTAAGAAATAGGCAGGCCAAGCAAACGAAGCATTTTGGTCAGATCTTTGGTGGCTTGGTCGAGTTGTTCGAGCGCCTGAGGGTAATCGCTTTGCTTGGCTAGATGGTTGGCTTTGTTGAACGCTTTCTCGCTTTTGCCTAGTGATTTTTTAGTCCAGTTATATTTTGCCGGTGCTTTACCCTCTGGAATAACCATCTTATAAAGCTGCATCAATCCTTTATAGCGTTCGAGTTCGTACTGGTACTGCTGTTCGGGGGTGTCAAGTTCGGTGCTGTAAACGATGGTGGTGCCGCCTTTTAGCGCGGAGACCGCGGTGATCGTCAGCATATAGGCTTCGTTTAAAACATCGTTGGCTTCGCCGTAGTGTTGGTGCTGCCCTAGCTGTGCAGCAAGTTGCATCATGCTACTGAGCTGTTGCTGGTCTAGCGGGCTGGGTTCGTTGCTTTGGACCACGGCCTTTTGAACGTAGAGGCGGAAGGACTCGATGCTGACAGATAGCTCATTAAAACGAGTGTGTTGAGCATCGCCCTTGTCGGTGGCATCGGCGACGGTTGCAGCGGCCGTCGAGTAAAGCTTCATCGCTTGTTCAATTTTTTCGCTGGCTGAGCCCAGCTGGCCTGATGCGATCGCTTTTTCGGCGACACTCACATGATCGCGTGCGAAGTCTAATCGCTGTTGGGCGAGCGGGTTGTCACCATTGATGATGCGGCGGGTGCTCGATGAGTTCTCTAGCATACGTTGCATTAGGCTGAGTTTTTGTTGCAGTAAAAAAGGGTTAAGAGGATCCTGATCCATAGTGGCAGCTTGTACTTTGATACTGGCCAGGGTCAGTATCAATAATGTGGTGATCCAGCTACGTCGTCGAATGGCCATGATGTATAAAGCGGTCTTCCGGTGATGGTTTGCGTGTTGATAATTCTCAATTTTACAGTTTACGAGGTTGTTGTTTATCCGTAAAGAAGCTAAGGCATTGCTCATTAGTCTAGGTTGGGATATTTATTGACGCAGAACAATTACCTCAAAAAGTTGTCCTGATACTATATGTCGGTTAAATTTTAATCAGTTGGGCTCGCTAAGGAGGCGTTGGTTTGGTGGTAAAAGTGTTTCGTTCGGTTTTGATGCTGTTGGTGGTGGTAGGGTTGTCTATCTCGTCGGTCTACGCCGCGCCCGAGTATTCCCTAGCAGATGCGCTTAATGACGCCGGGCGTCAACGAATGCTGACTCAACGGATTCTTAAGTTATATACCCAGATCGGTTTGGGTGTTCAGCAGCCGCAGGCTGAAACAGAACTGATCGATGCAGTTACGCTATTCGATACTCAATATCAAAAATTACACCAGTGGCAACATGAGCCAAAAATTGCCGAGCAGTTAGAGCGTATCGGGCGTATCTGGGGTGTCTATAAAGAACGTTCACTGAGTAAAGTGAACGCACCGGAAGCGCAGAAGTTGCTCTCCATCAGTGAATCACTGTTGTCAGAGTCCGACCGATTGGTGCAGCTGTTCGAACAGCTTGCGGGCACTCAGGCCGCCGCGCTGATAAACGTCTCGGGTCGCCAGCGGATGTTAGCGCAGCGGATGGCCAAGTATTACCTGCTGGGTAGCTGGGGGATTGAGACCCCGGCGATGAGCGACAAGATGGATCAGGTACGTCTAGAGTTTGCGGCGGCGTTGCTACAGTTAAAATCTAATACCTTCAATAATGCCGAAATTGTCGAACGTTTGGCTCGGGTTGAGGCTGATTGGGCCTGGTTTAATAGCGCGATTCAACAGCCTGGGCGCGACCGTTACAACCTGGTGGTGCTGGACGCGAGCGAACAGCTATTGCGTCAGCTTGAGCGTCTGACCCATCTGTACGTGGAAGAGGGTAAAAAAATCTCGCATTCTTAACCGCTCTTGCAGGGCTGGTCCATTGTCAGCCTCGCTAGGCAACCTTCCACTTGGTCGGTACGAGTAGTATCGACGCTCAGGGTAACGCGCTGTTCGTCGCTCGATAATGATTGTTGATCCTTCAGTTGCGCCCGCAACACTTCGATAGTCGCTTCTGATGGATCGTTCTCGGTTCCCATCCGCTGTTTAATTCGCTGTTCCAGCATGGCCTGATTTGCCTGGCAGCTAACGATTGTTGGATCAATCGCTAGTTGCCGAGCCAGTTGGAGAAACGATTGGCGCTGCGCTTGTTGCAAGAATGCCGCATCAACAATCACGCTAAGACCTTCTCGTAGTAATGATTCAACCTGTTGGCGAAGGTTCTGATAGGTGGTCAGATTCATCTCTGGGCTATAGCGGGCTAACTCGCCTGGCTGCTGCTGGTGCCAGTGATGGCGTAGCCGATCCGAGCGTAACCTTATCCAGCGTCCTTGTTTGATCAGCTGCTGCGAAAGCCAACTCTTACCACTGCCTGAAGCACCGTGCATCAATACCAACCGAGCTTGGGTCGGGGCCAGCGTTTGCTCGGCCAGATCGACGTAAGCTTGATACGCTAATCGATTCTGGCTGGTTAATACCGAGTCTGCTGCGCCGCTACTGAGTAGCGTTACTTTAGCCCTGACCATGGCTCGGTAGGCCGTATACAGTTTGAGTAACGGCAGCGGCCGATAATCCAGGCTGTGCTCTAGATAGCGATTAAGCAACCGATTGGCTAGCGCTTGGTAGCCCCGAAGCTGCAGATCCATCAGCAGAAAGGCCAGATCGCTGAGTGGGTCGATCCAGCGATAACGAGGGTTGAACTCGATGCAGTCGAACGGGCAGGCGCGGCCTTGATAGAGGGCGATGTTTCGCAGGTGTAGGTCGCCGTGGCATTCGCGGATCTGTTTTTTTGCATGGCGCTGAGATAAAAGCGGGAGTTGGCGTTCGAATTCGACTTCGGTGGCTTGCTGCAGTCGTTGTAGCTGATCAAGCGAGGGGCCTTGGCGCAGATAAGGGCGGATCTGCTCGAAGTTTTGTAACATGATGGCGCGAACCGTATCGGGGTGGCCAAGGCTGGGATCGGCGGGTTCGCTTGGCGCGTTGGCGTGGATTAGAGCCAGCTCTTGCGCCAGTTGTTCCAGTTCGGCTTCGGGGAGCTGTTGGTTGAGCTGGCGCTCGGATAGTAGTTGGCTTTGTGGAAATTCGATCATCTGGACCGCGTAATCAACAGCGTTTGGATCGAACGGCTGTTGTGGGTCTATGGATGTCAGCCGTGGTTGCTCCATAGAACCGTCGATGCGGACCAGGCCGCTATAAAGCTCGGGTGAGAAGCGTCGATTAAGCGCTAGCTCTTGGCGGCAGTCGTCAAAGCGTTGTTCGAGGGTGGTGAAATCGAGAAAGCCAAAATTGACCGGTTTGCGCAGCTTGTAGGCATAAGGGCCGGTCAGTATGACCCAAGAGATATGGGTTTCGATCAGCTCGAACTGCTCGACGGGGTGGTCGAACAGCTGCGCTTGTTGCAGGGCGGCGATTAAGCGTGAGTCGGTCATCGTCAATTCCACATCTAGGGGTAGAGTGATTATACTGCTCGCCATGTCAAAAAAGAGAGCACCAAAACGTTCCCGTAGCGCTAAATCATCGTCTAATCAAAAAAGACGGTGGTGGCCGCTGCTATTCAAGCTGATGTTGGTGGGCCTAGTCCTGCTGACGGTGGCGCTACTGTATATGGATGCCACCATTCGCAGCCGCTTCGAGGGGCAGCGCTGGGCGATTCCGGCCAAGGTGTATGCCCGCCCCTTGGAGCTGTATGCCGGTCGCGCACTGACCGCGAACGAGTTGGCGATTGAGTTGAAACAGCTCGGTTATCGGATGGTGGATCGGCCCACTCGACCCGGAGAGGCGCATGTTCAATCGTGGCGGGTCGAACTGGTGAGTCGAGGGTTTGGTTTTGCCGATGGCGATGAGCCGTCACGACCTTTGGATCTGCGTTTTTCCGGCGGCCGCTTACAACAACTCAGTAGTAGCGGTCGAACGTTGGCGGTGGCGCGGTTGGAACCGGTGCTGATAGGCGGGATCTACCCGGCGGATAACGAGGACCGAGATCTGGTTCAGCTAAAACAGGTGCCGCCATTGTTGGTTGAAGCGTTGGTCGCGGTCGAGGATCGACACTTCTATCAGCACAATGGGATTTCGTTGCGAGGCATCGCCCGGGCGACCTGGGCTAACCTGAGAGCAGGTCGGGTGGTGCAAGGGGGGAGTACCCTAACTCAGCAGCTGGTGAAGAACTATTTTCTCTCCAGCGAGCGGAGTCTGTTGCGTAAGTTGATGGAAGCTCCGATGGCGATGCTGTTGGAATTGCATTACGACAAGGATGAAATCCTCGAGGCCTACCTTAATGAGGTCTATCTTGGTCAGGCAGGAAGCCGGGCCATTCACGGCTTTGGTCTGGCCAGTCAGTACTATTTCGGTCGTCCATTGGATGCCTTGTCGGTCGATCAGCTGGCGCTGCTTGCCGGTTTGGTCAAGGGAGCGTCCTACTATGACCCGCGTCGTCATCCCGAACGTGCCAAACAACGTCGCGATCTGGTTATCAGTTTATTGCAGCAGCAAGGGCAGCTGAGTGAGCGTGATGGCGCTCGAGCGAGTCAGCGACCGCTGGGTGTTGTTGCCAAGAGTAGTCTGACCAAAGGCGCTTTCCCCAGCTATCTGGATCTGGTCAAGCGCCATCTGCGGCGTGACTATCACCAACAAGACCTCTCATCGGAAGGGTTGCAGGTATTTACCAGCCTCGATCCGATCGTTCAGAAGCTGGCAGAGCAGAGTTTGAAGACAGTGGTGCAGCGGTTAGAGCAGCGCCATGGCAAAAAAGTGGATGGCTTGCAGGGCGCGTTGGTGGTCGGGAATAGCCAGACCGGCGAGGTGGTAGCGGTTATTGGCGATCGCGAACCTCGTTATCAGGGCTTCAATCGGGCTCTGGATGCGATTAGGCCGATCGGCTCGCTGGTAAAACCCGCCGTATACTTGGCTGCGCTGGAGCAACCGCAGCGTTATACCTTGATAAGTGCGATCAAGGATCAACCGCTGCGGCTGCAAAATCCCGATGGCTCAATCTGGAGCCCGAATAATTTCGATCATAAATCTCATGGGCTGGTTCCGCTGCATCGAGGCTTGTCTAACTCCTATAACCTGGCTACCGCACAGCTTGGTATGGAGCAGGGGATGCCGAAAGTTGTCGATGCGCTGCAGCGGCTTGGCGTACGCAGAGAGATTAAGCCGTATCCTTCGATGCTGCTGGGATCGCTTAGCTTGAGTCCGTTAGAGGTGACGCAGTTGTATCAGACCATTGCCGCCAACGGTTTTGAAACGCCATTGCGGGCGATTCGTTCGGTGCTGACTGCGGAGGGTGCAGTGTTGTCGAGTTATCCGTTTGAATTGAAGCAGCAGTTTAGTCCGGCTTCTATTCACCTACTGCAGTACGCGCTGCAGGAAACCGTGCGTGAAGGCACCGCCAAAGCGTTGTATCGACGCTTTCCCGATTCGCTCAACATGGCCGGCAAAACGGGCACGACCAATGATCAGCGTGATAGCTGGTTTGCGGGCTTTACCGGTGATTATCTGGCGGTCGCCTGGTTGGGTAACGACGATAATAGACCGACACCGTTGACCGGTAGTAGTGGTGCATTGCAAGTCTGGGCCGAGTTGATGGCAAAGCTGCGCCCGGCGACATTCGAGGCGTTGCCCCCTTCGACGGTCAAGTACCAATGGGTCGATGATGCCAACGGGGTGTTGACTGATCAGGGCTGTCCTAATGCGCGCTTGATCCCCTTTGTGATCGGCTCCGAACCCGAGCAGTTTGTAGGCTGTGGTTTGCAGGCGCCGGTTCAGCGCGCCAAAGATTGGTTTTCGCGTTTGTTTGGTGATTAGACGTTGCTTGGGAGAGGAGCGATGAAACGGGTAAACTATGGCTTTGAATAACGGAGGTTTTGAATAGATGAAGGGTGGACCAGGTATGAAGTGGTTAGTCGGAGCAGGCTGTGTGTTGTTGGTCGGTTGTGCTGGTCAACCCAGCTCCAGTATTCCTGTTGAGGAGCGTGGCTATGACGCGCCTCCGGTATCATCTGCGCAAGCTGGCGCGGCGGCTTCGCCTTCGGTTTCGGCGACCACGCCGAGTACCGATTCATCGACCCTGCAGCGAGTGGAGCCTTCGACTTCGGTTACCGACTCTTCTGCGGAGCCCACTGCATCGCCCTCCTCTTATTCATCGGCTCCTGCTGTGAGTTCGTACGCTGGGCCATCCCCAGCATTGCTGGCGTTGATGGAGCAGGCCGACGGGCTTGAATCCAAGGGGGATCAGCAGGGAGCGCTGGCGCAATTGGAGCGTGCCCAGCGGATCGCCCCGCGAGATCCGTTGGTATACCTGCAATTGGCACGGTTACGGTTGCATATGAATGATCGTGCTCGGGCAGAACAGTTGGCACGAAGAGGCTTATCGCTGTCTGGCGGCGACGCTGATTTGGATGCCGCATTTAAGGCGCTATTGGCCGAGCTGGATCGCTGATAGTTCCGCCTGCGAATAAAAACGCCGCTATTGATGGATGGTATAGCGTTTTGTTTTGCCCTAAATAATTAGTGTTCATCTTGTTTAGTAGTCGGCACGTTGCGCCGGCTGCGAGTGTTTGAATTGTGTGGATAGAAAAAGGCAATTTTATTGTGCCGATAATTCCACAAATGTTTTTTAAATCTTGTATAATCGCGCGCTATTTATACGCCCTGACATATCGAGTAACCCAATGACAGACCTATCCCATTACAGAAATATCGGTATCTTCGCTCACGTTGATGCAGGTAAAACCACCACCACAGAACGTTTTCTGAAGCTGACCGGTAAGATCCATAAAACCGGTGAAGTTCATGACGGTGCAGCGACTACCGACTTCATGGAGCAGGAGCAGGAGCGTGGTATTACTATCCAGTCAGCAGCAACGACTTGCTACTGGAAGGATCACCGTTTCAATATCATCGATACGCCAGGACACGTTGACTTCACCGTTGAAGTGTACCGTTCGCTGAAAGTTCTCGACGGTGGTGTAGGTGTTTTCTGTGGTTCGGGTGGTGTTGAACCGCAGTCCGAGACTAACTGGCGTTACGCCAACGAATCCGAAGTGGCTCGAGTCATCTTCGTCAACAAGCTGGACCGCATGGGTGCAGACTTCCTGCGCGTTGTTGATCAGGTTGAAAAAGTCCTCGGCGCTAACCCGCTGGTGATGGTGCTGCCGATCGGTATCGAAGAAAACTTCGTTGGTCTGGTTGATCTGCTGACCCGCCAAGCGTACGTATGGGACGACACCGGTCTGCCTGAGAACTTCGAGATCGTCGATATCCCAGCCGACATGGTCGATCAGGTTGAAGAATACCGCGAGATGATGATCGAGAAAGCGGTTGAGCAAGACGACGACCTGATGATGTCCTACATGGACGGCGAAGAGCCTTCTATCGAAGACATCAAGCGTTGTATCCGCAAGGGCACCATCGCGCTGGACTTCTTCCCGACGTACTGCGGTTCTGCCTTTAAAAACAAGGGTGTTCAGCTAATTCTGGATGCGGTTGTAGATTATCTGCCGTGCCCGACCGATGTCCCACCGCAGCCGCTGACCGACGAAGAAGGCGAGCCTAACGGTGAAGTTGCCCTGGTTTCAACAGAAGAGCCGCTACGCGCGCTGGCGTTTAAGATCATGGACGACCGTTTCGGTGCCCTGACCTTCGTCCGGATCTACTCGGGTGTACTTGAGAAAGGCAACAGCATTCTCAACAGCTACACCGGCAAGACCGAGCGTATTGGTCGTATGGTTGAGATGCACGCCGATGACCGTAACGAGATCGATCGCGCTCAAGCGGGCGACATCATCGCTATCGTTGGTATGAAGAACGTTCAGACCGGACATACGCTGTGTGACCCTAAGCACCCTTGTACGCTGGAACCGATGATCTTCCCCGAGCCGGTAATCTCGATTGCTGTTGCGCCGAAAGACAAAGGCGGATCTGAGAAGATGGGTATCGCGATCGGTAAGATGATCGCTGAAGATCCTTCATTCCGCGTTGAGACCGACGAAGATTCAGGCGAGACCATCCTTAAGGGAATGGGCGAGCTGCACCTGGATATCAAGGTCGATATCCTCAAACGTACTTACGGCGTTGAGCTGGAAGTAGGTCAGCCACAGGTGGCTTACCGCGAAACAATCACTACCCCGCTGGAAGATTCCTACACCCACAAGAAGCAGTCGGGTGGTTCGGGTCAGTTCGGTAAGATCGACTACACCATCAAGCCCGGCGAGCCAGGCACTGGTTTCGTATTCACCTCAAAGGTAGTGGGTGGTAACGTTCCTAAGGAATTCTTCCCTGCCGTTGAGAAAGGTTTCAAGAGCATGATGGACACCGGTCCTGTGGCTGGCTTCCCTGTGCTTGACGTTGAATTTGAACTGTACGACGGTGGTTTCCACGCCGTTGACTCCTCGGCAATCGCGTTTGAATTGGCCGCCCGTGGTGCTTTCCGTCAGTCAATGCCCAAAGCAGGGCCTCAGCTGATCGAGCCGATCATGAAGGTTGACGTGTTCACACCAGACGATCACGTTGGAGATGTGATCGGTGACCTTAACCGTCGTCGTGGCATGATCAAAGATCAGATGGCGGGTGTTACCGGCGTTCGTATCAAGGCTGACGTACCGCTGTCAGAGATGTTCGGCTATATCGGAACGTTGCGTACCATGACTTCAGGTCGTGGTCAGTTCTCGATGGAATTCGCTCACTACCTGCCGTGCCCTAACTCGGTTTCCGAGAAAGTGGTTGCTGCTGAGATAGAGCGTAAGGCTGCTAAGGCTAAAGCCAAGAAGTAATTTTTACTTAGGCTAGTCCTGCTCTAAAAAAGCCCGGTGATGCAAATCATCGGGCTTTTTTGTGTCCGATAAAATAGATCTAAAGTGTCTCTGATCAAGCTCGGTAGCGCTTCTGCAGGCCTGCCAATTAGCCAGCCTGCAGAAATACCAGAGAGGTTGATCTGAGGCTGCTAACACTCGTAGGCTTGGCCAAGAATGGTCACTGAGGTCCCGAAAAGCATATTGGGGTGGGTGTGAATAGCGTTGCCTCCGAGTGCCTGGGTTTGGTTTTTTATATCGTTTAGCGCACCCAGAGTCAGGTTCTTGTTGGAGGTAAACAGGAAAGTGTACCAGCGACCTTCAGAGCCGATCACCTCTTTGATATATCGACACTGTTTTACTTGCTCATAATCATCGTATAAACGGACGGATTCGGCTTCAGGCTGGACTTGATTGACGCTCAGCGCGCTGCAGCCGGAGAGTAGAATTGCCGATACAAGAGTGAGAGTTTTTTTCATACTAATCAATGGCCTTTTTGGCATGTTCAGCACAAAGGATAGCTCAAATAACGGGCTGTTGGGGTTGGTCAGTAGCATGGAGCATATCGCTATATTCTGCATCTCCGTGTATGGCATAGGTTGTGGTAATATCCTGCCTTGAATTGAAAAAGTCATCACTGGCAGTAGAATATAACTGCCTAATGGTTTGCAGGGTGTGGCTTTTAGTATTGATAAAACAACTGGTTAGATTTTTATGCTGTTGATGATCGATAATTACGACTCCTTTACCTATAACATCGTGCAGTACTTTGGCGAGTTGGGCGCGGACGTGCAGGTGTATCGCAACGATGAGATCAGTATTGAGCAAATCGAAGCGTTAAAGCCCGATCAACTGGTTATCTCTCCCGGTCCTTGCACCCCTAATGAAGCGGGTGTGTCGGTAGCGGCGATCAAGCATTTTGCCGGTAAGTTACCGATACTGGGTATCTGCCTGGGGCACCAGAGTATTGCGCAGGCGTTTGGTGGCAATATTGTCCGAGCTGGGCAGGTGATGCACGGTAAGATATCGCCTGTGAGTCATCATGATATCGGTGTCTTTAAAGGCCTTAGCAATCCATTTGATGCGACCCGTTATCACTCTTTGGTGATCGAGCAGCAGTCATTACCCGATTGTCTGGAAGTGACCGCTTGGACCGAAACCGACACCGGTGAGGTAGAAGAGATCATGGGGGTGCGGCATAAGACCCTGGATATCGAAGGGGTGCAGTTTCATCCTGAGTCGATTCTGACCGAATACGGCCATGAGATGTTAAGGAATTTTCTCGACCGCTAAAAGTATTGAGCTCCCTATTAATCATCAACAGATCTAACCCCGCATCACCCAACAGGAGATACGCGATGGATATCCAGGCGGCGATTAAAGCCCTGACTGAACGCCAGAATCTGACGGCAGAACAGATGCAGTCGGTGATGCATAGCATCATGACAGGTGAGGCGACTCCCGCACAGATCGGTGGTTTTCTGATCGCCCTACGAATGAAGGGCGAGACCGTCGATGAGGTGGTGGGGGCTGCCAAGGTGATGCGTGAGCTGGCAACAGCGGTACCGGTTGCAGGGGATCACATCGTGGATACCTGCGGCACCGGTGGTGATGGTGCCGGTATCTTTAATGTCTCAACGGCGGGTGCTTTCGTCGTGGCCGTAGCTGGAGGGCAGGTGGCGAAGCACGGTAATCGTTCGGTGTCGAGCTCTACCGGCAGCGCTGATGTGTTGGAGGCGGCAGGGGTTAATCTCAATACTACGCCCGAACAAGTTGCCAGCTGCATTACTCAGGTGGGGGTCGGTTTTATGTTTGCTCCCGCGCACCATAGCGCGATGAAACATGCCATTGGACCGCGCCGCGAGATGGCCGTACGGACCGTATTCAATGTGTTGGGGCCGTTGACCAATCCAGCCGGTGCGCCGAATCAGGTGTTGGGGGTGTTCAGTCGTGAATGGCTAAGGCCGCTGGCTGAGGTGCTGCAGCGCCTGGGTAGTCGTCACGTAATGGTTGTGCATGCTGAGGATGGTCTGGATGAGATCAGCATCGCTAGCCCGACCTATGTGGCGGAGCTCAAGGATGGCCAGATAAGTGAGTACACACTGACTCCGGAAGAATTAGGCTTGAGTATGGCGTCGCTGGATAGTCTGGTGGTGGATAACGCCGAGCAATCGCTGCAGCTCATACGCAGTGTTCTGGCCGGTGAGGCGAGTCCGGCTGCCGATATTATTAAGCTCAACGCCGGGGCGGCGATCTATGTGGCGGGCTTGGCCGAGTCGCTGCAGACTGGCGTCGCGCGTGCCGCAGAGATTCTTGATAGTGGCGCAGCGCTGCATAAGCTCGAGGCGTTGGCCAATGTGTCTAACACCCTGGTGGCAAAACCTTAATTTGTGATTTATAAGAAGGCTATTGGTTGATGAACACTCCAACAATCCTGCTCAATATTCTCCAGCGCAAGCATCAAGAGGTTGCCGAGCGTAGTGCACAGGTCTCAATTGAAGCGTTGCAGCAGCAGATCGAGCTGCAGCAAGCCGATCCGGCGTATGCACCCAGGGGGTTTGTGCAATCGATGCTTAATAGCATCGCCGATGGTCGCTCGGCAGTTATTGCTGAGGCTAAGAAGGCCTCGCCGAGTAAGGGCGTGATCCGGGAAGACTTCAACCCTGAAGCGATCGCTGCCAGCTATCAGCAGGGCGGAGCCAGCTGCTTGTCGGTGCTGACCGATGTTGATTTTTTTCAGGGCTCTGATGCTTACCTACAGCAGGCTAGGGCAGCATGCCAGTTGCCGGTGATCCGCAAAGATTTCTTTGTCGATCCGTATCAGGTTTATGAGGCTCGAACTTTGGGTGCTGACTGCATCTTGTTGATCGTGGCTGCGCTGGATGATGAAGTATTGCAACAGCTTAACAACCTGGCTCGTTCGCTGGGTATGGATGTGCTGATCGAGGTACACAATGCCGAAGAACTGGAGCGAGCGTTGAGGGTTGATGCCAAGCTGGTCGGTATCAACAATCGTGATCTGCACAGTTTTGACGTCAGCCTCGATAATACCTACCAGTTGCTGGATCGCATTCCGGATGACTGCTTGGTGGTAACTGAGAGCGGCATCGTTAGCCGTGAGGATGTGACCGCCATGCGTGCCCATAACGTGCATGCCTTCTTGGTCGGAGAAGCCTTTATGCGGGCCGAAGATCCTGGCCAGCAGCTTCAGCAGCTATTCGGATAGCAGAAAAATACCCGGCCCACCCATAATTATTAGAGCGATTTGTTGATATGAATGTCACCATCAATTGGGCAGGCGATGCCCGCTTCGACGGCACTACCGATACCGGCCACACCTATACCATGGATGGCCCCGACGACCATGGCGGCAAAAACCAAGGGCCCCGGCCGATGGAGATGCTACTGCTGGGATTGGGGGGCTGCTCCAGCTTTGATGTGATGACCATCCTTAAGAAGACTCGCCAAGATGTCACCGACTGCCGCGCCGAGATCAGCGCCGAGCGCGCCGATGCGGTACCGGCAGTGTTTACCAAGATACATCTCAATTTTGTCGTCACTGGACGTAAGCTAAAAGAGGCACATGTTAAGCGCGCGGTGAGTTTGTCCGCCGAACAATACTGCTCTGCGTCCATCATGCTCGAGAAGGGTGGGGTCGAGATCAGCCATAGCTATGAGCTGATTGAAGTCGAGTAACCGACTACCTGCCGTATAGATTCGAGCGGCGATCATGGGTCGCTCGATACTTTTTCTGTTTCTTCAGCCTCTGTTTGCCTGTCTTTGTCTCCTCTCTGATTCGCTTTATAGCCGTGAGTTTGGATTATTGACTAATAACTCGACCGGAATTGAGTGTGACGGGGCTATGGTTGCGGTTATAGCTGCGTAATTGTTGCAGTAAACGCCGTTGCTGTTCAGCACGCTTCGATTCTGGATCGCTTAATGGTGTGCACTGTTGTAGAGAGTCTCGGTGGTTGGCGTTGATCTGCAGATGATCGGCCCCTAGCGAGATCAGTTCGTGATACCAATCGAACGGTTGCAGTCGGTCGTCTATCAGCTCGGGTAGCGCCTGGTACGTGAAGCCGCTGCATTGCTTGCCGGCGAGCTCTAACTGGATATTATTGCGCTGGTAGCCGGCTTCGATTAGGTCTAGTTCGCCGATATCGCTACGGGCCATTTGATACAGCGCGCCAAAGCAGCGGTCGTTATATTCCCCGTTAACCAAGTCGCACTTGCCTGAGCCATCCTGGCCGCGTTTATGAAAACAGATACGATGATTCGGAATCTCTATTCTAGCAATCAGTTTGCTGCTCGCTATCCGTTGTTGGAGCCGGTAGGGATGAAGGTTGGAGCCGTAAGCCAGATAGAGCGCCCAGTGGTTTGAATGCAGCGTTTCTGTCGTGGCGAGCTTTTCAATCATTGAGTACCGGAGAGTGGGCACGGTGATAACCGCGGTAATAACCACGCAGCATCCAGATGCACAGCCCTGCTGTGGTGAATAATGTGGTGGCGATTACTGACAGGTACGACGGTGCCAGATGGAGATAAACCTGATAGCTGAGGATGCCAGCAAACATATAGCCGAATGGCAGATATTCATAGAGCTTTTCGGGCAGAGCAATCGAGCGTTGGTAATTATCGATCGGATCAACGCTGAGTTTGGGGTCGTCGCGGTATTCGCTGGTGGGGTAGCGACGACCATGGCGCTGGCGATAACAGGCGCGCGTAACCCAGCATAAGGCGCCGGCTATGTAGAGCGCGAAACCGGCAATACCGACTAGCGTACCTTTTTGAACCAGCATTAATGCGGTTCCTGCTATCAAGTAGCTGTAGGGCAAAAGCTCGTAGATGAATTTAGGCATAGCAGCGTCAAAACTCCTCTGCAGAGTGTGAGGGTGTGCTCCTCTGTGCTTGAAAAGGACGGGCTCGAAGTCGGTATTGCCCTCGCAGGATTAATATTAGATAGCCCGCGATGATCAAGCAAATAGACGCTACCAGAGTGAAACTGATATCTAACGATAAATGGTTGCTCCAACCAGGGTTATGCAGCAGATTAGCTAGCTGATAACCCAGACCGATATAGATGAAGGGCAGCATCTCGTACAGCCAAGGCGGATAAAAATCGTGATGGAGTTGCTGTTTAGCCAGTTCTGGGTGGTTGTTGATCAGGTTGTTTCTGATACGGTCAGCACGGCGGTAGTTGCTGCGCAAGGCCCACTGCTGGGCTCCTGCAAAATAAAGCAGTGCCCCAGCCAGTAGTTCCAACAGGCTGTGACTGGTTAACCATAGAGCACCGCCGACAATAAAATAGCAATAAGGCAGCGCTTCGTAGAGGGGCTTCGGCAGCATCTGTTACCTCGCGGGCATCGCGGCAAGAAATAGTAAATTAATAATTAACTAGGTTGCAATAATAGTGCCCTTAGCTAATTGGATGAATTCTATCCAAAATAGTTGCGACAATAATTGCATTGTAAAGAAATCAGACGGTTGCGGGCGAGATAGTAAGATTGCCCCGCTCGGGTGAACAGGGCAATTGAGCTAAATTAGTTGTTTAACAGCGCAGCCACTTCAAGAGCAAAGTAGGTGATGATCAGGTCGGCTCCGGCACGCTTGAATGCGATCAGGTTTTCCATCATCAGCGCCTGGCCATCAATCGCTCCGGCTTGGTCGGCGAACTTGATCAT
This sequence comes from Halopseudomonas sp., assembly GCA_036960405.1. Lineage (GTDB taxonomy): Bacteria > Pseudomonadota > Gammaproteobacteria > Pseudomonadales > Balneatricaceae > Motiliproteus. Next base: position 17,310 of record JBALWS010000038.1, on the reverse strand, counting down.
CGCGTACTCGCCGCTGACCTGATAGACCGCCAGTGGCAGGCTGGTGTGCTGGCGGATATCGCTCAGTAGGTCGAGGTAAGCGATGCCGGGTTTGACCATCAGGATATCCGCGCCTTCGTCGACATCCCGTAGAGACTCGGCTAGCGCCTCACGGCGGTTGCCAATGTCGAGTTGGTAGCTATCGCGAGTACCGTTGAAGGAGCTATCCACCGCCTCGCGGAATGGGCCATAGTAGTTCGATGAAAATTTAGTGGAGTAGGACATCACCGGGATGTGTTCAAAACCGTTGCTGTCCAACGCCTCGCGGATCGCGGCGATCATGCCGTCCATCATGCCCGAGGGGGCGATCATATCGACGCCAGCCTGTGCCGAGACAACAACTTGTTTTTGCAGGTTGATCAGGGTCTTATCGTTATCGACATCGTGATCGCAGATGACCCCGCAGTGACCGTGCTCGGTATACTCGCAGAAGCAATTGTCAGAGATAATGACCATCTCTGGAGCCGCTTGTTTGGCACTGCGGATCATCCGTGCCATCAGCCCATTTGAGTCCCAGCTATCGGCTCCAATCGCGTCCTTATTGTGCGAGATGCCGAACAGTATCACCGACTTGATGCCCGCCACTTGAGCCTGTTTGACCACTTCCGGAAGCTGGGCTTCGGGGTAGCGACTGATACCGGGTAGCGTTTTGATCTCTACCGGTGCGTCGATGCCCTCTTCGATGAAGATAGGCAGGATCAGATCGTCAACCGATAGTTGGGTTTCACGAACGAGATCACGCAGCGCGGGGGTGCGGCGTAGGCGACGGAAACGATGGGTCAATTGCATGGCGATAGATTCCTTGGTATCGACAGGTAGCGGGGGTCCGCCATATTTGAGTTTGCAAGATGGTATCAAGAATCGATAGCCTGTCGCCATCGTAGAGGCGTTTATTCTGCTGTAGAGAGTGCCGTGATCGCATCGTTTAACCGTTTGATCAGCGCCTGCTGTTAAGTCTGCTCTGCCGACAATTAAGCTGGCGTATCTGCTGGGTGATCGATTCGGCATCGACAAGCTGAACACGGCCCTCTTTGGCCATTAAATCAAAAGTGGGAGTGGTGCTGAGGCCATAGCAAGCGTTCAAGCCGGCACCGCAAAGGGTCCGGCTTGAACGCGTTTATAGCGCGCTAATGCAGCAAACTCAGCTCCCTGACCGCGACCGACAACATCGCTAAATTTGGCGCGTCCTGGGCGTTGACTTCATCGCTAGTGGATTGGAAATGGACCAGCAGGCTTTGGTGCTCCAGTTGCCATTGTTGCAAGCGTTCACTCACTGGCAGCGATGCGTCGGTGGTGTTGAGCAGTCTGGCGATGGTGCTGGATAAGCCTCGATCGAGCTCATTCTCGAGGCTGACACGGGCTTTGCGTTCCCACAGATCATTGCCCGGTAGGGCTTCGATATGGTCGCGTAGTTGCCAAAGTCCTAACTGGTTTTCTAGTTGGATGTAAGCTTCAGCCGCTTGCTGCTCGCTCTGGCCCGATTGGTGGGCAAGCATGACGATATCCAATGGGTAGTAGAAACGTTCGAGTTGGACAAAACTATCTGCCAATCCGGCTTGCTGTACTTGAAGGTCACGCTGGCTGAGCTGCTGTTCGCTGGCCAACAGTGCCGGTAACTCTTTCAGCACGCGTTGAACTCCTGCCTGGTATAGGCCGTTCATTCGGGCTACCGATAATGGGGTATCGTTATTGCGCAATAACCACAGCGCGGCACGGCTGAGAATCTGCTGGATTTCGAGAAGCAGGTCGCTGAACAGGTTGTTGTCCAGATTAACTTCTTCAGCTTCTAGCGCTTCCCACAGCGCTGGAATGCCAAAGATATCCCTGGCTGCGACCAGTGCGCGGACAGCATCCATCGGTTGGCAGCGGGTCTCTTCTTCCAAGTAATGGATAATGGTCGGGCCGAGCCGGTTGCCGATCATGTTGCAGATTTGGGTGGCGATTAACTCACTACGCAGAGGGTGTTGATCCAGGTGTTCGGGGTATTGTTGTTGGATCGGCAGCGGGAAGTAACCGGGTAACTCCTGAGCCAAGTCGGGGTCGGCGCCAATCTCGCCCTCTATCAGCTGGTCAAACAAGCGCAACTTACTGTATGCCAGCAACACGGCAATTTCTGGGCGAGTCAGCCCCATGTCGTTACGTGCTAACTCTTCCAGCCGGTCGTCGGACGGGAGAAATTCGAGTTTGCGCTTGAGTCGTCCCTCGCTTTCAAGCAGATGGATCAGCCGACGGTGGTCGTCGATCATCCCGGCAGATTGGCGTCTAGCCAGGCTCATGATCTGGCTCTGTTGGTAGTTTTGATTCAGTACCAAGGTTGCGACTTCATCGGTCATGCTGGCGAGCAGTCGATTGCGCTGTTTGCTGGTCAGGTCTTGAGCGGCGACCTCTTGATCCAGCAAAATTTTCAGGTTGACCTCGTAATCCGACGAATGAACCCCGCCGGCGTTATCGATCGCATCGGTATTGAGTAACCCACCCTGACGGGCGTACTCGATTCGGCCTTGTTGCGTCATGCCCAGATTGCCGCCTTCGCCGACGATACTGGCTTTAAGCTCTGCACCGTTGATGCGTAGCGCATCGTTGGCACGATCACCGACCTGAACGTTGGTTTCCGATTCGGCTTTTACATAGGTGCCGATACCGCCGTTCCACAGCAGATCCACCGGCGATTTAAGGATCGCCTGAATCAGTTCATTGGGGGTAAGTTGTGTCGCTTTGATATCGAGCTGTCGCTGTATCTCTTCGCTGATATGAATCGATTTGCTCGCTCGAGA
>JBALWS010000038.1:0-14487 GCA_036960405.1 Halopseudomonas sp. | reverse complement strand
CCCGCCCCCTTTGGATATCAGTTGAGCGTTGTAATCTTCCCAGCTCGAACGAGGCAGATCGAATAACCGCTTACGTTCTGCCCAAGAAGCGGCAGGGTCGGGATCGGGGTCGATAAAAATATGGAGGTGATTGAAGGCGGCGACAAGTTTGGTTTGCTGCGAAAGTAGCATGCCGTTGCCAAATACATCACCGCCCATATCGCCAATACCGACCGCTGTAAAGGGTTGGCTTTGGCAATCGATACCGCGTTCGAGGAACAGCCGTTTGACCGATTCCCAGGCCCCTCTGGCGGTGATGCCCATCTTTTTGTGATCGTAGCCATTGGCACCGCCGGACGCGAAGGCGTCGCCTAGCCAGAAACCGTATTCGAGCGAAATGCCGTTGGCGATATCGGAGAAGCTAGCGGTGCCCTTATCCGCAGCGACAACCAGATAAGGGTCGTCGTCATCGTAGCGCACCACATTTTCAGGTGGGATGATCTGGCCCGACTGGCGGTTGTCTGAGATATCCAGCAGCGCGCGGATAAAGGTCTGGTAACAACGGATACCCTCGGCCATCATCGCTTCGCGACTGTCGTTGGGCAGCTGCTTGGGAACAAAGCCACCTTTGGCACCTACCGGCACGATGACTGCGTTTTTAACCATTTGGGCTTTGACGAGCCCCAGCACTTCGGTACGGAAATCCTCGCGTCGATCCGACCAGCGAAGGCCTCCTCGGGCGACCTTGCCGCCGCGCAGATGAACACCTTCAACCCACGGAGAGTAAACGAAAATCTCAAACTTTGGCCGTGGCAATGGCGCAGCCGGGATGCTGTCGGTATCGAGCTTGAACGAGACGTAGCCTTTGGGGGTGATGCCATCGCTGTCGAATTGGTAGAAGTTGGTCCGCAGCATCGCCAATACGACGCTCAGGTAGTGGCGAAGGATGCGGTCCTGATCGAGATTTTCGACCGCCTCGAGTGCTTCTTCCATGGTGCTGATCAGCATTTGGCAGCGGTCGTCACGGTCATGGCGCATATCGGGATCAAAGCGGGTCTCGAAAAGCTTAACCAGATTGCGACTGATATGCGGATTATGGCACAGCGTTTGTTCCATATATTGTTGCGAGAAAGGGATCGCCAGTTGCAACAGATATTTGCAGACCGCGCGGAGCAGCATCACCTGGCGCCAGCTGAGTCCAGCCGCGATCACAAGCTCGTTGAAACCGTCGTTTTCGATCTCTCCATGGTAAGTATGGATGAAGGTTTCCTGAAACTGCTGCTTAAGGTGATTGTCTTCTGGATCGAAGCTGCCCGACACCGATAGCCGGAAATCAAGCACCCAAAACTCGCTTCCGTTGCTGCCGCCGATCCGGTAGGGACGGGCGTTAAGAACCCTGACTCCCATGTGTTCCAAGATAGGTAGCACGTCGGATAGCGCTAAGCTGTCGCCCGCGCCGAGTACCTTAAAGTGAAGGCTGTCGTACTCTTCGAGCGGGCGGTACAGGTAGGTCGATAACTGGCCTTGCTCTAGTGCGGCCAGTCGCTGAAGATCGGTCACCGCGCGTCGGGGGCTGAAATCGTCGCAATAGGCCACCGGCAGGGCCGTGGCAAAGTTACGCTGCAGCCGGTTGGCCTCGGCTTCGCCCAGTTTTTCAGACAGTGCGGTATGCAGCTGGTCCTGCCATGAGGCCATCGCCTCGGTCATTCTGGCCTCTAGCGCTTCGACATCGAGCGATTTGTCGTGGGCGTTGTGGCAGTGCACGGTGATCTGAATCTGGGCCAGTGCATGTTCGGTCAGGCGAACGTTGAACTCGCTGCTATGACCGTCGAATGCCTCGAGCAATATTTGCTGCATTTTGAGCCGCAGCTTGGTGTCGTAACGGTCCCGAGGTACCAGAATCTGAGCGCTGATATACCGATCATAAATATCGGGTCGCAAGAATAGCCGCAGCTGACGCCGTTCTTCGCATTCGAGCATGCCGAGTAGGGTTTGCTCGAGTTGGTGGTACTCCGCTTGCAGCATCTCATCGCGGGGAAAGGTGCTGATTAGGTGACGAAGGTTTTTACCGGTGTGGCTGTCGGTGGGGAGATTGGCGCGTTCAAACAGTCGTGACACTTTGCGCCGTAGTAACGGTACTTCGGTAATCGGTACGTGGTAGGCGGCAGACGCGTAGAGGCCATAAAAGCGCCACTCGCCGACGACTTTGCCTTTGGCGTCGATCTTTTTTACCCCGATTCGGTCCAGATAAGAGGGGCGCTGGATCGGTGATCGAGTGGTCGACTTGGTCAGTACTAATAGATTTGGCGTCAGGGCCAGTTGGCCTAGGTAGCCTTCAAGTGGGATCTGCTGCTGGGCTTCGGGGATGGTGCGGAAAATGCCCAAGCCGCTGCCGTCGGTATAGTGCAGAGAGTGCTGCTCTTGGTCGCATTCCAAGCTGTAATAGCGATAGCCGAGAAGCACAAAGTGATCGTCGAGTAGCCAGTTTAAAAAGCTTAGGGCTTCTTTGGAGGCATCCGGATCGGAGTGCTTGGCCGTGGTGCTGCTCCATTTGATGGCGTGCTGGAGTTGCTTGACCATTGGCTGCCAGTCTTCGACGGCCTGGCGTACCTGTTCGATCGCCTTGGCGGTCAATGCGATGACGGTGTTAAGGGCTTCGTTATCGGGCTGGTGATCGATTTCGATTCGCATCATCGCTTCGGCCAGCTCTTTGTCGCTGGTTTCGCCTGGATTCAGGATCTTCTTCAGTTTGCCCTGTTTGTCTCGTTCGACCCGAATCACCGGGTGGGTGACCTGGTGCATGGTAATACCCACCCCGCCAAGCGCTAGCGATATACTGGCAACCAGAAACGGCATGTCATCGACGAGTATTTCTAAGATGCTATGGGTGCTGTGCCAGCGATGGTCTTCAGGTGTGGGGTTGTATGCTCTGACCAGCGTTTGCTTGGCGGGACGCTTTTGAATCAGATCCCACAAGCACAGCAGTGAGCCGTACAGGTCTTCGGTGGCTTGTCGGGCGATGTCGCGAGCGATACCACGTTCAAAATACTGGCTGGCGAGTCGCCTGGCATCTTCGACGCGTGTTTTGGGAAGGCGTTTGGCCACTAGCTCGTGGACGTTGCTGATCTCGGGGTGTTTGATTTTAGTCGGTCTGTTCATACCAGTGACGCCACATATTGAAGGAGTGAAAATAGCGGTAAAGTTTAAATTACCAGTTCTAATGATAGGCCAAGCTGTTGATTTCACAGTTTAACACTCAAGCTTGAAGGGGCCTGCTATTTGTCGTGTCGACGAGGATGCGATTATTTCACTTTAAGTCTGGCGGTTGGCTATCTATAGTGTTGCGATGCAATAGACAAAAGGATTGTTGTCGATGTCCCCCGAATTCCGTGCTTGGATGCACCCAGACGATCTGGTGTTGTATCAGCTAGATCTTCTTCCTTGGCCCGCTTATACACGGTTGGTCGAGCGTTTCTTCGAAGAGAATGACTACCGCACCCGGTTGATCGCTTCTGAGGCGGGTAGAACCGAATTTCTGTTAATCGCTAAGACTGGCGTGCGCTATATCCTGCACTGTTGTTCGGTAAAGGCGGCGAGTGATCGTGGTGAACTCGACAGATTGCGTCGCAACATGAATCGTTTTCAGGTTGAGGCGGGATTGCTGGCTACGCCGAGGGATTTTGGTGTGACGCTGATCAGTGCTGCTCGTGGCTTGCCTGTAGAGCTGTATAGCGGCAATCGACTGCGCGCCAAAATTGAGATGCTCGCTGCCGAGCGGCGCCGAGCGGTGATGGATAGTATTCGACCAACGCCTGAGCCGGATCGTGGTTAGCGAGAGTTGGTGGGTCTGAGAGGACGGGCCGGCGTATCCGCCGACCCTCGATCATCATAGCGTATTGAACACGCGCTCTGCGGCGTCGAGTGTTGCTTGGATATCTGCTTCGCTATGGGCTGCCGACATAAAGCCCGCCTCATAACTGGCCGGTGCTAAATAGACCCCTTCTGCTAGCATGCCATGGTAGAACGGGTTGAAGTGGTCGTTGTTACAGTTGATCGCTTGTTCGAAATTAACCACCTGATCGGCCTCGGTGAAGAAGAAACCGAACATACTGCCGACATGGTTGGTGGTAAACGGAATCCCAGCCTTCGCCGCACGCTCACGCATACCGGCTACCAGGGCATCGGTCTTGGCGAACAGCGATTCGTAGAAGCCTGGCTGGCTGATCTGCTCCAGCTGGGCCAAGCCTGCTGCCATCGCTACCGGATTGCCCGATAGGGTACCGGCTTGGTAGACCGGTCCGAGTGGGGCGATATGCTCCATTACATCGCGTCGACCGCCGAAGGCGCCCACCGGCATGCCGCCACCGATCACTTTGCCCAGCGTGGTCAGATCAGCTTTGACACCGTAGTAGCCTTGCGCACCCTGTAGTCCTAAGCGGAAGCCGGTCATCACTTCGTCGATGATCAGTAGCGCGCCCGATTGGTCGCATTGCTCGCGCAGGGTTTCGAGGAAGCCTGGAATCGGTGGGACGCAGTTCATGTTTCCGGCAACCGGCTCGACAATGATACAGGCGACCTGGTCGCCGATTTCGCTAAAGGCCTGTTTCACGCCTTCGATATCGTTATAGGTCAGGGTGATGGTGTGCTCGGCCAATCCTTGAGGAACACCGGGAGAGCTGGGTACGCCGAGAGTCAAGGCGCCGGAACCTGCTTTGATCAGCAGTGAATCGGAGTGGCCGTGGTAGCAGCCTTCAAACTTGATGATCTTGTCCCGTCCGGTAAAACCACGTGCCAGCCGGATTGCACTCATGGTCGCTTCGGTGCCGGAGCTGACCATCCGAATCATATCGATATGCGGTAGCAGGCCACATATTTTGGATGCCAACTGGGTTTCGATCTCGGTGGGGGTGCCGAAACTCAGGCCTTTCTTCATTTTTTCTATCACCGCTTCGGTGATCGCCGGGTGGGCGTGGCCCAAAATCATCGGTCCCCAGGACAGCACGTAGTCGATATAACGTTTGCCATCGGCATCGTAAAGGTAGGCGCCTTCGGCTCGCTCGGTAAAGATCGGTGTGCCGCCGACGGCTTTGAATGCGCGCACCGGTGAGTTAACTCCGCCAGGGATAAATTGCTTGGCTTGTTCAAAAAGAATCTCTGAACGGGACGCTGTTGTGGGTTGGGACATGAGGGCTCCAATCGGGTTGAACGGTGTGTTGAGCAATTAGTGATTAAACAGTGCGGTCAGTTGTTGTGCGCGTTTTTCTATATCAGTGGCAGCAAATAGATCCTGAATCACCGCCACCATATCCGCACCTTGGGTGATGACTTGAGAGGCATTATCCACAGTGATCCCACCGATGGCTACTACCGGAATATGTAGTTGCTGTTGAGCCTGCTCCAGCAGGGCTAAAGGGGCGGATTTGGCGCCGGGTTTTGATGAAGAGGGGAAGAAGGCGCCGAAGGCAACATAATCTGCACCTTGCTGTTGGGCTTGCAGGGCTAGCTCGAGCGAATCGTGGCAGGTGATACCGATAATGGCCGCTTGGCCGAGTAGCGCTCGAGCCTGAGCCAAATTGGTATCGCCTTGGCCTAAATGGACTCCAGCTGCGCCGCAGGCCAGTGCCAGTTTTGGGTCGTCATTGATGATAAGCGGTCGCTCGAAGCGCTGGCATAGCTTGTTTAAAGCGACGGCCTGGCGCAGTCGTGCTTCGGTGTCACGGGATTTGTCGCGGTATTGGATGACCTGAGCCCCTCCCTGCAGAGCCGCGCTGACCTTGGCGGTCAGTGCGTGTTCGGGAGTGAGGGTGGCGTCGGTGATTGCGTATAGGCCTTGTAACATCAGTCGCTCTTTTGGTGCGTGAAATGATGGTTGATGGTATCGCGCAGCAGCAATCCTGCCAATTGACCGGTGTGATCGCGTACCCACAGGGCATCAAAATTATGTTCGTTGAGGGTTTCCAGCGCTTCGTGCAACGAGGCTTGGATCGATACATCGGTCAGATCGTGCCGCAGGGCAGGGATAGCCATCAGATCGATAGGGGCTGGATCGAGGTTCTCGGCTTGGTCTGGCTTGGGCTGCAGGTAGAGCTCCAGATCGGCACGCGCCAGGGCGACCTTGGGCAGTTGTTGATCCAGAACCAAAATCCATTCGCTGTTGCTGATGATCAGTTGTTCGGCCTGAGATCGGTCAATAACACGTGGGCTCTGCGGTGGATATGGCTGCATCATCATCGATACCGAAGTGCGCTCTAGGAAACGCGCTAACGGTGCCCGGCGCCAGTCCAGGCCTTTGCTAAGCAGTAGGGCTTGAAATGCCGACCCCTGACGGAAGCAGTAACGATAGGTCAAGGTGGCGGTGATGATTGCCAGCGCACCGGGGAATATGATGTGGGCATTGAGGGTCAGTTCTAGCAGGGCCAGCAACGCGGCTAGTGGAGCCTGCAGGGTGGCTGCCATCATCGCACCCATGCCTAACATTGCGTACAGCGCTAAATCCGATACGGGAGCACCTGCTGCAGCGATACCAATCATGCCCATTGCCGCTCCGGCTGCGGCGCCTATCACCAGGGTGGGTCCTATCAGCCCCATTGGAACCCCGAGTCCAACAGCGATAGCGGTTATCAGCAGTTTGGCGATGGTCAGGGCGACGAAAAACTCTAGCGTTCCCTGCCCCGATAGTATCTGGCTAACACTGTCGTAGCCTATGCCCATTATCTCTGGCAGAAACCAAGCCGTAACCCCGGTCGCGACTCCGGCAATCTGTAACCGTATAAATAACGACGGTTTCTGCCAGCTAGCGATCGTTACCAGGATTTTGCTGAATAACACCGCCAGCAACCCCAGCACCACGCCAAGCAGGATAATAAATGGCACTTCCTGCAGCGTTTGAATAGGGAGTGCCGGCACGTCGAAGGCGATATAATCACCCAGTGTTAGGCGCAGTAGCAGGGTTGAGGTGATAGCAGCGATCATTACTGGAATAAATCCGGCGATGGTGTACTCCATTATCACCACCTCCATTGCAAAGATAATGCCTGCGATCGGGGTGTTGAAAGCTGCAGCGATGGCCGCCGCCGTGCCGCAGCCAATAAGGGTGCGTAAGCTATTGTTGGGCAGGCGCAGGTATTGTCCTAACAGGCTAGATGTCCCAGCGCCGAGGTGAACAGCCGGGCCTTCACGACCACCCGAGTGACCGCTAGTCAGGCTGATGGCGCCAGCGACAAACTGAATCAGCACGTTGGCCAGAGGCAGTCGTCCTTGATGGTAGCTCAGGCGCTCAAGGACATGAGGAATGCCTACCTGGGCGTGTGCTGCAAAGCGCCACAGTAATAATCCCAGTAGCAAGCTACCCAGTATCGGTAGTAACAAACGCACCAGAGGAGGCAGGCCTTCAAAGTTTTCTGGATCGCCGCCGGGGAGCGTCTGCTCTAGTGGCCAGGTGATGGCAAAGTGGAACGCCAGCATGATCAGCCCTGTGACCAGCCCCGAAAGCAGGCCGATCAGCAGCCACTGGGGCAGTGCATCGACATCACCCGCCCGAAGTCGAAAGTGGTTGAGACTGAGGGAATTCATTCGCATCGGTACTGAGAATCTCTGGGTAGGGCCTTAAATCAGGGCTGTTGGCGACGGTGGCGCTTTTGATTTCCGATCAGGCATCATATTATACGGCCTTTATCTGTGTATAGGCTCAGAGGCATCGAAGACATGGCGACAATCAAGGTGGGTATCGTAGGTGGAACGGGTTACACCGGTGTGGAGTTGCTGCGTCTGTTGGCTCTACACCCGCAGGTTGAGCTGACGGTGATCACCTCGCGTTCTGAAACCGGTAAATTGGTGTCAGAGTTATACCCCAATCTGCGTGGGTATTTTGACCTGGAATTCTCGGTACCCGACATCGAGGCTCTGGCGCAGTGTGATCTGGTGTTTTTTGCTACGCCTAATGGCATCGCGATGCAGCAAGTCCCCGAACTACTTGCGCGTGGGGTGCGGGTGATCGACCTGGCAGCAGACTTCCGCATCAAAGATATCGAGCTGTGGTCTAAGTGGTACGGTATGGAGCACGCCTGTCCGAGTGCTGTAGCCGAAGCGGTTTATGGTTTGCCGGAAGTGTATCGGGAGCAGATTCGTGAGGCGCGCTTGGTGGCTAATCCGGGTTGTTACCCTACCGCGACCCAGTTGGGCTTTTTGCCACTGTTGGAGCAGGGGCTGATCAATCGTCGGCGCTTGGTAGCCGATTGTAAATCGGGTGTCAGTGGTGCTGGGCGCGGTGCCAGCGTGGGCTCCTTATTATGCGAAGCCAGTGAAAGCTTTAAAGCTTACGGTGTAGCCGGGCATCGCCACTTGCCCGAGATTAAGCAAGGGCTTGCCGAAGCGGCAGGATTTCCGGTGGGGATGACCTTTGTACCGCATTTGACGCCGATGATTCGAGGCATTCACGCTACCCTGTACGGGGTGTTGAAAGACCCCATAGACAACCTGCAACAGATTTTCGAGGAGCGCTATGTCGATGAGCCGTTTGTCGATGTGATGCCTGCAGGCAGTCTGCCGGAAACGCGCAGTGTTAAAGGCGCTAACCATTGCCGGATCGCGGTTTACCGCCCACAGGATGACGACACTGTAGTGGTTTTGTCGGTGATCGATAATCTGGTTAAGGGTGCGGCAGGGCAGGCGGTTCAGAACATGAATATCATGTTTGATTTTCCAGAGACGACAGGGTTGGAGATTGTAGCGCTGCTACCTTGATTTTGTGGAACATAGCTTGGCAGTCAATTCTTGACTATTTTAATCGGTTAATTGCATAATGACGTTCAGAATTGAGTGCTGTTTGGAGGTATTATGAGTGCGGTTGAAGAGTGGGACGCGAACAATGATGAGAGCCCGCTGGTCTTTACCGATGCTGCTGCTGCAAAGGTTAAAAGCCTGATTGAGGAGGAGCAGAACGACGACCTCAAGTTACGCGTGTTTGTGACTGGGGGCGGTTGCTCAGGTTTTTCTTACGGTTTTTCGTTCGATGAGCAGATGAGTGATGATGACACCACCGTTGAGAAAAACGGTGTGATGCTGTTGGTCGACCCGATGAGCTTTCAGTATCTGGCTGGATCTGAGGTTGATTATAAAGAGGGGCTGCAGGGTTCCCAGTTTGTCATCAAGAATCCAAATGCCACGACGACTTGCGGCTGCGGTTCTTCATTTTCTATTTGATCAATACTGCAAGTAGATGCGCAGGTGACATTGCAAAGCCCCGATAAGTATTCTTATCGGGGCTTTTTTATATACAGATGTACGGGCTGGAAACTGCTCGCTTCCCTGTGGGACGCATGCCTAGAGTCAGAGCACTGCCTTGTTAGCGATAGGCTGAGCTGTCTGGATAACTATCGGTATAACTACGCAAAAAGCTGGCAAAGCGAGGTTTGCCGGTTTCGGTGAGACCGAAATACTTAAAGCTAACTGTGGAACCAATGGGTGGTGGGTTTTGTCGTTGCAGGTCGCTGAAGCCGCTGCCGAGTTTGAGGCGTTGCCCAGTGGCTAGCTGTACTTCGATCGCCCCTAGCATGCCTTGATATTTTCCTTTGCCGGGCAGGTGGGCTAATACCACTGCTTCGTCGTCCTGATACATTTTTAATTTCAGTAGTGCGTCGGTTCGAAAGCCTTGATATAGCGCATCGGTCCGGTTCAGCATTAATCCTTCAGCTCCCTGTGCAACATCTTGCTGCAGCAGCTTATTGAGTTCAGCTTCGGAGGTGACTTGTCGATACTCCAAGGCTTGGATGTGTTTAGCATCTAGCTGCTGAAGGAGCTGCCGCAGTTGCTCTATTCGCTGCTTGAAGGGAGCGAGGCTTGCTGGCAGGTCGAAGACCCGGTAGTGGATCTGCTGCCACTCATGCTCCAGCGGTTGGTAGCGCCGTACGGCGGCTGAGGTGCGGTCAAATTGTCCTCTGCCCATCCATAGTTCGCCATCTAAGGGGGTATCCGGTAGCGCCTTGGTAAACCATCGCGGGGCACTGATCGGATAACCTTGGCGAGAGAGTAGCTGTTGTCCATCCCAGTATGCACGCACGCCATCTAGCTTCTCGCTGATCCAGTAGTGTTGCAGGTCGACGCCGTCCTTGTAGCGCTTGGCTAGCATCAACTTGGGGGCCTGGTTGATCTGGATCTGATCTGCAGTAGGTTGGGATCCTAAGGTGTTAACGGAATCGATAGGGCTGGCATGGGCTGCTGTGGTTTGGCAAAGCACTGCAACCAGTGTGGAAGCACTCAGAGGTGTCAGGTTCATGGCATCGTCCTTGATGTCAGTATAAAGCCGGAAAGGTAAGGATAGTTGAGTCTACCGCTTGCGCCAGTGACTGGCCAAGGCCGGAGTTAAGCTTGGTAGATGGCGCCGAGGATACGATTGCCGCTAGCACCGGTGACCGCAGGAAGGTTGCCGGGTAGGCCCTCGAGACAACGCTGGGCCAGCCAGGCAAAGGCGCAGGCTTCAACCCAATCGGCAGGTAGTCCTAGGGTGTCAGTCTTGGCAATGGTTGTGCCACCTAGCTGAGCTTGTAACCGTTCAAGCAAAAAGTCGTTGTGTGCTCCACCACCGCATATATATAGCTCAGGGTTGTCCAGATCGTGCTGGCGTATCGCGTCAGCAATACTGCGGGCCGTTAGCTCGGTTAAGGTTGCCTGGACATCGACGCCACCAACAGGGTTGGCCTGGGTTGTCAGTTGCTGCTCGATCCAATTGAGGTTGAATTGCTCGCGGCCGGTGCTTTTCGGTGGTGTCTGGTCAAAGTATTCGAGCTGTAGCAGTTGTTCGAGTAATGGCTTATTGATCTGGCCTTGTCGTGCCCAGTCCCCGCAGCTGTCGTAGGCGAGCTGTTGATGGCGACGGATCCAGCTGTCGATTAGGATGTTGCCCGGCCCGGTGTCGTAACCAATGGTCTGTATGCTTTTATCTTTGGGCAGCAGGGTGATGTTGGCCATGCCGCCGATATTGACGATCACCCGATCTACCCGATCACTACCAAATAGCTGGGCATGAAATGCGGGAACAAGCGGGGCGCCTTGTCCGCCAGCTGCAAGGTCGCGGCGGCGAAAATCGGCGGTAACGGTTATGCCTGTTAGCTCGGCCAAGGTGTTAGGGTCGCCAATCTGTAGGCTGAACGGAGTGTTGCCGTTGGGGCGATGGCGAATCGTCTGGCCGTGGCTGCCAATGGCGAGGATCTGATCGGGTTGCAGTCCGCTCTGCTGAAGCAGGTCGTTGACGATCTGGGCTTGCAGTTGGCTGAATTGAATATCGGCCCGTCCGAGTTGCTCAATCTCGTTGTCGCCAGGTTGGGTCAGCGATAGCAGCGTTTGTTTCAGCTCGGTGGGAATCGGCTGGCTACAACTGGCGAGCAGTTCGATCTGTTGCGGCTTAAAGTTGACAATGACTGCGTCGATACCATCCAAGCTGGTGCCCGACATCAGCCCAATATAGTAGCCAGTCGTTGGCGTCATCTTACTTTTGAGCCAGTTGGGTTTGGCGGTAATCGTTGAGTTGGGCCAATAGATCGCTTGCTAGCGGCTTGAAACGCGCCAGTTCCGCTTTGGGTAGTGCTGCAGCTTGCGGCAGCGGTACGGTCAGCGGGTTGCGGTGAACACCGTTGATGCGGAACTCGTAGTGTAGGTGTGGGCCAGTGGCGTAACCGGTGCTGCCGACATAGCCGATAGTCTGTCCCTGTTTGATCCGCTTGCCGCGTTTCATGCCGGGCTTGATTCGGCTCATGTGGGCATACAGGGTGGTGTAGCTTTGGCCATGCTGGACGATGACGACCTTGCCATAGCCATTCTTCCTGCCTGCGAAAATAACCTTGCCGTCGCCGGACGTTTTGATCGGAGTACCAGTTGGTGCCGCGTAGTCAACCGCGCGGTGTGGACGTTTGGTCTTGAAGATAGGGTGCTTGCGGTTGGGGTTGAACTTGGAGCTGATGCGGGAAAAATCGACCGGCGTACGCAGGAATGCTTTGCGCATGCTCTTGCCTTCGGGGGTGAAGAAATTGCTGTCGCCCTTGCTGTCGGTATAGCGCAGTGCTTGGAAGGCTTGTCCCTGATTGATGAATTCGGCGGCAACGATTTTACCTTCGCCGATGTTTTTTCCGTCCAGCCAACGTTCTTCGTAGACCAGTGCGAAGCTGTCGCCTTGGCGTATGTCGAGGATGAAATCGATATCCCAGCCAAATATGCCAGCAAGCTCCATGATCTTTTGCTGACTTAGGCCGGCTCGTGCGCCACTAAGAAACAACGAATCTTCGATCGTTCCATGGCGATAGCTGTGAGTGATTTCAGGGGTGAACTCGATAGATTCGACAAGGTACTCATCGCCATTGCGGCTAATCAGGGTCTGAGTCAGTGGCGAGGTAATATGACGTAGCTTGACCAGTTCGCCCTGATCGATCAGGAATTCGAGCTGCTCTCCAGGTTTGAGTCGGTTTAATATTTTATTGGGTTTGATGCCATTGAGCATCGGGTAGAGTTGGTTGGCACCTAAGTTAGCTTTTTCAAATAGCGTGGTCAGGTTGTCGCCTGAGCGAATTTGAACCGTCAGCCATTGCTCTTTTGTAACAGGGGCTGGCTGTGTCTGTATGGCTGTAGCGGGCTCGGGAGTTTTGGTTGTCGCAGTAGCAGCGGCTGGGCGATTGGAGAATTCGGGTTCAATTGGAGAGTTGGGAGTCTTAAGCTCGATAAGCAGTTGCTGCTTGTTGGCAGCCACCTGCTCCGATGGAAGCAGAAGTACAATCCCGAAAATCACCACGCAGGCCGAGACCGCCAGTATGTGGGCTTTGGTGGGAAGGCGCTTAAAGGAGCTGAACTTAGCTAACATGAGTCTACTTATCTATACGAGAAATTGGGTCATTATAAGAAATCGAGCCTGGATGATCCATGATATAGGTCGGTTAGCGGCGGATAAGTTCAATATTTGAACAAATGCCGCGCTGTAATTGTGTCAGTGGGGGGCTATCGCGTAAAATATGCCGACTTTTTTTGGCCAAGATTTTTCGGCCTGGCTTAGGTAGATACGATGACGTTTGAGAATGCTTTACTGAAGGATCTGGAATCGCGTGGCTTGGTTGCGCAGGTAACCGGTAACGATGAGCTGGATAAGCACCTTAGCGAAGGCTCTCGAACACTCTATTGTGGTTTTGATCCCACCGCAGACAGTTTGCATATTGGTTCGTTGGTGCCACTGTTGGCGCTTAAACGGTTTCAGATGGCCGGTCACAAACCGATTGCGCTGGTTGGTGGTGCGACGGGATTGATCGGTGACCCCTCTTTTAAAGCCGAAGAGCGTAAGCTAAATACCCCCGATGTGGTCGATAGCTGGGTTGGGCGGATTAAAGGGCAGGTCAGCAAGTTTATCGATTTCGATTGCGGTGAGAATGCGGCCGAGGTGGTCAACAACCTCGACTGGACCAAAGACCTCGATGTGTTGACCTTCTTGCGCGATGTCGGCAAGCACTTCGCCGTCAATAAAATGATCCACAAGGAATCGGTCAAGCAGCGGCTGGATCGTGAAGGGGCGGGTATCTCCTTTACCGAATTCACCTATATGATCTTGCAATCCTACGATTTCCAGCAGCTCAATAGCGCCTACAACTGCACGCTGCAGATCGGCGGTAGCGATCAGTGGGGCAATATCGTCGGTGGAACTGATCTGACCCGGCGGATGAATCGCCAGCAGGCGTTTGGCCTGACGATGCCGTTGATTACCAAGTCAGATGGCACCAAATTTGGTAAGACCGAGTCGGGCACGATCTGGCTTGATCCGACCAAGACATCGCCGTACGCGTTCTATCAGTTTTGGATCAACACCGCCGATGCTGATGTCTATAAATTTCTGCGTTACTTTACTTTCTTGCCGATTGAGCAGATTGAGCAGATTGAAAAAAATGACGTTGAGGCTCAAGGTCGTAAGCAAGCGTCTACTGTTTTGGCTAGAGAAGTTACTAAGTTGGTGCATGGTGAGGAAGGGCTTGAAGCTGCAGAAAGAATTAGTGAGGCACTGTTTAGTGGAGATACTTCAAAGTTAAGAGAAGGCGATTATCAACAGCTGTCTTTGGATGGGCTTTTGTTTGTAGAGCTTTCAAATAAGGACCTTACAGAGACTCCGCTTACACAGTTATTAGTAGAGTCAGGTCTTGCTGCAAATGGTAGCCAAGTGAAAGATGCTCTTAAACGTAATGCGGTCTATATCAATGGTCGTGCCGTTGGCCTCAATGATGACTGGCGTAATTCGTCCTTATTCTTTTCACCGGATAATGGGGCTTATGGTAAGTATTTCATGATTCGGCTTGGTAAGAAAAAACACCTTCTTGCAAAGAAGAGTATTCATGTTGAAGTTACATCGATGAGTTGAACATGGCTTGTTGAAAAGGCGCCGTTAGGCGTCTTTTTTGTTTGTGTTGGTGATGTTTAAAATATTAACCGAAACCCGTTGACGACAGATCTGGTGTCTGTAGAATGCGCCCCTCGTTACCGCTGAGGCGA
>JBALWS010000037.1:0-34016 GCA_036960405.1 Halopseudomonas sp. | reverse complement strand
GGATCTGTATGCGCAGGGCTTGTTCGAAGTGGGTAATCAAGAGATCGATGCCAAGATTGGTCGTAGTGTGGCCAACTGGGGCGAAAGCTTGTTCTTCTTGGGTATTAACTCCTACTCGGTACTTGATGTTGCAGCGCTCCGTCGTCCGGGTGCTGAGCTAAAAGAGGCATTGTTGCCGACTAACCAGTTGCAGTTAGCTTTTCCGCTAGACAATGGCACCATCGAAGCCTTTTACCAGTTTGAATGGGAACGGACTACCGTAGATGGTTGTGGTACCTATTTTTCCGGAGCCGATCTGGGCTTGGATAGCTCTTGTAATGCGCTAACTTTGAATGTTGCGCCGGATGCCGGTGCGTTGGCAGGCGGGTTTAGGTTGCAACGCGGGGCAGATGTTGAGGCGTCTGATAGTGGTCAATTTGGTCTTAACTATAAATTCTTCGCAGAAGCTGTTGATACCGAGTTTGGTCTGTATTACGTCAATTATAATTCGCATGTCCCGATCATCAGTGCGGTTAATCCGGCTGCGCCAGGTGTCCCGGCTCTTGTTGGTACCGGTTCATATTTTTTGGAATATGTTGACGATGTTCAGGTGTTCGGCCTGAGCGGCTCTACCGATCTGGGTGGCTGGTCGGTTGCCGGCGAATTGAGTTATCACAAAGATCTGCCGGTGCAAATCAATACTCCAGACGCATTAGCGTACCTAGTTAGCGGTGGTGCTGCGGGTCCATTGGCTCCGGCTCTAGGGCTAGCCACTCCTGGTGATGTGGTCCATGGTTATGAGCTGATGGATAAGACCCAGTTGCAGTTCAACTTCCTCAAGGCGTGGCCGCAGGTTCTGGGTGCCAGCAACTTTGTCGCGGTCGGTGAGGCAGTCTTTGTTCATACTGGCGGGCTCGATGATTCTGCTACCGGTGTGCGTTATGGTCGTGCGCCGATGTTTGGTTCAGCGGTGCATCCAACGTATGGGGGAGGTTGTGGCTTGCCTGCGCCCGCTCCGGCTAACCTGTCCAAGTGGTGTGATGACGACGGTTATGTTACCAAGAATGCCTGGGGCTATAAGCTTCGTGGCGAACTCTCATACACTAATTTGATTGCAGGCACCGCTGTTAAGCCCAGTGTCTTCTGGGGTCATGATGTCGAGGGTTACTCGCCTACCGGCATGCTGGTCGAGGATCGCAAGACGCTGGGACTGGGGTTGACGTTTGATATCAACAAGGCGCATTTCGTCAACCTGACCTACAACAAGTTCTTTGATTCTGCCGAGTACGATGTGTTGCAAGATCGTGACTTTGCATCGATCAGTTTCGGAACCAGCTTCTGATAACCGGTTTCAATATTAGAGGAGGGTGCAGGCACCCTCTTGCTGAAGCGTTTAATGCCTAGATTCAAACAATAAGTGGGGCAAATCTTATGTTAAAACAGCAATTTTCACGTGGAATCCTATCCGCTTGTCTTATGACAGCGTTGGCTTCTGCTTCCGGAACCACCCTTGCAGCGGCCACTGCAGAAGAGGTCGCACGTTTGGGCGCGGACCTGACACCCGTTGGTGCCGAGAAAGCCGGTAATGCCGAGGGTACTATTCCGGCATGGGATGGTGGTATTACCGCCCCGCCAGCAGGTTTTGTTAGCGCTAAAGAGGGTTATGTTGACCCTTATGCCGATGAGCAGCCGGTACTGGTTATCACGGCACAAAATGCTGACCAGCACAAAGATAAGCTCTCTGTCGGTCATCTGGAGATGCTGAAAAAGTATCCCGATACGTTCAAGATGAACGTCTACCCGACTCATCGCAGTGCGTCTTATCCACAAAAAGTGTATGACGATGTCAAAGCCAATGCTGCCGCAGCCGAGACGGCGGATGGCGGTAACGGGGTTCTTAATAGTGGTACCTCAAGTGTACCGTTCCCGTTCCCTAAAACCGGCCAGGAAGTGATGTGGAACCACACTTTTCGTTGGAAGGGTGGTAACACTCATCGCGCTTACGACGGTATGCCTGTTCAGCCTAACGGTAATTTCTACCGGGTGCGTTGGGATGAGGAGTGGTACAACCCGTTGACGGGAGGCGTCGCGAATGCTAAAGAAGACATGCTGGCTTATATTCTGATCACCGCTAAGGCACCTGCCACGTTAGCCGGAACTATGTTCCTGGTTCACGATGCGGTTAATCAGGTTGAGTCTCCGCGTAAGGCGTGGATCTACAACGCCGGTCAACGTCGCGTACGTCGTGCTCCGGAGCTGGGTTATGACTTCTCTCCCGATGGTTCCGATGCGCTGCGTTGTGCCGATCAGTACGATGGTTGGGTCGGTGCGACCGATCGTTACGACTGGAATCTTGTGGGTAAGAAAGAGCTGTATGTTCCATATAACTCATACAAGATGGCCGATAAGTCTAAGAAATATGAAGATATGATCCAGCCGGGGCACCTGGATCCCGAGTTGGCTCGTTACGAGTTGCACCGGGTCTGGGTTGTTGAGGCGACGCTGAAAGATGGCGAACGCCATATCTTTGGCAAGCGTACTTTCTACATTGATGAGGATACTTGGAGTGTTAACGTTGCCGATAACTACGATACCCGTGGTGATATGTGGCGCTTAGAAGAGACGCATATCATGAACTTCTATGATGCTCAGGTTAACTGGACAGCGGCTACGCCGCAGTACGATTTGAACTCGGGTGCGTACATCCACTTCTATGCTCAAAATGAAGTTTCCGAACCTACCCGTTTCGGTATCGAAGGTGATGCCAAGAAATTACAGCCTCGCGCACTGAAACGTCGCGGTTTCTAATTATCACATCCACCATCAGCGCCCCCTGATTCTAGGGGGTGTAACCTTCGGAGGTGGGGGTATGGCATTCCCAATTCGCAGTAGTATCCAAAGCCCTTTGCGGGCTGTCGTTAATCTTTGTTTTGTTAGTGTTTGTATCAGTGCCTTGTTGGTACTAACGCCGTTTGCTGCTGTTCAAGCTGATTCCTCAGCGCGCATTTTGAACATGGCAGATGGTTCTCCGCTCGATATGGGCGTCAATAATGTTCAGCTCCTTGATGCAACTAGCGTCGGGAAACGGATGATTGCCGTGGGCGAGCAGGGGCTTATTGTTATCTCTGATGATGGCGGTGATAGCTGGTTGCGCACCGATTCTACAACGATGGCCACACTAACGGCTGTCTATTTTGTTGATGATCAACACGGCTGGATTGTTGGCCACCGTGGTGTGGCGCTCTATACCACCGATGGTGGTAACAGCTGGACCCAAGGTGAGATGGAATTGCCCGAAGAACAAAATGCTTTTTTTGACCTTTGGTTTGAAGACACTCAGCGAGGCTTGGCACTAGGTACCTTCGGTGTGGTAGCAGAAACTACCGATGGCGGTAAAACCTGGCAGGGCCGTTATGTGTTGGGAGAAGACAGCGACTTCGACCGTCATATGTACGCGATGTCCGAGTTGGCTGATGGCGTACTGATCATTGCGGCCGAGCAAGGATACTTGCTGCGTTCGCTGGATAGAGGTGAAACCTGGGAGGAGATCGAATCTCCCTATGAAGGTTCCTATTTCGGCGCTATTACCGCAGATGATAACCGGATACTGGTATTTGGCATGCGTGGCAACGCTTTCCGCAGTGATGATGCCGGTGATAGCTGGGACAAGATAGAGCTGGGCGGCAATATGAGCCTGCAAGGAGCGTCGCGTTTAGTCGATGGCCGTGTTGTGTTGGCCGGTAGCGGTGGATTCGTCGGGGTCTCAGAAGATAACGGACAAACTTTCAAGCGGCTCTTGATTCCGGGGCGTGCCGATATCATTAGCGTGCTCAGTGTGACAGATGATCAGTTGGTCACTTTTGGCCTCAAAGGGGTTGCTAAGCGCTCCATCAGCTTTGCTGCAGCCCAGTAAGCCTGCTCAGAATAGATAGGTAGGATTATGGATTTATTAGAAGATGAAAAGGGGCTCGAACGAAAACGCTTCGGACAGTCTCCGATAGGTTTTCTCGCCTATCAAATTTTCCACTTGCGGTTTCCGCTACTGGTCATGTGTGTGCTGATCACCATCGGTCTGAGTTACAGCGCTACCAACCTGCGGGTCGGTGCTGGCTTTGAAAAGATGGTGCCGGTTAACCACGAATATATGTCCACCTACTTTAAGTATCGGGATATCTTCGGCGGTGCCAACAAGATTCAGGTGGCGGTGGTCGCTCGTGATGACAATATGTTCACGGCAGAGTTCTTCGAGACCCTCAAAGGGGTCCATGAAGAGATCTTCTATACCCCGGGGATTTCGCGGACCACGGTTACCTCTTTGTATAGTCCCAATGTGCTGTTTCTTGAAGTGGTTGAAGATGGTTTTCGTGCCGAGCGGCTGCTGACCAATAAGTTCAAACCGACCCAAGAACATTTCGATACGCTCAAAAACAAGGTGGCTAAGTCTAACTGGCACGGCCGGATTGTTGCTAAAGACTTCTCTGGTGCGATGGTCAGCGCCAGTCTGCTTGAAACCAACCCCGAAACTGGTGAACCGCTGGATCCGCAGGAAATCTCTGAAATTCTGGAGCAGATCCGGCAAAAATATGAGAACGAAAACCTCAGCGTTCATATTATTGGTTTTTCTAAGTCTATCGGTGATATCGCCAAGGGAGCCGAGGGGGTTGTCGCCTTCTTTGCTATCGCGTTCCTGATCACCGCACTGTTGTTGTATTGGTATTCGGGCTCGCTGATGCTGGCTTGGTGGGCGCTGGTCTGCGCCATGGTGCCGGTGGTCTGGCTGTTGGGTATTTTGCCGCTGCTGGATATGGTGCTCGATCCGATGTCGATATTGGTGCCGTTTTTGATCTTCTCGATTGGGGTCAGTCATGCGGTACAGATGACCAATGCCTGGAAGCTCGAGACGTTGCACGGAGCCGATGGAGTCACGGCATCGCGCAACTGTTTCATGAAACTGTTTATTCCCGGTGCGCTGGCGCTGCTGGCTAACGCCTTGGGCTTTATGGTTATTGCAGTGGTTGATATTCAGATCGTTCGTGAACTGGTTTTCACCGCCACCATCGGTGTCAGTTTGATGATCCTGACGAACAAGATGCTGCTGCCCATTTTGCTCTCTTATATGAAGATCAACGCAGAGCAGGCGCAAAAGATGACCGGTAAGGAATCTGCGCTGGATTGGCTGTGGGAAAAAATGGGGCCGATCGTGGTGCGTGGTCCGGTCCCTATCTTTATTATTGTTGGTGGTATCTTGGTCGCCATGGGGGGGTTGTGGAAGGCTCAAGACCTGCATATTGGTGACCTGGGGCAAGGCGTGCCCGAGCTTCGTCCCGAGGCGCGTTATAACCAGGATGTCGAAGCGATCACCAGTCGCTTTACCACCGGTATCGATGTGCTGCAGATCATTCCTGTTGCCAAAGGGGCGGATGAATCGCCTTGCTTGCAGCAGGAGGTGATGGACACCCTGGACCGGTTTGAATTCCAGATGCGTCAGTACGACGGAGTTCAGTCGGTTCGTGGTCCTGCCAGCTTTGCTCGCTCGGTTAACCAAGCCTATTCGGAGAATAATCTGAAGTGGCGGGTGATGCCGGACAATGCGCCGCAGATAGCGCAATCGATCGCTTTCTCAACCCGTATCGGTTACACCCTGTTCGATAAAAAGTGTGAGTCGCTGGTGGTTTCTATCTACACCGATAACCATGAAGCTACCACCATCGAAGAGCTGGTGGGACACGTTAAAGCGTTTAAGCAGGCCAACGATTCCGAGCTGATCGAATTCCAACTGGCTTCGGGCAATGTCGGCGTGATGGCAGCAACCAATGAAGTGGTCGAAGCGTCGGATAAGTGGGTAAACCTGGCTCTGTTTGTTTCGGTCGCGTTGCTTTGCTTGCTGGAGTTTAAATCGATCCGCATTGTGGTGGCGATTGTATTGCCGTTGGGTATCTCGGTGCTGCTGTGTAACGCGCTGATGGCCGCGTTGGATATCGGCCTCAAGGTCAATACCTTGCCGGTGGTGGCCTTGGGTGTTGGTGTGGGCGTTGACTACGGCATCTATCTGTTCTCGGTCATTAAACACGAGATAGAGGAGCGCGGTCGTAGCCTGCAAGAAGCCTTTGTTATGTCGCTCAAGCAGCGGGGCATGTCGTCGTTGTTTACCGCAGTGATGATGACCGTAAGCGTTATTACCTGGTACTTCTCCGACTTGAAATTCCAGGCGGATATGGGAATTCTGTTGGCATTTATGTTCCTGGTGAATGCCTTTGGTGCCATTTTGCTGGCGCCTGCTTTGGCGGCCTACCTGCTTAAAGTTAAGCCTAAAAATAGTAAGAAAAAGAAAAAAGGGAAGAAAGCGGATAAGGCCGAGCACGCAGATGAAGCTACACCAGAAGTTGAGTCGGTAACGGCATAGTAAATAGCGGCTTGGGTTTTGAAAAAAGGGCGATTGTTTGGATCGCCCTTTTTTATTGTTTCAAGAGCTGTAGAGGCGGATGCTCGAAGCGCAACACCCCGAATAGTACTGCCAGTCACTGATAATGTTGTCATTGGTGACGGATGTTTTTATTCTTATGGCTCACTTCATCATCACCAAAGGATCACTATGGCCACCGCAGCACCACGCCGCCGCGCCCAACAGATGGCTCCAGAGCAGCGTAAACGCCAGTTGTTAGAGCTGGCTGTACGAGCCTTTGCGGAAAAAGGGGTCGATGCTGCCAAGCACGCCGATGTGGCCAAGGCCGCCAAGGTTTCGGTACCGACGGTGTTTACTTACTTTCCTAGCCGCCAGGCTTTGGTGGCTGAGGTGTTGGCGTTCGTGGGTGACTACATGCTTGAGCATGTGTTGCAGCCCAGTATGGTTCCCGAAACGCAGCGTGAGCGGCTCTATCTGAGTGCCAAGATCTGGGTCGATGCGGTAGAGCAGCACCCTGACTATATCAAGGTCTGGCTAATGTGGAGCAATCACTTTGCCCCCGATATTCAACGGCTCTATTTAGCCTTTGAAAGCCGTTTGATCGCGCAGCTCACCGCGTTGATCTATTCCGATCAGGCTGCGGATCAGGACCCTCTGGAGATGCAGGATCGTGCGCGGATGCTGCTCGGTGCTGCTACGATGCTGGCTCAGCTTGGCTTTCGTGGCGAGCAGCGAACTCGTCAGGAAGCCTATGTCCAGCATGTGATTGATAATTTCAAAGTGTAAAGAGCAAGCTGAAACCTGGCCTGAATGCTCTGGCGGTATTCGGGTTTCTAGCCGTTGTGCGTTACGATTTTTTTTAATAAGTCTGACCCCGTCAATAGCTGCACTTAATGCGTTTATCTGTCTTACCTCCAGAGATGATTTGGGCTGATTGGCAGGCCCTCTCTCGATCACCTGTTGCTGCAGCATCGCGTTACAACGCTTTCTCAATGCCGGTTACTCGGCTACATGCAAAAAAGTCATGATCCGATTTTTCCTTAAATAACCTTTCTTATCTGACTGATTTTATGAAGAAATATCTAATTACTGCTCAGTAATAGGTGAGGGTTTAAAACCAATTGATACAATTATCATTGATAGTTTTATCATTGGATAATACTATCCCTTCACTGCCTGATTAGCAGTGATGCTGACTTTTCTGGAGCTTTGATATGAAGGTGCTGAGTTACTTTGCCCAGTTGAATGCTGCCAAGCAACTGCTGTGGTGCTACCTGATCTGGTACGGGGTGATGTGCGGTTTTTACTTCGATCCGGAGCTGGCCTTATGGGGCCGGAGTTTGGGCTTGGGCGGGGTGGTTGGCTTTGCGTTGATGTTGAGTACCGGGCCGATCTCATTGAGCCGTTTGGGTTCCGAACCCTGGCAGCTGTTTCGGCTGTTCGCCTGCCCATTTTTGGTGTCGAGCTTCTCTTCGCTAATCAAAGACAAAGGTTTTTTGTTGCTGTTGTCGCCGCATGCGACTCAAAACTGGGTCGCATTTGCCAGCTGTCTGCTGTTCGTGGCGTTGTGTTTTGTGCTCAAAAAAATGGCTGCTGAAAAAGCCACTGCTGAATCTCATCTTGATCATTCGACAGACGCTCGAGTGGTCAGCTAATCGGAGAGCTTTATGAATAATCCTTTTCTGTTTGAATTGGTCCACTGGGCGGCGTTGGTGATCTCAACCGCAGTCTCTTATATCTATTTCCGTGATCTGGGCGACGTGACCCAGGTGATTCTGGGCGTTAAACGCAAGAATATGATCTTTGCTATCCGTCATGAAAACGCCATGGTAGCGACGGGCTTGCTGGGGACCGCCATCTTTGCCGGTCTGCATTTCTGGCAGGCCGTGGGGATCGATTGGCTGGTGATCAGTTTGTTGGTGCTGAATCTGCTGTTTGTCTGTCTGCCCTGGCTTTGGCTGCATATTGGACTGCGTAACCAGCAGGATCGAGCCAAATTTTATTCCATCGAAGAGGCTAAAGACTGGGTCCGTTCTGACGAGAGTATGATCGTCATCGACCATAACGGCGAGGCCCGCGCCCACTCCGATTACCATATCAAACGGCCGCACCTGGTTGGTATGCCCGAGGGGCTGGGTGGTGAGAATGTGATCATGACCTACTGCTGTATGACCCATTTGGGGCTGGCTTTTAAACCCGAGATTGAGGATAAGAAACTTGATCTGGAGGTATTGGCGCAGCACGGTAACAACCTGATCATGAAGGACATGACCACAGGGGAACCGATCCAGCAGGTGTACGGTACGCGTGAGTGCGACGGCCGTTATTCTGATAAGCAGATGCAGGGCTGGCCTACCTATCGGATGCCGTTTTGGGCTTACCAAAAAGCGTTCCCGCAAGGCAAAGTGTTCCTCAATAAGATCCCCGCTTTTAGCAAAAATCCATTCTTATGGTTGTTCGATAATATCGTCGAGGTGATCTTTTTATGGGGCACGATACCGCACGACCGGACTCAGTCGTTGATGTTTGAAACCATGGATGTTGACGATGATCGTTTGCGTCGTAAGGAGTACGTGTGGGGTTTTAATGTCGGGCGTGATTCGGTGGCTTATACCGAGATGTTTATCCGCGAGCAAAACAACCTGATCAACACCACCGTCGGTGGCCGGGCGGTGGTAGTGGCCTACGACCCCGAGTTTGAGAGCGTGGGAATCTACTACAACGACGGTGGCAGTCCGGTGAGTCGAATCGATTTTTGGGGGCAGTCTGATCAGGGCGAGCTGGCGCGAGTAGAGACCGTCAAAGCCGCTATCTACTGGTGCGTGTGGGTCAATTTCTTCCCCGAGACCGATCTTAATCGTGTTGCGGATAGCCATACACCGGCTGAGCAAGTTGCTTGAGTTGTTCGATTTAATGGGCCTAAAGGTTTGGAGAAAGCGATGATTAAAACAAAAATTAAACCGCTGTCAGCGATTGTTGCCACGATGCTGGCGCTGACGGGCGTGTCGGTCGCTGCTAGCGCCAAAGAGCTGATTCATGATGCCGAGTTCTACGTGATCCAGGCGCAGAATGCCGATCGCTGGGCTGCCGAAGATCAGCAGCTGACGCAAATGCTTCAGGCGTTAAACGAGAAGTACGGTCGTCCACCCAATATTGTTCATATCATGTGGGACGATACCTCGGTAGGGGATGTCGGTATCCCCGCGATCAGCAAGATGCGTGGGTTTAGCACCCCGAATATCGATCGGATGGCGCAGCAGGGGATTCTGTTTACCCGAATGTATACCGAAAATTCCTGTACCCCGAGCCGGGCGGCCTCGATGACCGGACGCTACGCGGCGCGCACCGGAACCTTTAAAGTCGGCTTCCCGCTTGAGGGCAGTGGACTGGCTGGCAAGGAGGTGACTATCGCCGAAGTATTGTCCGAGGCGGGCTATGCCACAGCGTTCTTTGGTAAATGGCATCTGGGCGATATCGAACAGAGCTATCCGCACAACCAGGGCTTCGATGAGGCCCTGTTTACTCCGTATAACCAGGCGCTGAGTCTGTGGAATAACATCGGCGAGAGTGTCAATGCGGCGATCGGCTTGCAGCGCGACTCAGGGCTACTGGTAAAAGACCCATACAGTCTCGATGCGACTGCGGTGCCCAAGGGGTACCTGATGACCATGGAGGGAAAAAAAGGCCAGCAGGCCCGCGAGTGGGGCGATACCAGCCATAAGAGCTATGTACAGATCGACCCCGAAGCGCAGAAACGAACGCTAGAGTTCATGCAGCGCCAGAACGCGGCGCAAAAGCCGTTTTACGTCGCCTACTGGCCCAACTTGACCTCGTTTATCCCGGTGCCCAAAAAGCACACTCGCAACCGCAGTATCTATGCCGAGGGGATGCACAATAATGTCGATCCCTTTATCGGCAAAGTGATGGAGGAGTTAAAAGCGATGGGTATCACCGAGAATACCCTGGTGGTGGCGATGGCCGATAACGGACCGATGGTGCATCAGCCACCTCCAGGATTGGGCATGGTCGAAACCATCTACCGTGGCGGCAAGGGCGATTACTGGGAGGGTGGTATTCGTGTGGCGGCTTTCGCTCAGTGGCCGGGCATGATCGAGCCCGGACAGATCGTCGGGGATATGCTGCACCAGACCGATCTGTTCACCACCTTTGCTCGGCTGGGCGGGGCGCTGGATGCGATCCCTGGCGACCGAATCATTGATGGCATCGACCAGACCGCAGCACTGTTGAACGGTGATAGCCATGGCCGACGCGACTACAACTACGTCTACCAAGGTGATTATCTGGCTGCGACCATCAAGGAGGATATCAAGCGAGTCTGGCCGCAGCACAACGAAGGCGCACTGCCGGAGCCGGTGTTTTATAACCTGCTACTCGATACCCGAGAGCAGAATCCGCGTCTGGTGAACTACCTGCATTTCAACAGCGGCCATAACCGCATGCGCCAACGCCACCTGAACTGGAAACAGACCTACCCGGATCGAACTCCCGTGCACGACAAGCCTTTTACCGGTGTGGTCGATGCTAGGCCTGCGACCCAAGCGCTTTGGGGAGATCGGCCGGATCTGGATGTTGCGCCGCCCGCTAAGCGCTAAGGGCAGACCTTATAGATATTAGTTTGAGTGTTGCTATGCGGCTGTCGGGCTTAACGTTGGTCTAGTGCGGAAAACTCGAATTTGGTCATGTTTCACGATCCTTTTGTTGAAAAGTTTTCTATTCGCCTCGAATGATCGAAAAATCTGCCCCAAATCATATGCCTCTCGCTACGGCCGGCCAAGCCCGACAAGCTACAAGGGTCGTGGAAAGGAGGGGCATCCCGCTCACGACTTTTGGCCTTTTATTACTTACTACTTGTTGGGCTCGAACCCTTTTTGAATCCCTTATGCCATCAGTTTTGTGTGCTCTTTGGCGTGTCCCGGTTTTTGAGTACTGCGAAATATGCAGCCGCTGAGAGAGTTTGATGCTGGCTTTTCTAAGCTAATCATCAAGTTGGAGTCTGGTTTCCTTTTCGGCGATCATCGCTGACAGGGGGCTGCAATTTTGGGGAATAGAAATACCATGTAAATAATTCACACTTATTTTTGTGCTTTGTATTGATGAATATTAATTATGTTAGTATTGTTTGGGATGACAAATTAGATAGGAACTGTGGTAATGGGATCAGGCTTGGTTTTCGTAGAGTCGAACGCATTGTCTGAGCACAGTGGTCTTCGTGATGAATTTGGATATCGATCAGCTCGGCTAATTTACCCTATCTAGACACGATCAATAACAAGAATGGAGAGAGGCATGGTGTTTAACAATTTTGGTCGTCTTGCGATGATTGCAGTGGTCTCCGGAGCGCTTCTTAGCGGCGGAGTACAGGCAGCCAGTGGCAACGCAGATGGCATCATCTACGATGCCGAATTTATTAAAGTCCAAGGCCAATACGCCGAGCAGTGGGCTAACGAAGATAGCGAACTGAACAAAAAACTTGCCGAGATGCGCAAGAAGTACGGTAAGTCACCCAACATCCTCCATATCATGTGGGACGATAATAGCCTCGGCGAGGTCGGTGTTCCGCTGATGAACGAAGTGCTGGGTTTCGATACGCCACGAATCAACCAGATGGCCAGCGAGGGGATGAGCTTTGCCCGGATGTACACCGAGCCATCGTGCACCCCGACCCGAACCGCCGCACTAACCGGTCGCCTCTCTGTTCGGGCTGGAATGTACAAGGTGGGCTTCCCGCCTGATGGCATGGGCTTGCACGCCGATGAGGTGACAATGGCCGAAGTATTGTCACCGGCTGGCTACGAGACGGTATTTATCGGTAAGGCGCACCAGGGCGATATCCAGCAGAGCTACATGACCCATCAGGGTTTCGATTACGCCAACTTTTCGATGTACAACCAGTTTCCGTTTATCACCTGGCAGGTGCCGGCGGCTAACGCTGGCGCGGTACAGGGGTTGTTCCCGTTTCAATGGGATAAGAACTACACCTTGGATAAGCAGTTCCGGCCGCTGGGTTATGTCAACCAGCTAGAAGGGCGCAAGGGTGAAGATCCCAAGCTGTTTATGGGAACCGGTTACGCCGACTACAAGGAGGTGATGCGGGCGCATCAGCAGCAAGTGGTAGATTTCCTGGATAACAATAAGCCCGAGGATAAGCCGTTTTATATGGCTTACTGGCCGCATGTTTACGATGCCGCGTTGAAGCCCAGCGAGAAAACAACCAGCGCCAACACTTGGTTTGCCGAGGGATTGGTTGGGTTGGACCGTGATATTGGCGAGATCCTCGATAAGCTGAAAGAGAAAGGCTTGGCGGAAAATACCCTGGTGATCGCGATGGCCGATAACGGTCCGATGCACGAGCTAGCACCGATTGGGCCGCACGAAGTGTTGTTTCGCGGCGGTAAAGGTGACTACCTGGAAGGGGGGATCCGAGTACCGGCGTTTGCCTGGTGGCCGGGCGTTATCGCCGAGGGCCAGACCGTCGGCGATATGATCTCGGTACACGATCTGTTTACTACCTTTGCCCGCCTCGGCGAGGCGATGGATCAGATTCCGACCGACCGGGTTATCGATGGTATCGATCAGACGGCATTGCTGCTAAACGGCAAAGGCCATTCGCGTCGTGATTACCTGCATATCTACACCGGCGATTTCTTGGCGGCGACGATCAAGCAGCAGTTCAAGCGGGTTTGGGTTGGCGATAAGCCGGGCCTAGTCGGCGATTCCTTTTATGATCTGTATAAGGATGAGCGCGAAGAGCATGCATCAATGCCTCAGTTCCTGTGGGCCTGGGCAGCGTTCGATCATATGAAAACACGCCACGAGCAGTTGAACGAGCAGTATCCGCACCGTCCACCGACGCACGGCAGGCCTTATGTGGGTATCGTTGATCTGCCCGCCGAAGCCAAGGCGCTGGCTGACACCGTACCTGTGCATAACTAAGCCATCAACGAGCTTCGAAGTATTTAACCCCTAAGTCCTGCCCTCAAAAGGCGGGGCTTTATTGTAAATGGGAGAGGGTTCATGCAATACGCTCAAGCCGATCTACGTAGTTTTCTAAAAGATGCAGATGATGCAGGCCTGCTGCTCAACGTCGACAAGCCGGTCGATGTCGAGACGCAAATCGCTGCGCTCTGTTCGGAGACCAAACGGCCGACACTGTTTAACAATCTGCCCGGTTTCGACGGCTTTAGGCTCACCGATTGCCTGACTCGATTCCGTCCGACTCAAGCACTGGCGCTGGGACTTCCGCTTGACCAGCCCGGCTTGGTGATGCCAGGTTATTTGGGTAAGTTGGCGCAGGGGCCGATGCCGACCGTTACCCTCGACGACGCGCCGGTTAAAGAGGTGGTCTTGACCGGTGATGATGCCAAACTGAGTCGCTTGCCGATTCCGGTTCCCAGCGAAGGAACCGACTTTGCCCATCTGGGCATCAAGCAGAATGATTTCCATGTGCCGACGATCAGCGGCGCGATGGGGGTGACCCGTCATCCTGATGGTACCCTGAACACCTTCTTTACCATGGCTAAGGTGGTCGGCGAGCGGCAGATTCACTTCTTCCTGTTACCCGGCCATACCCAGAAGAATGTCGACGCCTGGGCCGAGCTGGGGCAGAAATGCCCGATGGCGCTGGTCACCGGTTGTCACCCGCTGTATGAGATGGGCGCCTGCTACACCGGACCGCATCCCGGTTTTAGCGAGTTCAACTTGATCTCGACTCTGCTCGGCGCGCCGGTACCGATGGTCAAGGCCGAAACGCTGGATATGGAGATACCGGCGCTCGGCGAGATCGTCATCGAAGGCTTTATCGATCCACAGCGCACGCCGTATCTTCATGCGTCGTCGCACTCGGATAGTTACGCCCCCATTTTTAGTCTGGAGCCGTCGTTTGAGGTCAGCGCGATCACCATGCGCAAAGATCCGATCTACCGCCACATCCAGCCGACTCGCTTTACCGAGCATCATTCGCTGGCCGAATTTATCAGTATGCCGCCGCTGTTTAAGATGCTAATGGATAAAGGCTTGCCGGTCCGAGATATTCATATGCCGCTGCAAGCCTGCGGTAACTGTGCGCTGATTCAGATCAGTGCCAACAACCCTGCCGAGGTGCGCGAAGTGATGCAAACGGCGATGGCCAATCCGATTGCGCCGCGATTGGCGATCGTGGTCGACGAGGATGTCGATATCTACGATATGTACGACGTGCTGTTTGCGCTGTCGATCCGGGTTAACGGTATTCTGGATATCGAGGGTTACAACGGCGTGCGTGGTTTGCCCGAACCGTTGACGATGCTGATCAACGGCCCGGAAGATATTCAGATGTTGCCCAACAACCGCTGGGTAATCGATGCGACCAAGCCGAGTCTGGCCGAGCCCAATCGACGGCAGGAGTTTGTGCGTTTGCAGGCGCGCGGTGAAGGGCAGGTGAAACTGGCAGATTTCCTGTAATCTTGCCTATTTTAAATGTTGCAGCTATGGCCTTCATCTAGGCTGTAGCTTTATTGAAGACGCAAATAGTTATGAGCAAACGACTGATTATTGGGATGAGCGGTGCCAGTGGTGTGATCTACGGCGTGCGCTTGCTGGAGCTACTCAAAACCATCCCCGAGATAGAAACTCATCTGATTATGAGTAGCTATGCGCGAAAAAATATCGAGATCGAAACCGATCTGAGTGCCAAATACGTCGAAGGGTTGGCCGACGAACTGCACAACTACCGCAATCAAGCGGCCAGTATCGCCAGTGGTTCGTACAAAACCATGGGGATGATCATCACCCCGTGCTCGATGAAAACGCTGTCGGGTATCGTCCACTCTTATGCTGATAGCCTGATTGTGCGTGCTGCCGATGTGGTGCTCAAGGAGCAGCGACGGCTGGTGTTGATGCCGCGTGAAACTCCGTTGCATCAAGGTCACTGCAAACTGCTGTACGAAGCGTCGCAGTTGGGGGCAGTGATCGCGCCACCGATGCCGGCGTTTTATAACAAGCCGAAAACGATCGATGATTTGATTACTCATAATGTCGCGCGGGTGTTGGATCTATTTGATATCGAAACCGATGCGGTCAAGCGTTGGCAAGGCAACGGCATGAATACGAGCGATGAGTAACGCCGAAGAAACTCTACGCCAGAGCATTGTCGAGCTGTTGCACGCTAGCAGCAGCTTGACGCTGGCCACCCTCACGGCTCCGGCTGATGAGGGAGGAGAGCATCAGTCTTGGGCGACAGAGCTGTTCTTTGCCAGCGATGAAAGCCTTAGCCTCTACTTTATCTCCAGTCCCAATTCGCGCCACAGCCAGGATATTCTGCACTGCCCGCAAGTCTCGGCAACGGTTAGCGGCGATGTGTCGGACTGGTTTGCGATCAAAGGGCTGCAGCTCAGCGGTCGAGCCAAGGTTGTGACCGAGTCGCAGCGCTCGGCTGCGTTAGCGCTGTATTTAGATAAATTCCCTTCATTGCGTACGCTGTATCAGCAACCCGCTAATGATGACGAAGAGCGTATTCGTCAGCGCTTGGACAACAGCTGCTTTTACTGTATCGAGCCGCAGTGGATTCGGCTGATCGATAACAGTCGCCAGTTTGCCTCCAAGCAAGAACTGCGCTTGAGCTGAACGCCTCCAGAGCTATTCAGCTGCCGTAGCCGCCGGTTCATGGCCGGCATTATCTTTGATTCCCATTGTTAGCCCTTGTACGCATTTAGTTGTTGCAGTAGCTGCTGCAGCTGCTCATTCCATGGGGTGAGCTGCTGCAGCTCGGTGGCGTAGCGGTACGCTTTGGGGTAATCCTTGCCGCGTAGTGCGTTATCGAGCAATGCGGTTATCGCGTCGGGGTTGGCGGGGAACAGTGCCCGTGACTTTTCGAATTGTTCAACGGCTTTGGCTTGTTGCGGGGTTGAGTTGAGGGCGACGCCGTAAATGTAGTGGTAGCGACTGTTGTCCGGGGCATTGGCTACCGCTTTGGCGAACGACTGCAGTGCTTGCGGTTGTTGCTGCTGGCGGATCAGTGCAAACCCTTGCGCCATCAATAATGCAGGGTTGTCAGGCGTGTTTTGCAGGCCCTGCAGTAGTAGCTCGAGTGAGCGTTGTTCCTGGCCTTTGGCGCGGTAAAGGTCGGCCAGGTTGGTCCAAGCGGGGCTGAAGCGGGGGTTGAGTTTGATCGCCTGACGGTAGGCCTGTTCGGCTAGATCGAGCTTGGCTGGATCGAGGGTGGCTTGATCGCGGTAGAGGTTGCCGAGGTTAAGATGTGACTCGGGACGTTCGGCGTTGAAATGTTGCGCTTGGATGAACTCGTCCAGCGCCTGCTTGCGCGGCTTTCGCCATTTGGCCGCTAGTGCGGCCTCGGGAACGGCTGCCAGCAGTCTGGCCGCTTCGATTCTAACCGAGCGGACTGGATCGCTCAGCAGTGCTAGTAGCCATTCGCTACGCTGCTCAACCGGTAGGGTTTCGACAACGCCGATAGCGGCCTTGCGGACAATGGGGTCGGGATCCTTCAACGCGTTGAGCAATGTACTGGTGTCCTGCCAGCGATACAGCGGCACCAGCCGTTGCAACGCGCTGGCGCGGGCGATGGCCGGCTGTTGGGTGCTGGCCGCTAGTGCCAGCAGCTGTTGCTCTGCATCCAGAGTGCCTTTGCTGCCTGCATCCAGTGCTGCGGCGAAGCGCTGAAAACCGACCGCATCGCGCCCCAACCATTGGCGAACACTATCTGCCGCCCAGTCATCAGGACGATCGGCGTGACAGCTTTGGCAGGCGTTCGGGGTGCCCAGTGATACGGTCAGATCGGGGCGCGGTACGCGCAGGCTATGGTCACGGCGAGGGTCGACCACCATGTAGGTGCTGCTGGGCATGTGGCAGTCGAGGCAATCGGGTTGTAGGCGAGCCGGAGTAGATGTGCTGCTAGGCTGTGAAGCCGGCGTGTGGTGGCTATGTTCGGGGCTGGCAAAATACGCTGCTCGGTGGCATTGGCTGCACACGGCGGCGCCAGGTGCGCGCAGTGTTTGGTCATGGCTATTATGGCAATCGCTGCAGCGCACGCCTTGGTGATACATCTTGCTCTGAATGAAAGAGCCGTACTCGAACACCTCATCCTTGATCTGGCCGTCGCTGTGATACAGCCGTGACTCCAACAGACTTAGGCTTAGATGATCTGCCAATGGTGCGCCGGGTTGGTCGATAGCCTGGGCTAAACGGCGTGCGTGGCAACTGGCGCAGCGCTCGGTTTCGGTATGATCGGTGCGCTCATCCGTGTTACGGGTGGCGGTGTTGGTGCCGGGCTTGAACCTCCAGTGCTCGGCGTCGTGTTTACTCAACCGCAGCGCTAACCCCATCGAGGGGTCTTGCTGGCGAGCGCTATCGCCCTGCTTGGCCCACTGTTGGTGGTTACCGCCGGGACCATGGCAAGCTTCGCAGCCGACGCTGATTTCGCTCCATTGCGTATCGAAGCTGTCGCTATCCAGGTCGTAGCCCTTGTCGAGGCCGGTGGAGTGGCAGTCGGCGCACATGAAGTTCCAGTTTTGGTTGGCACCGGTCCAGTGCAGCTCGTCGTTATGATCGATCGCTTCGTTAGGGTAGAGGTGAAACCAGCGCTGGCCGCCCTCCGGTTGTGGGCGAGCGTCCCAAGCAACGGGCAGGGCCTGCAAGCGTCCGCCGGGTTGTTCGACCAGATATTGCTGCAGCGGATAGACGCCGAAGGTATAGCGGATTTCAAAAGCGGTGATGTTCCCGCTTGTGTTGTCGGCATCGATGAAAAATTGCTTGGCGCGCTGGTAGAAACGGTAGCGGGTGCCAAAGTGGTCCAATGTTTGGCCATCAAACTGGCCCAGCACGGTCGTCTGATCTGCCGACTGCATCGCACGTTGATGAGGGCTCCCTTGCCATTGGTCACCCTGCTGTAAGTGACAGCTGACGCAAGCCGGGCTACCGATATGTTGGTTGGGGCTTTGCTCTGCATGAATGAGGCAGCTACATAGCAGGAGAGTCAGTATGGCAAAACGGCTAAGCATCGGGGTTTATCGTCCAGATTGTTGGGTTTGGCATCGAGTGTGACCGCTAAATTGAAACTCAATCTACAGCATTTATGGCCAATGTGACATTGCAGTACCCTCAGATATATTGTTGTTGTATTCATATTCACACGGCTGTAGTATAAATGAAATTAATTAAAATAAACTTTTATCCCGTCTGATAGTCATAATTCTGGCTGCTGTATTCGGGTCTTCTTGGTGGGGTTTTCTGTGCTGACTCGATGCATTCAAACGATCTGTGGCCGTTGGGCCATGTTTCCCCTTGAGGACTTAGTGTCTCTGTTTATTCATATTGCGCTTGAGCGCTCTGCTATCGTTAATCCGCTCACCGAGTATGTACGAGGTACTCGACAGTGGCAGCCGTTGCTGGTGATGCAGACCAATAATCTACACATAATCTCGCGAGGGTTGTCTGATGAAGCACATTGATCGGCGTGACTTTCTCAAGGTTTCCGGTATTGCCTGGGTTGGGATGGCGGGTGCCGGTAATGCTTGGGGTTTAAACACTCTGGAGCCGATCGGGGATACCTTGAAAAATGAGTATCCGTACCGAGGTTGGGAAGACCTGTACCGCAATGAGTACGAATACGATGCGATCGGTTATGCAGCTCACTGCGTCAATTGTCACGGTAACTGCTCGTTCAAGATCTTAGTCAAAAATGGCATCGTGATGCGCGAAGAGCAGTTGGCGCAGTACCCGCAGGTGGCCGATAACATTCCTGATACCAATCCGCGCGGTTGCCAAAAAGGCGCGATCCACTCGCAAGCGATGTACGAATCCGATCGGTTGCGCTACCCGATGAAACGGGTCGGCGAACGCGGCGAAGGCAAGTGGCAGCGAATCAGTTGGGACCAGGCAGCGGAGGAGATCGCCGACAAGATCCTCGATATTCATGACCAGCATGGACCAGGCAAAATTGTTACCCACACCGGAACCGGAGCCTTGTCAGGTGTGCGCCTTGCGTCAGGATTTCGTTTTGGCGCTATTCTGGGGGGCATTCAAGAAGATCCACTTACCGACGTGGGTGATGGTCAGGCAGGTCAGTTCCTCGCAATGGGGGATAACATGCAGAACTTCACCTCCGATGCCTGGTTCGACGCCGATTACATTCTGAACTCTTTCCACAACCCGGTCGTGACCCGTATTCCCGATGCGCACTATATGACCGAAGCCAAATACAACGGTTGCCGCGTGGTGACTGTCGCGCCCGATTACAACCCGACTTCTATTCGTTCTGATTTATGGATCAACATTAAACCGGGTGCCGACCCTTTCCTGTACATGTCGATGGTTCAGGTGATCCTGGAAGAGAAGTTATGGAATGTCGATTTCGTTAAAGAGAAAACCGATCTGACCCTGTTGGTGCGCGAAGATAATGCCAAACTGTTGCGTCAGAGCGACCTGCAGGAAGGTGGTAGTGAAGAGATCTTCTATTTCTGGGATAGCAAAACCGGCAAAGCGGTAGAAGCACCGGGCTCGATGGGGAGCGACAAGAAAACGCTCGATTTAAACGGTGTCGACCCTGCACTAGAAGGCAGCTTCAAGGTTGAAGGCATTGTTGACGGCATCGTTGAAAGCATAAACGTTGCGCCATCATTTGTGCGTATGCTCGATGAGGCGATGAAGTATTCACCAGAAGAAACGCAGCACTTGACCGCCGTACACCCCGATATTGTCCGCGCCGAAGCCCGTAAGTTTGCGGCGGCGAAAAAAGCCTTTGTTGTTTCCGGTTTTGCTTCAGCCAAGATGCTTAATGGCATCTATATACAGTGGTCACAAGTGTTGATGTGCGCGCTGACCGCGCACCTGGGTGAACGCGGTGGTTACTTTAGCCCGTTTAGCTTCTTGGGACAGGAAGCAATTTTTGGGCTTAGTTTTGCCGGTGGAAAAATGCCACGCTTCGAGTGTGGTGGTATGGGTGAGTATGTTCACGGCAAGAAGATTATCGATGCGCGCAAACACTTTAATGATGAAAAACTCAAACAGCGCGCCGGATTTACCGTTGATGAGTTGGATGAAATTATCCAGCACAGTATCGCAACCGGGCAGATGCCGGTTTATGAAGGCGTTAAAGCGGCCATTCTGACCGCAGATAACAAGTTTGTCCGTAATAAAGGCCCCGAATACCGCGAGCGTATTCTCGAGCTGTTTGAAGAGCTGTTCGTCTACATCGATGTGCGGTTGAACTCGACCGCGCAGTACGCCGATTATGTGTTGCCTGCAGCAGGGCATTATGAAGCCTGGGATATTCGAACCACTCCGCTGCATCGTCACGCCAACCTGTTTACCGCGCCCTCTAAGCCGGTGGGCGAATCCAAGTCCGATTGGAATATAAAAGCGCTGCTGTTGAAAAAACTTCAGGAGCGAGCCATCGCGCGTAACTTTGCCGCTTTCCAAGACCCGCAACCGGGCATAGGTAATGTCGAGCGCGATTTTACCAAGGCGTACGATGAATTTACCCTGGGCGGTGCCTTGCCTACCGATAAAGAGGCGACCGGTTTTATTATTGAAAACTCGCCAGGCTTTGGTAAAGGCTTCTTCGAAAAAGGCGCCAAAGAGGGATTCTTGGTGGTCAATAATAGTCCGATGCAGGCGGACTGTAAGATTGAACCCAACAAGCCGGTTCATGCTTGGCGCGCGCAAGATGAGGATAACAAACCGTTCCCAACGCTCTCAGGGCGTTTAACCTTCTACTGTGATCATGAGCTGTACCAGCGTTTAGGCTCTAGCGTGCCAACCGCTCGTATGAATGCTGGCCCTGCTGCGTCTGATTATCCTTATACGTTTTATACCCCACATACCCGTTGGGGTATTCACACAACCTGGCGCTCCAATAAATACATGATGCGTCAGCAGCGTGGCGAGCCCTTCGTTTACGTCAATCCTGCGCTGGCAAAAGCGAAAGGAATCACCGATGGCAGCCAGGTGCGGGTGTTTAATGGTCTGGGAGAGTTTCAGGCGCAAGCGAAGTTGATGCCGGGTATTCGCGATAACCAGATCATGATGGAGCATGCCTGGGAGCGTCATCAATTTAAAAACGGTACCGGGCTTAACTCTATCGTCGCTACGCTGCTACAGCCGCTTGAGACCGTTGGTAACTGGGGCCATTTGAAGTTCTCGATGTTTAAGTGGAACCCCAATTCACTCGCCAACGAGTCTGGCGTCGGTATTGAAGCGGTCGTTGAAACAGTTGCTGAAACCGTTGTTGAAACAGCCCAAGACGCTCAGGTGAGGAGTT
The DNA here is from genome assembly GCA_036960405.1 of Halopseudomonas sp. Taxonomy (GTDB): domain Bacteria; phylum Pseudomonadota; class Gammaproteobacteria; order Pseudomonadales; family Balneatricaceae; genus Motiliproteus. The sequence goes on along the minus strand of JBALWS010000037.1, from coordinate 12,363 downwards.
AATCATGGCTAAACGTCAGCTTTCGATGGTCATGGACCTGAATAAATGTATCGGTTGTCACACCTGTACCTCTGCTTGTAAAACGCAGTGGACCAACAGAAACGGCCGCGAGTATATGTACTGGAACAACGTGGAAACCCGCCCCGGTAAGGGCTACCCGCGTGATTTTGAGCAGATGGGCGGTGGCTTCGACGCCAGCGGTAACCTCAAATTGGGTAAAGAACCGACCCCGGAAGAGTACGGCGTACCTTGGGAGTATAACCACGAAGTGGCGCTGATGACCGGCACCGATCCGTGGCTACGCCCCAATGTAAAACCGACCTGGGGCGCTAACTGGGATGAAGATGAAGGCGAGGGTGAGTACCCCAATAGTTTCCATTTTTACCTGCCGCGGATCTGTAACCACTGCACCAACCCGGCGTGTTTAGCGGCCTGTTCGCGTAACGCCATCTACAAGCGCCAGGAAGACGGCATCGTGCTGATCGATCAGGAGCGCTGCCGCGGTTACCGCTATTGCGTCACGGCTTGCCCGTACAAGAAAGTCTACTTCAACGAGAAGATATCCAAATCGGAAAAGTGCATCTTTTGTTATCCGCGGATCGAGAAAGGTCTTCCGACCGCCTGTGCGCAGCAGTGCGTCGGGCGCATTCGCTTTATCGGTTATCGCGATGATGAAGAGGGGCCGATCCATAAACTGGTGGATAAGTACAAGGTGGCTTTGCCGCTGCATGGCGAGTGGGGGACGCAGCCGAATGTGTTCTATATCCCGCCGATGGCACCGCCAAGCTTTAATGCCGATGGCACCACCTCGCAGGATGCGCGCATTCCGCTCGATTACCTAGAAAGCCTATTTGGCGACGGTGTGGCGGAAGCGTTGGCGACGCTGGAATCTGAGCGCGATAAGAAGGGCGCGGGTGAGTCATCCGAATTGATGGATACCCTGATCGCCTATAAACACAGCGACATGTTCAAGTTGAGCTGAGGCCGTTATGTCATCCCCTGTAGAGCGAAGCCAGGCCCGATCGGAGCTGATGCAGCTGTTGGCGTTGGGTTGGTCCCATCCAACGCCGGAGCGCTATCAACTTATTGCTGATGGTAGCTATCAGGCGGTGTTGGCCCAGGTGACGCAACTCTATTTTGGCGCGCCTTGCGAGTTGAATCTTCCGCTGCTGCCGTTTAGCGATTTTGAATCCCTGTATATCGAACTATTCAGTGTTGGCAACAACGGTAAGCCCGCTGTGGGCCTCAATGCTGGCGACTATGGTCAGCTACTCGATGGTCAACCGCGGCCGGAATTTATGCAGCAGTATGCCGGTTGGTACAAGCATTTTGGCATCAAAGTACGCCAGAGCGAGCAATCCAACGAGCAGCCGGATCACCTCGTGTGCCAGTTGGAGTTTTTGGCTTGGTTGGCCAAACTTGAAGCGGATCATGATGGAAAGCCTGTGCTGCAAAACGGTTACCAGCGGGCACAGCGTGATTTTCTTCAGCGCCATCTGCAACCGTTTCTGGCGATTGCTATTCCCAAGTTGGAACAGCAGGTTTCCAAGCGCAACGGCTCGGCCTATTTTGCCGAACTCGGAAATCTGCTCAGCGATGTTAGCGATAAGATTTTCCACGAACTTAATTCAGTGTTGGGGCCATCGTTGCAGGTGATTGATGCGACTCAGGCATCGACTACGTCAACGGCTGAAAATGTTGATCTTTGGAGTTAGAGCTTATGAGCATAAATACATTAATCAAAGGACTGCTTGGGTCTAGCTTGCTACTGCTGGTGGGCTGCAGCGGTAATCTGATCTCCGGTTCAGACGTCGCTATCAGTGTTGCCCCAGGTGGTACTATGGCAATGACTACGGTGCAGAGCGACCTTAGCGATCCCAATGCGCCGCAGTGGAATGATGTTGCTGAATACCAGGTAGATACGCTGATGGCGCCAGCGGTGCATCAGTCGGTTAGCTTGCGGGTTGACCCAAAGGCGCCGTCGCTACCGTTGAAAGTCAAAGTTGCCTCTGATGGTGACAAGGTGTTGATTCGACTGCGCTGGCGTGATGCGACCGATAACAGTGTCAACGCTTACGACCGATTCAGCGATGGCGTGGCGGTCCAGTTTGCACTGCAAGGCGGCCAGCAAACCTCCTTTATGATGGGAACCCAGGCCACACCGGTCAATATCTGGTACTGGAAAGCCGGCAGCGAGCAAGCCCAGAATCTGGCGGCCGGAGGTTTTGGCAGCACCACTAAGCTCGATAGCCAGGATGTCTCGGCTACTGCCCGCTACTCTGCCGAAACTGCCGAGTGGACAGTAGTATTGTCGCGCGCCATTACTTCTGCGGGCGAGCACCATGTTGATCTGGCGGCACCTATGCTGGTGACGTTTGCTGTATGGCAGGGTGATCAGAAGCAGCGTGATGGTTTCAAACGCATCAGCTCGGGTTGGATCACCGTTGCTGACGCATCATAGGTAGTGATTCATGAGTGATACCCCAGTGAAATCTGATGTTCGATTTATCGAGCTTACCCAGCAAACCGAAGATTGTGGGCTGGGGCATGCGTGCAGTTTTTGCCCTGGCGAACAGAGCTGCCGTCTCGATAAGGCGCATCATGACAAGCATCTGGTCGAGCGTCGTCTAGACAGCATTGATTGGGTGTTGCTGGTGATGGCCAACAAAGGCGGCGTCGGTAAGAGTACCGTCTCGGCCAACCTGTCTGTTGCGCTGGCTAAGCAAGGTTATCGGGTCGGATTGGCCGATGCCGATATCCACGGCCCCAATGCGCCGCGCATCTTTGGTTTGCACAATGAGCGGGTCAAGGTCGCCGCTTCAGGAATCCCGACTCCGCGGTTTTCGGTATCCGAAGGTGGTCCGGGCGTGCAGGTCGGGTCGCTGGGCTTTTTCCTGGCCGAAGCGGATACCCCGGTAGTCTGGCGCGATGCTTACAAGCACGACTATATCCACCATATGGTGGGTTCGTTTGATTGGGGTGAGCTGGATTTTCTGGTGGTCGATATGCCGCCGGGAACGGGTAACGAACTGATCACCCTGACCGATATGCTCGAAGGAAGTAATGTTCGAGGTATTTTGGTTTCTTCAGCCGATGCCATCGCGCTGCAAGATACCCTCAAAGCGGCGCGGTTCTGCAAAGAGCGCGGCGTACCGTTATTGGGCTTGGTGGAAAATTACGCCGGTACCATCTGCCCACACTGCGGCGGTGAATTTGAGATGTTCCCGCGTGCGAAAGAGATCGAAGCGTTCGAGGCGTCAGAGATCGAAACGTTGATTCGGGTACCCTTTGCCGCAGATATCGCCAACGGCGCATCGCAAGGCGCGCCAGCAGCCAGCGTTGACGGGAGCCCTATCGCCGAACTGTTTGATCAATTGGCAGCGAAATGCCGCCAGGCGGTGGTGGAAACCTCCGCAGAAGAATTCCAACAGCAACTTAGCGGCGTGCTGAGTCATATTGATGACCTCGATGAGGCCGATGAGCCGCTGCAAGAGGCGGTCAAAGCGTTGCTTGAGCAAGAGCAGCAGCGTCTATCCAAGTAAGCTACAGCTATCCTGACATCTATATCGGCTACCCGGGTTAAGTATATGGAACATGTCACAGATCCTTCCCGGCGGAAGTTGTTTTCGGCGTTGCGCGATAAAATTGCCGACCCTTCCCCGGTAAAATCGTTTCAGCGTGTAGCGGATATAGGTCAGCAAACCTCGGCTGTTTTCTGGGCGATGGCTGCGCAGGCTGCCGACAATATTTTTGTTGCCGGCGACGATGGGCTTATTTTTCACTACGACGGAGAATGCTGGCAGCAGCAGCGCGGCTGTTCCGATCTGCCTATTCACTCGCTCTGTTTTACCCAGGACAAGGCCGACACGCAGAGCAGCTTGATTGCGGTCGGTTGGCTGGGACTGATTGCCGAATATCGTCGAGGTGAGTGGCACCATATTCAAGGTGGGCAGCGTGTCACCTCTACTAGTGATGCGCAGATGATACGGCAAAACTTGCCGCTGTTTGATGTTGCCCGAGCGAGTAACGGCGACCTGTGGGCTGTCGGTGATCAGGGGCGCGTGACGCGTTTTGATGGCCGACAGTGGCAGGAACTTGATAGTGGCAGCCGTGCCAACCTGCGATCGGTGCTACCGCTTGACGACGGCAGCGTACTGATCGGCGGAAGTTCTGGAACGCTACTGCGTTACCGTGAAGGACCCGACCAGTCAGCGCAGTGGCAAACGATAGTCACCGATAGCGGCAGTACGCTGGTGAGTATGGCCAGTGCCGATGGCCAAACGGTCTTTTGTGTAGGCTTTGGCTACAACGTGGAGGCTGGCGGGTTTGTTGGCCATCTGTTCGAGATAGATGGTGATAGCGGGCAACAGATCAGCAGCGGAACCCAGTTGCCAAGACTGCGCTGTATTGCACCCAGTGGCGACGGTTTTCTGGTTACCGGCGACGATGGTTTTGCTTTCAGGGTCGACCCAAACGGTACCAAGCGCCTTGCCACTCAGGTGCGCTTTGATCTGCACCGTGCCCTAACGCTGGATTCGGGCGAAGTGCTTATTTGTGGCGACGGTGGCACGCTGTTGATCGAAAAAGAGCAAGGCGCCACGGCGCTGATGAGTGCTGTTGTTGAACGAACCCCGCCGTCTTGGGCGGTGTGGGATCACGGCTTGAGCGAAAAGATTCTCCGCGGTGTATGGGTGGCTCCAGATCAGTCGGTGTTTGCGGTCGGAGACCAGGGCACCGTGCTGCACTTTGATGGCTGTCAATGGGCCTTGACCGAGCTGCCGCAACAGACCCGATTGCACAGCGTCTGGGGAACCTCGTCTAACAATGTTTATGCCTGTGGAGAGAATGCCACCATTTATCGTTTTAATGGTGTGGAGTGGCAACAAGCCTACAGCGGTCAGATCGATAACCCTTTGCTGGCAATTACCGGTTTTGGCCCGCACGATATTTTTGTAGTGGGTGATAACGGCATGGCATTGCGCTATGACGGTCTGCAATGGCGCAAGATGAACACCGGCACCCAGGCTGAACTATACGGCCTCTGGGGGCTCGATGCCGAACACCTGTTGGCAGTTGGCGGTGGCGGTGTGGTGATGCGCTGGAATGGTGAGCAATGGGCCAGCTTTTATTCGGGGCGTGATAATGACGTATTCGGTGTTTGGGGTGAGTCGTTGAACCGCATCTTCTTGGTCGGGCTTCCCGGTTCCATCATCCGATTCAGCGGTAGCAAATGGGAAAAAGAGTTTTCATCGGTACGTACCGACCTACACGCTGTCACGGGTGTTAAAGGCGGACCGGTTTTTGCCGTGGGTTCACTCGGTGTGGTATTGCGTAACGATGGCAGCGAATGGCAGTTGGAACCCTGCGCAGCGGAGGTAACATTAACGGCGGTTGCTAGCACCGATGATTATGTTGTCGCGGTCGGGCACGATGGCACGATTCTGAAACGCCTGCTAACCCGGCGATAAACGGTGTTGTTGAGAACATAAAAAAACCGCGTCGGTTTGAGTGCCCGACACGGTTTCTTTGAGCGTTTTGGCTCGCCTTATCCTGCTGTTTTATGCGCCTTTTTTGACTTGCTTTTTCCGACTCGCATATCGCTATAGAGCTCGATAATCCGGGTGCGTAACCAGCAGCTGGCGGGGTCTGCATCGCGGCTGGCGTGCCAGAACATAGATATGTTGATCGGTGATACTTCGAAGGGTAGCGGCAGTGTCTTCAGGTTATGAGCATTGGCGATGCTATTAGTGGTGGTTAGAATAAGATCGGTACCCGAAAGCGCAAAAGGTGTTTCAAGATAGTGCTGAGTTTGGAATACGATCTTGCGTTGAGCCCCTAACGATTGCAGCGCTAAATCGACATAACTTTTACCACCTTTGCGGCTCGATGCGTGGATGTGGCCGTGCTGTAAATACTGATCGAGGGTGATTTTTTTGCCGATATCAGGGTGATCCTGGCGCACCGCGCAAACATACTTCTCTTCTGCGATCTTCATCTGCATGACTTGAGCGTGGGTGGGCACGAAGTTGTCGATAACGAAATCGACCGATCCAGCCACTAGCTCTTCTACAGCATCACGCCGCGGATCCTGGAACACTTGCAGCGTCATGCCTGGCGCTTCTTCTTGTAACATCGATAGCAACCGCGGTAGCAGCACAGCAGCAAAGCCGTCCTGCATCACAAACCGAAAGTGGCGATCAGAGGTTTCTGGGTTGAAGCGACCAGCCTTGGCTAGGCTGATCCGACTCTGCTGTAGCGCTTGGCTGACGTTTAACGCGATATCGGTGGCAATCGGCGTCGGCTTCATCCCCTTTGGAGAGCGGCTAAACAGCTGGTCGTCGTAAAGGTCACGTAACCGAGCCAGTGCATGGCTGACAGCTGGCTGGCTGACGTTGAGTTGTTCGGCTGCCTTGGTAATCGTGCCGAGTCTATATATGGCATCGAATACGCGTAGCAGGTTTAAATCAAACTCTTTATTCTCCGGCATCTGTAAATCTCTATGCGTTGGCATTGGTTTGTTGCTGGTGAAACAATGCCCTGTCCTGTATCAGGGTCGGGTATAGTGACACTACCTGACCATATAAACGGCAACTTACCTTGGATGCCCTGCCTCTTTCAACCTTTCATTAACCGAACCTTTTTGCTTTTGTTTGCCCAAGCCATAGATGCAAAGGGTGAGATCATCTTATGCTGTGGTGTTTAGATTTGAATAGTATTAATCAGAAGATGAAAAACAAATCATGCCAAATATCATTTTGTGTTATTTGGTTACAATGAAACAACTGTTTTAATATCGTCTGTTCGAGTGGCTTGCGTAATGGTAGGCTTCGGTTTAGTTCTTGCTGATCAAAAGCTTGGCGAGGATAGAAGAGGCCACTGTTAAGTGTATTTTGAACTAAAAACGATGGCCCATGGAAAGAATCGCGTTGGTTGATATTGGCGGTTATAGGCTTTGTTAATCGCAGCTAAGAAGACTCGTGATTCGAAGAATTCAGCAGGATGGCTGTTATGGATGGTGCAGTGAAAAAAAATAAAAAATGTTCGAGTTTTTTCAAGTTTGTCGTATTGTTGGCCTGTTTTGAATTGGTCTCTGTCCCTTTGATGGCTGCCGATGACCCATTAATTATGGGGGTGTTTCCGCGTCGCAATGCGACCTTGACCACCGACCTATTCACCCCGATGGCCGAGCATCTTAGCCAGCAGCTAGGGCGTGAAGTGAGATTGATGACGGCTAAAGACTTTCCTTCGTTCTGGCGTGGTGTGACCGACCAGACTTACGATATCGTCCATTACAACCAATACCACTACATAATCTCTTCCGATGCTTATCAGGTCATTGCGCATAATAAAGAGTTTGGCCGCAGTGATGTGGCGGGTTCTCTGTATGTCCGTAAAGACAGCGGAATTACTCAGGTCAGCCAATTGAAAGGCCAACGGATTATCTTTGGCGGCGGAGAGGATGCGATGATGAGCTATATCCTACCCCGTTATCTGTTGTTAGAAGCAGGTCTTGATAGCGATGATTACGATGCACAGTTTGCCAATAGCCCACCCAATGCGTTGATGGCGTTGTACTTCAGCCAGACAGAAGCCAGCGGCGCCGGTGATATTCTGATCGACTTGCCGGTGGTGAAGAAAAATATCGATACAGCTGAGTTAACCCATCTGGCCAAAACCGATCCACTGCTGCACCTGCCTTGGGCTGTTAAGCAAGGCATGGACGCCGAATTACGCCAACAAATTCAACAATCTTTGGTGGGTTTGGAAAAGACTGAGCGTGGGCGGGCTATCCTTAAAAAAGCGAAGATGACAGGGATGGGTACTGCTAAGGATGGAGACTATGACCCACATCGACTTATTATCGCCAAAGTGGTCGGTCCTGTAGGGGCTATGCAGTAACGATGAAATTGCGCCTTGGCACCAAGTTTATTCTGATCGTGGTCGGTATTTTGTCGATCACATTAGCGGCAAATACGATCTTGTTTATGCGATCGCAACACCGGCTGCTTGAGGATCAGCTCATCGAGCAAGGCAAAGCGCTGGGGCATTTTGTTGCCCTGGTTAGCCCACAGGCGATTCTTGGCTACGACTTCCTGCTGCTTAACGAGTATGCCCGTGAAATCTCTTATCAGCGGGATGTTGTCTACGGTGTGATCGTGGATCGTGATGGTCGCCCGCTGACTAACTTTATTAATCGTGATAACCCCCAGATCAGCGCACTCATCAAAGACGATGAGCGGATGCGAATGAATGTGCTGTTACCCCAGCTACAAGCGGAAGCCGATTTGATTCCGCTGGAATTTATCATCGTTCATGACGATGAGACGCTGGGTTATTTTAAAGTGGGGTTGAGTCGTACCCAGCTTATTGAAAAAACCTACCAACAGCTGATTGTCCAATTAGCCACCTACGGGCTGATTATTCTGTTTCTCAGTGTCGCTATCTATCTGGTTTTTCGTTTTAACGTGTTGTTTCCGGTGCAGCGGTTGATTCGAGCATCGCGTAACGTTGAAAAGGGTGAGTATCATCAGGTAGACGTGGAATCTCGCGATGAGATGGGCGTGCTGACCGAAGCTTTCAACTCGATGGTACGAGGCATCCGCCAGGAACGTGCAAATCTGCACCATCAAGCAAACTACGATGCTTTGACCGAACTGCCCAACCGGATGATGGCCGTTGAGCGACTGAGCTACGAAATCAGTCGCTCAAGGCGTGAGCAACAGCGCTTGGCGGTGTTGTTTATTGATCTTGATGATTTCAAAGTGGTCAACGATACGATGGGTCACGCAACTGGCGACCAGTTGCTGATTGAGGTGGGGTTGCGACTCAAATCACGCTTGCGTGATGTCGATACCATCGCTCGCTTGGGTGGCGATGAGTTTTTGCTGTTGCTGCCCTGGGTGGGTTGTGAAAGTGAAATTGAACAGATTACCGACCGGTTGATCGACGCGGTGTCCGAACCGCTGCACCTGAAATCCAGAGAGGTGAAGGTTCACTGCAGTATCGGGGTGGCGTTTTATCCTCGTGATGGTGAGAGCGCAGATCTGCTGATGGCCAATGCCGATAACGCCATGTATCAGGCTAAGAATCAGCCGCGTTCATCGGTCTGCTTTTTTACTCAGGAGATGAATATTCGGGTTCAGGAGCGACTGCAGATGGAGCAAGACCTGCACTTGGCGATGGACCGCGGAGAGTTGGAACTCTATTTTCAGCCTCTGGTTGATGCAGCGACAGGTGGGCACCGGGGCGCTGAAGCGCTGTTGCGATGGATTCATCCGCAAAAGGGGTTTATTAGTCCTGAGGTGTTTATTCCCTTAGCAGAAACCACCGGTCAGATTATTGCGATCGGTGAATGGGTGCTCAGGGAGGCGGCAAAGCAGTGGGCGCTATGGCACAAAAATGGCCTGACCCCTGGGTATATAGCGGTCAATGTTTCGCGGGTCCAGTTTGAAGAACGCCTGTCTTGGATCGTCGGTGAGGTGATTGCGCACCACCGTTTACCCCCTGGTGCATTGGAGCTGGAAGTAACCGAAGGGGTGTTGCTGGAAGACCATGAGTTGATCGCTCGGGAGCTGAATCAGTTTCGGGCGATGGGGGTCAAGTTATCGTTGGATGATTTTGGTACCGGGTTTTCATCACTGAGCTACCTCAAACGATTTCGTTTTGACGTGCTCAAGATCGATCGCAGCTTTGTCTCGGGTTTGCCCGAAGATGCCGAGGATGTGTCGCTGGTGAAAGCGATCATCGCGATGGCGCATAGTATGGGTTTGAAAGTGGTGGCTGAAGGTGTTGAGACCCAGGAACAGCACGATTTTTTACGCGGTTTGGGTTGTGATTATGGCCAGGGCTACCTGTTTGCCAAGCCGATGCCCAGTCATGACTATGAAGCCTATCTGCGGCGGGCTCAGGGGGTAGGCGATGGTGATTTATCAGCCCTGTCTATGACCGTCTATCCAATCAGACGGTAACAATTTGGAGAGATGCTTGGATTCGCTGCTCGTCTATAACAATAAGAAACGACGCTTGATAAAACGATATTTGATAACCCTGCTGCTGCTGCTGCTGGTATTTTGGGCGCATTTATGGAGTGGTAATCCTGTTTTCTATTCGGCCATTTCGCAAGAACCTGGCTGGGCGGAGTTCAAGCAGCGTTACACTGTCAGTGAGTTTGGTGAGGATGGTTATTTCGTTCGTGCGGTGAAGAGTGGCTACAATCTTTTCTTTCATACTGATCGATACGGTTGGCGCTTTACCCGCCAGAGTGCGGATGATGCGATTAGCAGTTGTGCCAGCTGTCATACCCCAGAAGATATTGCCTACGGCTTCGTCAATGCGGATCGCTATGATCCTGTGTTAGCCAAGCGGGTATCCTTCGAAGAGCGAGTGATGCGCTGTTATGCCAGCCCTTCACGACTCAATGGTTTCGTTCCTACCGTTTATGACCCGGCTATTAGGGATCTACGTATCTTTGCGCGCATGGTTGCCCATAAATTACAGCTGAGCGAAGGCGCGTTAAGGGCGGCGGGGTGACGCGGCTAACGGGAGTGTTACTCAACCGTTGGTTTCGTTTGGGTGCGGTGTTGATTGTGTTGGTAGTGATCTACCTGACAGCACAGAGCAAGCACCAGCAGCGTGACCAACTTCGTGATGCCGAAGTGGTGCTGACTCAGGATTGTGCCGACAAGTTGGGACGCTACAACCTGCAGCCTGATACGCGCTATCGCTCCCCCTATGTTGAGGCCCAAACTGGTGCTGCCGATAGTCTGTTGGGGTACCGTGCAGAAGATGTTCGGGCGATTCAACGTGGCTGTAACATTATCGATGATCTGCAAGGGGAGCAGGCGGTTTCTGCTGCAGAGCGCTGGAACTCAACCCGCTTTGTCCGCGGTACTCAAACCAGCTGTGATCATTGTCATCAAGGGGTCGGTGACAAGCAGGATGCGCAGGGCAATCGTCAGACCGGTTCGATCAGTCTAGGTGCTTCCTGGGTGATGGCCGATATGTATGACCGCTTTACCGGCTTGTTGTTACCGTTTGAGCTCAGGCAGATGCAGTGTTTTATCAACTCTTCGAATGGGTTTAAGCCCAATATTGCTGATGATTTAATCCGCGATGTGACGGCCTATAGCCGATTCTTGTCGGCGGCGTTGGACCTGAAAATGGGAAATCGATACCCCGAGCAAGGGATCGATGAACTGCCCGCCTCCGGCACGCTTAAGCGTGGCGACGATTATGTTCGTGGAGAGACGCTGTACCAAGGCCGGTGCGCGCATTGTCACGGCGCTCAAGGGTTGGGCATGGTGCAAGCGGGCAGGGTATTGTTTCCTGCTGTCGCCGGGCCCGATGCGTTTAATCTGCAGTCTCGAAATAACTTCTCTTTTGTGTCGACCATCCTGCCTGGCTTTATCTGCCGCAACATGCCCAAGGGTGAGGAGGGCAGTCTAGACACCCAGCAATGCCGCGATATTGCTTTTTATATCAGCAATCTGCCTCGTCCCGCAGGGGATAGGCAGGGGCCGTTGGCCGCTGTCTGGCAGCAGTTGATGATGCGCGCGATGCCAGGTCTGGTGGGCTTTGTTGATAGTCTTAATCCTTCTTCTCCTTCTTCTCCTTCTTCTGCGCAGAGCTCGCTTTGAAAATAATGACCGCACTTCCCGATCTGACACCCTATTCATCGCGTCAATTGGGCAATGACCTGCTTATCGGTTTGACCTTGGCTGTGGTGGTGTTGCCACAGGCGATCGCTTTCTCCACCACGCTGGCGGGGCTACCGCCTCATTTTGGCATCTACGCGGCGATCTGGGGCACCCTGTTTACCGCGATGCTCAACCCTTCTAAGGTGTTTCATGGCGGGCCAAACAGCGCGATGTCTGCATTGATCGGTGTGGTTTTGTTGCCGGTGGCACCGCAGTTTGGTGCTGATTATATGGGCTATGCGTTGACCCTGGTCTTGATAGCGGGGCTGATACAGTTGCTATTTGTATTGATCCTGCCACTGCGAAGGATGTTGGATTTTCTCAGTGAGCCGGTGATTAACGGCATGATCTGCGGCATCGGCTTGTTTTTGATTTTTAAATCTATTGCCAGCTTTTCGGGTTTACCGATCAATACCGAAGTGGAATGGCCGCTATGGATCGCTTGGCAGACGTTTAATGCGGCACTCGAGATTGGCAATCTCTACGCGATCAAAGTGGGGATGGCGACACTGGTGGTGATTCTGGTACTGCGCCAGTTCCCGCGGCTAAAAAACTGGTCAATTCTGTGCGGCATCGTCGTCGGAACGGGATACTCTGAATACCTCAATAGCCGTTATGGGTTGGAGAACACGCTGATCGAGCAGACCGCTAATCTGTCGAGCCTGGG
>JBALWS010000036.1:0-34220 GCA_036960405.1 Halopseudomonas sp. | reverse complement strand
AGTGATCTACCCCGATAACCTCGACGATCTGTGCTGCGGCATGCCGTTCCAAAGCAAAGGCATGTTCGAAGCCGCCGACAGCAAAGCCAAGCAGACCGAAGCCGCACTACTGGCCGCATCCAATGATGGTCAGCATCCGATCTACTCCGACACCAGCCCCTGCACATTGCGGATGAAAGAGTCGGTCGATCCACGTTTACAGATCTTTGAACCGATACAGTTTATCCAGCAGTTCGCGCTGGAGCAGCTACAGATCACCCCGGTCACCGAACCGATTGCGCTGCACATCACCTGTAGTAGCTCGCGCATGGGACTGGCAGAGGGTTTAGTCAAGCTGGCTAAAACTTGCGCCCAGGAGGTCATTATCCCAGATCAGATCACCTGCTGCGGATTCGCCGGTGACAAAGGCTTTTCCACCCCAGAATTAAACGAATCGGCGTTACGGACATTGAAAGATTCGCTACCGGAAAATTGCCATGAAGGGTTTTCTACCAGCAGAACCTGCGAAATAGGTTTGTCATACCATAGTGGCATAGAGTATAAATCGATTGTCTATCTGGTTGAGCGCTGCTCTACGCCGCGTGATAACAGTCCGATAGCCAATCATAATAAAGAGCAAGACTGATAAAGCGCCAACAAACACCGCCACACGGGTGCTTGTGACAACAAAACGATACGGCAGCTCTATCAAGACTCTTCGATACGCATGTCATTGTTCGAAATAGCCCAACGACGCTGGCCAGAAAACGTAGTGAACGATGATTCGATCAAGCAACAATCGACTAAAGCCCTCAGTTTGCGCTGCGACCTGAGCAGGTTAAGCCGATTCTTGCCCCGACTGATCCAAGCGAGTCGCTTTCCGACAGCCTCTGCTGTGTGCAGCAACCGCACACCTAAACTGAAATAACGTTTGAGATACAAAACCAAACATACGTATCACGCTTTCAAGGAGCAGCCTTATGTCTCTACCAGAGATTAACACCATTCTTTACACCACCTCGCTGGGCAAACACACTCGCCCTGTATTTCGTCACGCGGTAAAAATGGCCCGTCTGTATAACGCCAAGATTGTCATGCTGCACGTAGTCGAGCCGATCGGTGAAACCGGTCAGGCACTAATTCAAAACTACCTTCCGCAGGACTTGATCCAGACCATGCACGACGAAGGCCTGGAGAAGATCAAGATCAGCATGAAAGATCGAGTCGTAGCCTTCTACGAGGAGGAGATGAAACAGCTGGACGATCAGCCGGCGCTCGAGATCGAACAACTCGTTGGAGAGGGTAACCGTTCAGACGAGATCGTCGACGTTGCCAATGCAGTCGGTGCCGACCTGATCCTGATGGGCTCACACAACAGCTTCGGCCGTTCTAGCCGCACCACCCGCCAAGTGATCAAATACGCCGCGCGTCCGGTCATGGTGGTTCCGACCCGCAGTTAAACTGCCGTCAAATAGCGGTCTCATCACCTCGTAGTGATGAGACCGCTATACCCATTCTCTCGCTCGCGATAAAGGCAAACCATGACGGAAACGACCCTAGCGCTGACCGAGCGTATCTTTCTTACCGTCTTTCCATTATTCGTGATCGTACTCTGCGGCTACTTCTACGGCCGTAAGCACCGCCCCGATATCGAGTTTGCCAACCGCGCCAACATGGACCTATTTATCCCGGCGCTGATCTTCCACTCGATGGCGATCCAGACCTTCCCATTGGTCCAATACCAACAACTGGCGCTTGGCGGCGTGGCGGTCATTCTGGGCTCTGGTTTACTACTCTACCCACTGGCACGACTGCTCAAGCTCAACATCAAAACTTTCCTGCCACCGATGATGTTCAACAACTCGGGCAACATGGGCATCCCGCTGATGGTTCTGGCCTTTGGCGAAGCCGCACTGCCCGCCGCAGTGATTCTGTTTATCGTCGAAAATACCCTCCATATGAGCGTCGGCGCGCTGATGCTCAACCGCAACACCCACCTGCTGCAGTTACTCAAAATGCCGATGATCATCGCCACCATCGCCGGCATCGGCTGGAGCATGAGCGGCTGGACACTACCCAAGGCGGTCGAACTGCCGGTGGAGATGCTCGGCCAGATCTCGATTCCGTTGATGCTGTTCACCCTCGGCATCCGCATTGTCGAGGTCGGCCTGAAGAGCTGGCATCAAGGCGTACTCGGCGCCTTACTGGGACCGCTGGCGGGGGTATTGATCGTCCTCGCGCTGCAACCCTGGTTGGGGTTGTCCGAGCAACAATTTGCTATCTTGCTAGTCTTTGGCGCCCTGCCTCCGGCGGTGCTCAACTACATGATGGCGGAGCGCTACCAGCAAGAGCCCGAACGCGTCGCCTCTATCGTGCTACTCGGCAACATCGGCGCGCTAATTGTGATTCCGGTGGTGCTGGTTTTTGCGTTGTAATCACAGCAAATCAGCGGCCAATACGCTATAACTTTGCACACAAATTATTTACTCAATAAAAGTGTCATCGATAAAAGCGTAGAATCAAATCTATTCCCTCTTTACGAGTTCGCAATATGTTTCGTCGCACCAAGATCGTTACCACCCTCGGTCCAGCTACCGACAAAGACTCCAATCTAGAGCGCATCATTACAGCAGGCGCGAGCGTGATGCGGCTGAACTTCTCGCATGGCGCGGCTCAGGATCACATCACCCGCGCTAATCAAGTTCGGGAGATCGCCAACCGACTCAATATCCAGGTGGCAATCTTAGGCGATCTGCAAGGTCCAAAGATCCGCATATCGACCTTCAAAACAGGCAAGATTGAACTCACCATTGGTGATCGATTCATCCTCGACAGCGATCTAGCTGCAGGACTAGGCGATAGCAAAGCGGTCGGACTCGATTACAAGGCGCTGCCCCAAGACCTGCATCCGGATGATCTTCTGCTACTCGATGACGGTCGGATTCAACTCCGTGTCGACAACATTGTAGGCAGCCAGATTCACACCCTCGTTACCATCGGCGGCAAGCTGTCCAACAACAAAGGGATCAACAAGCAGGGCGGCGGACTCTCTGCGGCCGCGTTGACCGACAAAGACAAGGCCGACATCCTCACCGCCGCCCAGATCGGAGTCGATTACTTGGCGGTCTCCTTTCCCCAGAGTGGTGCGGACATCAACTACGCCCGAGAGCTGGCTCAGGATGCGGGGCTCGACGCCCGTATCGTCGCCAAGGTCGAGCGGGCCGAAACCGTCAACTGCCCCGAGGCGATGGACGATATCATCTTGGCCAGCGACGTGGTGATGGTGGCTCGTGGCGATCTAGGGGTCGAGATTGGCGATGCCGAGCTGGTTGGGGTTCAAAAGAGTCTGATCCGCCGCGCCCGCCAGCTTAATCGGGTCGTCATCACCGCCACCCAGATGATGGAGTCGATGATCTCCAGCCCGATGCCGACCCGTGCCGAGGTGATGGACGTCGCCAATGCGGTGCTCGATGGCACCGACGCGGTGATGCTTTCAGGCGAAACCGCGATGGGTGAGTATCCGGTTGAAACGGTTCTTTCGATGGCTGATGTCTGCAAAGGCGCGGAGAAACACCCTAGCGTCAATGTCTCCAAACACCGACTCGACAAGACCTTCACCGATATTACCGAAGCCGTAGCGATGGCCACCATGTACGCTGCCAATCACCTCGAAGGAGTCAAAGCGATCATCGCCCTGACCGAATCGGGCAAGACCCCACTACTGCTATCACGGATAAGCTCGGGGCTGCCAATCTTTGCGCTGTCACGCAACGCCGACACCCTCAGCCGAGTCAGCCTGTATCGTGGCGTCAAGCCGGTTCGATTCGACTACTGGGATAGCGATATCGCCAAGGTAGCCGAACAGGCAATCACCCAATTGAAACAGCAGCACGACCTTAAGCCGGGGGATATCGTGCTGTTAACTCATGGTGACGACTACGCCCCAGAGTACGGCACCAACAGCAACAAGGTACTCACCGTTAAGTAATCAAGGACGAGCGATGCGCATAGGGGTAGATCTCGGCGGTACCAAGATTGAAATTCTCGCGTTAGACGCGCGCGGTAAAGATTGCTATCGCCACCGTATCGCGACACCTCAAGGTGATTACCCGGCTACCATTAGCGCGATTACCCAACTGGTGCTCGACGCCGAAGCGAAGCTGCAGCAAACGGCGACGGTCGGTATCTGCATTCCCGGCACCCTGTCACCCGACAACGGCCTGATCAAAAACGCCAACTCAACCTGCCTGATCGGGCAACCGCTCGATCAGGACCTGCAACGCTCGCTAAAACGCCCGCTACGGCTCGCAAACGATGCCGACTGCTTGGCACTATCCGAAGCTTGCGATGGCGCGGCTCGAGAAGCAGACAGTGTGTTCGGCGTTATCCTTGGCACCGGCGTGGGCGGCGGCATCGTTTATCAGGGTCAGCTTTTGAGCGGCCCCAACGGGATCGCCGGCGAGTGGGGTCACAATCCGCTCCCCTGGATGGACCCGCAACAAGACCCGGCTCTACCCTGCTATTGCGGCAAACAGGGCTGCATCGAAACCTACCTGTCGGGCCCCGGATTCAGCCAGCATCACGCCTTGGTTAGCGGCCATCCGGCAATCGATGCCCAGCAGATCATGGCTGATGTGGAAGCCAAACAGCCGCAGGCAATGGCAAGTTTTGACCGTTACTGCGACCGCCTAGCGCGTGGTTTAGCCTGCGTGATCAATATGCTCGATCCCGATGCCATCGTGCTCGGCGGCGGACTCTCCAACATCGCCTCGCTCTACAGCGAGATACCGGCGCGCTGGGACGCTTACGTGTTCTCGGACCGGGTCAACACCCGCTTGGTCGCAGCACAACACGGTGATGCCAGCGGCGTGCGGGGAGCGGCTTGGCTATGGCACAATAGCCCTCAACCATAAATCCATAATAACAACCGACAATGAGCCCCTGTCATGCCATTACAATCGCTAAAGGTTCTCGATCTTTCCACCCTACTCCCCGGCCCCTACGCCACCATGATGCTGGCAGATATGGGTGCCGAGGTTCTGCGGGTAGAAGCGCCGGGGCGTCCCGAGCTGACCCGCACCATGCCGCCACTCAATGAGTCCGGCACCTCCTACAACCACACCTATCTGAATCGCTCTAAACGCTCCATCGGCCTCAACCTCAAACAGCCCGAAGCGGTCGAGGTGCTCAAACGGTTAATCGCTGACTACGACATTCTGGTCGAGCAGTTTCGCCCCGGCGTGATGGATCGCCTGGGTATCGGCTACGACACTTTGAAAGCGCTAAACCCTCGGTTGATCTACTGCACGATTACCGGTTTTGGCCAGAGCGGCCCTTACGCCAACCGGCCAGGACACGACCTCAATTACCTCGCTATCGCCGGCGTCTCGAGCTATACCGGTCGCGACGATCAGAGACCTTTGCCACTGGGGATACAGGTGGCCGATGTCGCAGGCGGATCACTGCACGCGGTAGCGGGCATTCTAGCCGCCGTCGTGGCGCGCCAACACAGCGGCAAAGGACAGCTCGTCGACATCAGTATGACCGATGCCGCCTTTGCGCTAAACGGTATGGCGGGAGCTGGCGCATTGGCTGGAAAGGTCGAACCTCAAGCCAGCAAGATGCTACTCAACGGCGGTTCTTTTTATGACTATTACCAGACCAGCGATGGCCGCTACTTCTCTGTCGGCAGCCTGGAACCACAGTTTATGGCGCGTCTATTCGAAGCGATCGGCCAACCCGAACTGGCCAAACTCGGTTTAAGCGAAAAATCAGGCGTTCAGCAACAGCTCAAGGATGCCTTGGAAGCGGCGTTTGCCGAGCATAGCTTCGAGCATTGGCTAGCCGTCTTTGCCGACGTGGAGGCCTGCGTCGAACCGGTACTATCGGTATCCGAAGCCGCCCAGCACCCGCAACTGCAAGCACGGCAGATGGTTGCCGAAGTCCCAACCCCTGCCGGTACGACCGAGCAGCAGATCGGCGCGCCGATCAAATTCTCCGACTATCAGCCCCGCTACCAACACATCGGCGTAGACCTGGGAGCCGATACAGAGCAAGTGCTGGCCGGTTACGGTTTCGACGACAAGGCTATATCAGAACTGCGTCAGTGCGGCGCGCTGGGATAAACCAGCGATGCTGCATTGTCTTTATCAGCGCGGTAGGACAGGCTCGCCTGAGCTGGCTGTTGGGGCGTTAAAAAAACGCTTCAAACTAAAGCTGTCAATATTGGCGCCTGACAGCCCTTGCGGATTGGCATGATTGGGAACATTGCCGCGCCCCCAGTAGCGCTCCAAGATACCCAACAACCGGCCATTACTCCGAATACGTGCTAAGCCCTGCTCTAACTTAAGAATCAACGACGGCGTTGTTGGGTTACTATTTAAAAACGCGATCTGTCCTTCAATCGGCACCCAGGGGATAAAACCGAATTGATGCCAGTGTTTAGGGTCAAACTGTTTGATCAAGTCCAAGCCGGTCAGCATCATCGCCTCAAATAGATCGATACGCCCTTTTTCGACCATACCGATCAACTGTTGCGGCGTTTGAATCTCAATAATATCGAGCCCATGCGATCGATACAGTTCCAGAAAAGGTGAATTAACAATCACCCCTATGCGGTAGCCTTTGAGAGAAGCCAACCCTTTGGCGACGATCGGGCCGGAATGATTGGGGCGATAATAAAACCACGCGGCTCGATCCTTGAAAATAGGCAGCCGGCTAATACGACGATCCCCTATCTCAGCCGCTACCAGGCTCGCTGCGCCAAAACCATCGATCTGTCCCGCTTCCAGCATTCTAACGCCGCGTTTGATCGGTACCGTTTGAATCCGGGCTTCTACACCCACCTCGTCAAACGCGGCTCGTAGAATATCACTGGCCAAGCCCTGACCGCCTGCCGAATAAACCGGCGGGTAAAGCGGCGCAGCCAGCTCTACCACAGCATCCGCTTTAGCCTTAGCCAGCAGCGATAGAAGGCATAATGTAAAAAATAGTGAAAAAACAGAGAAGGTCTTAATTGGCACCACGGCACCGCATCTATGAACCGGTAAAATCAGTCTGGCATAGTGCAACGTAAAAGCAAAATTAAACAGCCGGGCACAACAAAGCACCATCGATAGGATGTATCGATGGTGCTTCTAGGAGTAGATCAGCAACGCTTGCCTATCAATTATCGATCAATCCACCACACAGACGATCGAAGGCTAAGCGGTGAAGAAATTACGCGTCGTCGGTCGCTAGCTCAGGTTCTGCTTGATCGTTTTCAGCGTTTTTCTTAAGCTCAGCCAGCTCTCTTTTCAGCTCAGAGACTTCACGTTTGGTGAGTTTCAGCTTGGTGTTCAGATCTTTAGAAATAGCCGTCTGCTCGGCGATCTTCTTTTTCTGATCAGCTAGCTGACGCTTTTGACGCTCGGGGTCAAAAGCCTGCAACACCTTAAGCGTTTTCTTGACTTCCGATAGCTCGATAGATTTAGCTTTAAGCTGGTCGGCCAACTTGCTAGCCTTGGCATCCTGCCCAACCACACCTTCGAGTCGATAGATCTGATGAGCCGTTTTAAGCTGATCAATCTTCTGCAACAGGGCTTCATTTTCTGAAGCCAAACGTTCATCAACGCTAGTTTTAGCCTCTCCTAACTTCAATGCTAGTGACTTGGTAGCTTGCTTCTCTGCATTCAGCAACCGATTCAGTTCATTGATCTGTTCGAAGGCTTGTTCTAGTTCAACGGCTGTATTTTGCGTGGTTTTGATAGAGGATAATTTCAATTGAGACATGTGTTGAAGTGATACCTGCTTTAGTTTGGTACTTCTGATTGAGGATTAGTCGTAAGCACATAAATAATAATCCCCCATTATAAAGGCAAATCGTTCAATATTGTTCATGTTTTGTTCAATTCATGAGTTTTTTCTGTTTATTGATCATCAGCGATAGGGAGAAAAGGCCGACAAAACCCAGCACAAACCACCTAACACATTGAATAACAATAAAAACACTACGCAACACTGATATCAACAAACCTTCTAAAATTTTTAGCGGATAAAAAAATTGCGTTACAGCTCTGCACCCTACTCCAGCTCGCCATCTCAGCAGACAAACCCGCCGGGGTCATAACAGCAGTTTTTCTGCTTAACAGCACGCCACTGAGCTATGTAATCAGCGCGCCTTAATACTCAGCGTTTTGCGACTAACAACGGCTCGCTCTGAAGCAGCACTGCTCGCAACTTGCGACGGGACCGCCACCACCGACGACGGAGCCTTCGAGCGCCGACGAATCACTGTCGCAGCGGAAACTTGTTTAGCCAACACCTGGGCAGGTTCGCCGCCATCAACGGCACCCGCTACCCAAGCTCTCGCTGGCATACCGATGCCAAGCGGATCTTCAGCGGTATCCGAAATAGAGGTGTGCTCGGTTGAATCGATAACCTGAGGGGCAGCCTGATCATCTTCCACCAACAGCTTATCCAATTGCTTTAACTGGTTAACCATCTTGGCCTCTTCCGCCTTCATCAACTCCTGCTCCTGAGCAACAGGAGAAACAGGAGAAACAGTCGGTCGAACAGGCTGCGGAACACTAACCGAAACAAAAGGCCGGTTAAGATCCGTCGCGCTGGGGGCAGGGGTTTCAGGCTTAGCCGTTGCCACAGCATCCGGCTTAGAAGCCGAAGGGGCGCTTTTGAGCCGCCCTAGCAAACGGCTCATATCCTGCTGCAACTGTGCAGCCTGGAGCGACGATTGCTTGCCTTGATTCAGCGCAGTGAGAGCCGAATCGGCACACACATGAGCCTGACGCTGGGCTTCCAACAAAGCCGTATTGGCCAATTGTGAAGCCTCAACAGCCGCCATCGCCTGACGTGCTTTTTCAGCGGCGTCATGCTGCTGCGATTGAAGCTGCTGCAGTGCACGATCCGATTCAGCCAATGCATCGGTTAACGATTTAACCTGGCCGCTTGCCTGCTGCTGCAAGTTATTTAACTGTTCGACACTTGCCACCGCTCGAACCAACAAGCCGATACCCTCGGCAAACAGCGATTTATCCAACTCTGCCGCTGCGTCTTCAGCCGTTGGTTTAGCCGCCAACGATTCGACAACGGCAGCGCGCGCTACAGCGGGCTTGGTGGCAACGTCCGATACGGAAGGTCGGCTCGACGGCGTAACGATCTGCTTTAGTTTAGCTGGTTCGGCTAGCCGCGTTCTCGCCAGTGCTGGTTTTGATTTAGACGCAGATTTAGCTGCAGATTTAGCTGCTGGTTTGGCTGCCGTTTTAAGTAGCTTTCTAGGCTTTAACTGGTCCTCTGCGGGGAGGTCTTTCATCCAGGCGCGCTGTTGATCTGACTGCAACGTTCTTTTCACTACCGTATCACTACGACCAAACTTATAGTTGCGAAGCGAGCGTGCCAACAGCTCAACGGTATGCAGCAGTTCCATCTCCTTTAGCTCGGCGATATCTTCGGCATAGTCCAGCTCAGCAATCAAAAACTGCGCCTCACCGTGCTCTCTAATCTCATGGTACAAAGGGAAGTCCAGCCCCGCCTCTGCAGCCCTTAGATACAACTCCCAGCGCTCATAAATATCGCTACGACAGGAACCCACATAGTGCTGACCACTAACCTTACTCAGGATCTTAAAAACGACCACAGACAACCTTTGGATGATGAATAGATAACAAAAACAAGAGTTGAGACGGAGCAAAAACCTTCTGTACGCTATACACAATTACTACCAACGCAGCCCATCACTCGAAACTTGACGACAGCCGTTCCATCGGGCAGTGAAACGGTGAAAGGCGGGCATTATACCGGTCTAACAGCGCATTAAAAGAGGCTAATCGGCATCAAGTGAAAGATTCATCCAAGCGGTCAAAACGAGCGCAACCGGGGCCGCTTTAAAGGGTAGCGTTTCTGCCAAAAAGGCCAAGACTTGGTAATCCTCCCTTTTTCTAGCTGGTGCCATACGTAGAGGTTAAGCTGCCACCCAAGCCATTACGGCACCTATGACGCCCTTGGCCACATCATCTATGGCCGTGCCCAGATCGGTTACCCGATCAACGATCAGACTATCGACGCTAGCCTGCCTTACGACTCTAACATTGAAGAGCAGCACCAGCGGGCACAAGCCCGCATCGGCGCAGTCTGGATAGACGCGTCATGGTCGCTGGGCTGGAGCTTTAACATTTATAGCAAAGAGTACCGAACCGATTCGGAGAGGTGGTACGGCTATGGGGCGCTGGTATTTAGCTGGTCGCTTTAAGCTTAGCGGGAAGCCTAGAGGCACGCAGAATATTGTTCCCGCCCCCTTGGGAACGGCAATAAAAAGCCAGCAAGAGCTGCCGGCTTAGGATAAAACTGCCTTTAGCTAGCTCTGCGCTTGGTACGCCTTAACCCCCTCTTCGATGGCACTGCGCGCTGCGGCGGCGTCGGACCAGCCTTCGACCTTGACCCACTTATTGGGCTCTAGCGTCTTATAATTTTCGAAGAAGTGTTTGATCTGATCGCGCAGCAGTTGCGGAATATCTTCGACGTCCTGCACATCTACATACTCTTTGGTCAGCGTTTCGTGCGGAACCGCGACCAGCTTGGCGTCTTCGCCAGCTTCGTCGGTCATGTTTAGCACCCCGACCGGACGGCAGCGGATCACAGAACCGATAGCGATAGGGTGCGGGGTCATCACCAGCACATCAACCGCGTCGCCATCGTCGGCCAAGGTGTTGTTGATGTAACCGTAGTTAGCCGGGTAAAACATTGGCGCGGTCATGAAGCGGTCGACCATGATGCTGTCGCTGTCTTTATCGATTTCGTATTTCACCGGTACGCTGGCGTTAGCCGGGATCTCGATGATGACGTAGATATCGTTGGGTAGGTCTTTACCCGCTGGGACTTTTTCAAAGCTCATAGCATAGCCTTCTGTATGGAAAATATTGAAAAGAAGTAAGGTGCTGGAATTATAGGTGAATCACAGCGGCTAGCGTCAATAATACTTTGGTTTTCTGTCAGGTATTAAGCAGTACAAGCACAATAAGACGAGAACAGAGGGTAGATCAAGAACCCCGACAGAGACTCTGCCGGGGGGGGGGGAGACTGCCAAGCCGGTATTAGCGCTCTTGCTGATGATAGCGCAGCACGGTTTCGACCTCTTGCTTTGAGCCGAGTACGACCGAAACACGTTCGTGGATATGCTTGGGTTGTACGTTCATGATATCGATATGGGTGTTGATACTGCGCCCCCCCGCTTGCTCGATCAGCATACTCATCGGGTTGCCTTCGTACATCAGTCGCAGCTTACCGGGCTTTTCCGGTGCACGTGAATCCCAAGGGTACATAAAGATGCCACCGCGGGTCAGGATGCGGTGAACTTCTGCCACCATCGAGGCGATCCAGCGCATGTTGTAACGCTTGCCCAGCGGACCCTCTTCACCAGCCAGCAGATCATCGACGTAGCGCTGTACAGGCTTGTCCCAGAAACGCTGGTTGGACATATTGATGGCGAACTCTTGGGTCGACTCGGGAATAACCACCTGCTCACGGGTCAGGTAGAACTCACCGTTGTGACTCAGAGTGAACATGTTAACCCCGTCACCGGTGGTCAATGCCAAGATGCACGAAGGACCGTACAGAACGTAGCCCGCAGCGACTTGCTTGTAACCCGGCTGAAGGTAGGCGTGCTCTTCGGCTGGATCAAACCCTTCCGGCGCTTCAAGAATTGAGAAGATCGTCCCAACGGTGACGTTGATATCAATGTTGGATGAACCATCCAGCGGATCGAATGTAACCAGGTAACGCCCGTCTGGATTACAGGCTACCGGAAAGTCTTCTTCTTCCGAGGCCATACCGCGAACTAGGTCGGAGTCATTAAGGGTCAACTTAATCAGATCGTTGGAGATAACATCCAGTTTTTTCTGTGTCTCACCCTGAATATTTTCCGTTTCAGTAGCGCCCAAAACCCCCGCCAGCTCGCCGTCATTAAGCTTGGCATTGATCTCCTTGCAAGCAGCCATCAGCAGGTTGACCAGTTCGATCAGGTCTGCGGATGTTTCGTGGTGTTTCAGAAACTGGGTAAGCCGTTGCATGGGGGTAAATCCTGTGGGTTTGTGCTTGGGATGACAGAGTCATAACAGAACTGCTTTAAGTGGTGCGAATGATACGTGAAGAGATTCACCAATGCATGAAAAAGCACACCCAAAAACAAGAAAATCGTGACCTAAGACAATTTTATTTAATGGGTCAATATCGGCACTTGCTCGGAGTCTACGCCAATAGCCCCACACTAGGCGGAGCTGCTATGATGCAGCAACTTTTTTTGATTGCTAAACGAGGTCGATATGCACCTGCATATTCTGGGTATTTGCGGCACCTTTATGGGTTCGCTGGCGCTGTTGGCGAAAGCCAAGGGATTTAGGGTGAGCGGCTGCGATGCCAACGTCTATCCGCCGATGAGCACCCAGCTGGCCGAACAAGGCATCGAGCTACAACAAGGCTATCGGATCGAACACCTGCAGCCACGCCCCGACCTGGTGATCGTCGGTAATGCGATGTCGCGCGGCAACCCTTGTGTCGAGTACCTGCTCAACCAAGGCATCCCGTATACATCCGGACCACAATGGCTGGCCGAAGAGATCCTGCAAGACAAATGGGTGCTGGCGGTTGCCGGCACCCACGGCAAGACGACGACCAGCAGCATGCTGGCCTGGGTGCTGGAGCATGCAGGCATGGCACCGGGCTTTTTGATCGGTGGCGTACCGAGCAATTTTGATATCTCCGCTCGCCTGGGTGAGACACCGTTTTTTGTGATCGAGGCGGACGAATACGACACCGCATTTTTCGATAAACGCTCCAAGTTCGTTCACTACCGCCCGCGTACCGCGATCCTGAATAATCTTGAATTCGATCACGCCGATATCTTTGACGACCTGGCGGCTATCGAGCGTCAGTTTCATCATCTGGTACGGACCATTCCGGCCAGCGGCCAGATCATTGTGGCGCAGGACGATGCCAACCTGCCACGCGTTCTCGAGCAGGGCTGCTGGACACCGGTAGTAGAGTTCGGCATTGCCTCACTACCCGACTCGCCGTCAAACAACGGCTGGCAAGCGAAGCTGCTCAGCGACGATGGATCGGCCTTTGAGGTATGGCTAGATGGCGATCAAGTCGCGACCGTGCACTGGAACCAGACCGGCCAACATTCGGTGCTAAACGGTTTAGCGGTAATGGCCGCTGCACGCCATGTCGGCGTCACCCCGCAGCACAGTGCCGAAGCACTGGAGTTATTCTCTGGGGTTAAGCGCAGAATGGAAAAACTCGGCAGCGCTGCCGGGATCACCCTATACGACGACTTTGCCCACCACCCCACCGCCATCGCCACCACACTACAAGGCATGCGCGCTCGAGCCGGTGATAAACCAGTAGTCGCGGTAATCGAACCCCGTTCCAACACCATGCGTTTGGGCAGTCATCAGCAAGCTCTGGCGCCCTCAACCGCGGCGGCCAGCGAAGTACTCTGGTACCAGCCCGCCGGATTAG
The DNA here is from genome assembly GCA_036960405.1 of Halopseudomonas sp. Classification (GTDB taxonomy): domain Bacteria; phylum Pseudomonadota; class Gammaproteobacteria; order Pseudomonadales; family Balneatricaceae; genus Motiliproteus. The sequence goes on along the minus strand of JBALWS010000036.1, from coordinate 20,732 downwards.
ACTGGGAGCTTGAATCGGTTGTTACCGACAGCCCGGTGCCGGCTCGAGTGTTCGACGATATCGACGCCATCATCGAGACAGTCAAAACCTACCAGGGTAGCGATGCCGAAGTCGTGATCATGAGCAACGGCGGATTCGAAGGGATTCATCAACGGATGCTGTCCGCGTTGCAGGCGCTGAAACCATGAACGACTGCCGTCAGGTAAGGGGCGTTTGATGCAATGCCGAGCCGGCTGCGGCGCATGCTGTATCGCCCCGTCGATCTCATCGCCGATCCCCGCAATGCCCCTGGGTAAACCCGCAGGTCAGCGCTGCGTCCAGCTTGATGCCGATAACCGCTGCCTGCTATTCGGCCAGCCCGAACGCCCCAACGTCTGCCTGGCGTTTTCCGCCGATTTCGAGCTGTGCGGCGACAGTAACCAACATGCTCTGCAGCAGATTACGATGCTAGAGCTGAGCACTGCTGATTCCGGCGTCAATTAACGCTAGAATGCCCCTGCTTTTGCAGCCAGTCTTTAACTGATTTTTGGAAACCCTTTTCCCTCTACACTCTGAGAGCCGGTTCAACCATGTCCAAGATTCTTGCCCTAGATACCTCAACCCAGGCCTGCTCGGTGGCGCTCTGGATCGACGGTGACATCCACGAAGATTACCGCGACATCCCCCGTCAGCACACCCAGTTACTGTTACCGATGGTGCAGCAGATTCTGGCCGAGGCCGAGCTATCGCTGCAGCAACTCGACGGCATCGCCTTTGGCCGCGGACCGGGCTCGTTCACCGGCTTACGGATCTGCACCGGCGTTACTCAGGGGCTGGCGCTGGGAGCAAGTCTACCCGTCGCACCGGTTTCGACACTGGCGGCGCTGGCGCAGCAAGCGCGTGACGAGTTTCAGGCCGACGGCGTACTGACCGCCTTGGATGCACGGATGGATGAGCTGTACTGGGGCTGCTATCGCTTTGATGACGGCGCTGCGCTCCCCCTCCTACTGGGAGATGAGCGCGTTTGTGCGCCCGAGCGAGTCGAGCCTCAATCGTTAACGCCAGGCAAGTGGATCGGCTACGGCACCGGCTGGTGTTACCAAGATCGATTACCCGAAGCGGTACGGGCATCGGTTACTCAGGTCGAGCCACAGCGCGAGCCTCGTGCTGCGTCCATTGCCAAACTCGGCGCAGTGCTGATCGAGGCCGGTCAAGGGGTGCTACCCGAACAGGCGTTACCGGTTTACCTACGCGATAATGTCGCGCTCAAAAAAGGCGAGCAGCGCAAGGGGAACGGCTAGTGCCACTCAGCTACATCCTGCTTCTGGCTCTAATTCAGGGGCTAACCGAGTTTTTACCGATCTCCAGTTCGGCGCACCTGATTCTGCCCTCACAGGTGTTGAACTGGCCAGACCAGGGACTGGCTTTCGATGTCGCGGTACATGTCGGCACTCTGGCCGCAGTGCTGCTCTATTTTCGCCGTGATTTTGTATTATTGACGATCGGCTGGCTGCGCTCGATCTTGCCGCTCGCCGGCGGCCAACGCAAAGCGGGCACCCATAGCCGGATGGCCTGGGCGATTATTATCGCCACCCTGCCGGCCTGTGTCGCCGGGCTGCTATTCAATGATTTTATCGAACAACACCTGCGCTCCATCTTGGTGATCGCCGGTACCACACTGATCTTTGGTGTGCTGCTAGGCTTTGCCGATCAGCGCCGCACCGAAACCCGTCGCAGTCGGGACATCGGATTCAAAGACGCACTGATCATCGGCGGCGCACAAGCACTGGCACTGATCCCCGGTACGTCGCGCTCGGGGATCACCATTACAGCGGGCCTGATGCTTGGCCTAAGCCGTAAAACTGCGGCGCGGTTCTCATTTTTATTGTCCGCCCCGCTGATCCTGGCTGCAGGTTTATTCAAAGGATTAGAGCTTGTCCAACAAGGCAGCGATGCGCCCTGGTTGGACGTTATGCTCGGCGCTTCGATTGCCGGTGTCAGCGCCTACCTCTGCATCTACCTATTTATGGGGCTGATCAACCGGATCGGCATGATGCCGTTCGTGATCTATCGGCTAGTACTCGGCGTGCTGCTATTAGGGCTGTATTTCAGTTTGATTTAAGCCTGTTACGGTTTTCATCCGCAGCCGTCTCAGCTAGAATCTGAACTCTCTTTTCAGCCTTATGGGCGGGACTTATTGAATATGCGGATCGGCGCATCCTTTAACTTTCCTCAGTTGCCGCAGCGGCCACCTTCACAGGCGATTGCTCCGAACTCGCCCAACGCCGATCAAAACGCCAATCCATCCCGCAGCAGCACACCGGCCAACAACAGCGATTTCAGCGCTGACCTGATCAAAGCACGCGCCAACCAAGGCGCCGATTCCGACCGTTACTACTCGACCAATCGCGAATTACCGCTGCGTGGGCAGGAAGCGATGCAGACCTACCTGACCAATGCTGGTTTCCAATTTGGTCAGAACCAGTCAGAGCTGGTTGGCGTCGACCTTTACGCCTGATAACGCATGAGCCCTTCCTTGGATAGCTGGCTATCGATCTGGCCACAGACCCCTGACTATCTCGACCGCGCCGAACAGCTAGCCGAGCGGTTACAGCTCCGCTTACAGCCGATCGATTGCCAACCCCAAGCACTGCCCGCCCAGCAAGCTTTGCTGTGTGTCGGCGCGCCCGGCTTGGCTCTGCAGCAGGCGGGCAAAAAAGCACCGGGGCCGGTACGGGTCGACTTTTTAAGCGGCACAGTGGCACACCGGCGCCGCTTTGGCGGCGGTGCAGGACAGCAGATTGCCAAAGCGATCGGCATCAAATCGGGTATCCGCCCAGTCGTTGCCGACCTGACAGCAGGGTTGGGGCGCGATAGTTTTGTGCTGGCAACGCTCGGCTGCCAGGTACAGATGGTCGAGCGTACCCCTGTGGTTGGGCTACTGCTCGAGGACGGCTTGGCACGCGCCAGCTATGACCCGGAGGTCGGACCCATTATCGCCAGCATGTCGCTGCATCAGGGTGACGGTGCGGCATGGCTTACACAACTTGAAACCGCCCCAGAAGTGATCTACCTCGACCCTATGTTTCCACACAGCGCTAAGTCAGCACAGGTCAAAAAAGAGATGTTGCTGTTTCGTGATCTGGTTGGCGAGGATGCCGACGCCGACGTGCTGCTCGAGGTTGCGCTGAGCAAGGCTCAGTACCGTGTGGTGGTAAAACGCCCGCGCAAAGCCCCAACCCTCAACGATCGCAAACCCAGCTTTTGCCTGGAGGGTAAGTCAGGACGCTTTGACGTCTATTCGCTCAAGGCGCTGCGCTGATGGCGGGCCCCGTTTAGCGATCAAGGTTAATAGTGCGGAGGCGGCGGCTCATCGGCCTGATTAGCACCCGATTCGGGCACCACCTGCTTTAACTGCGCGTTAAGAACCTTGACCATCTGGGTCAAACGCTCAAGTTCTAGCTGCTGATGCGACAAAGCCTCATTAAGCGCCTGAATGGTATCGTCTTGAAACGCCACGCGGGTTTGCAGGTCGATCAACTGTTCTTCGACGGAACTCACTCACTACTCCTGCTGATTGATTAAGTTGTTGAATCTTTTCTTCAAAATCGGTATATAAGGGTGTCCTTTTGCCTTGTAATGATCACTACAAGTCACTAAAGGCTTGTTCAACACCGGGAAATACCCAGCGTGTCGAATCCATAGTTAGCTATACCAGAGCGTTACCCCATCGCGTCAGCGGTGGGGCGTGACTATTAATAATTATTAAAATTTTGAGAAGTTTATAATGAAATCAAAGACAATGTTACTCAGTGTTATCTACAGCGCCGTTGCGGCAGCCGCCGTTTATATTTTACAGCCCGGAAGTTTAGCTGCTACCGCAGGGACAGTCTTCGTCCTATGCTTGGTCAGCAGTTTACTCACCGCCACCTCAGCCTCAGGATCTTCCTCGGCTGCGACAACTAGCGTTTCCAACGGTGTTGAGGTGGTATCTGCCGACGACGCCAATGACGACCGCGAAGGCGGAGTCGTCAAATGGTTCAACGTTACCAAAGGATTTGGCTTCATCACCCGTGATCAAGGCGATGATGTGTTCGTTCACTTTCGTTCAATTCGTGGCAGCGGCCACCGTTCTCTGAATGAAGGACAACGAGTAAAGTTTGAAGTGGTTGAAAGCGACAAAGGCCTTCAAGCCGAAGACGTATCCGTCGTCGCTTAAACCCTGCCGTACTCGCGCGGCAGCTCTCTGCCGCGCTTCTCCCCCTATCCTGTTCAATCCTTCATCTCCATTTTTGCCCCCTTTCTGCGAAACAAGGCCGCCCTAGTTGCCGCTAATATTCGTTTTTTTAAAGATTTATCAATAAGAGCTTGACCGCAACAGCAGCGCCCCCTAATATGCGCTCCACGTTGATGCGGGGTGGAGCAGTCTGGTAGCTCGTCGGGCTCATAACCCGAAGGTCGTAAGTTCAAATCTTGCCCCCGCTACCAATGTAAACAGAGGCCAAATCAAGCACTTGCTTGATTTGGCTTTTTTCGTTTTAGATCACCTCTCGCCACCATTAGTCCCTGACACAACGCTTATTACCCTGCCCCTGCGCATCGATGCAATCATCACCGAAGATGCCGAAAACTCACCACGCCCAGCCTGAACCAGGTCTATATTCATTAGAGACAACCAAGGTGCTCTGACTCATCTTTTTTTGCCGTTACTCATACTACGACTATTTACGACCAACACTCTGCATAGCGGAGGTCTTACTCCAACACTCAGGAATCAAACACAACCGCATTAACACGTTGGATTTATTAATGATTTATTGCGTATTCATGCGCCAAATAGACTGGCACCAGTGACATCCAACCCTGGCACCAATGGCTCTTTTAAAGTGGTTCTAAAAAACAACCGCCGCAGGGCCGATGATAAATGCACGATCAGATCAATGATCGGAGGCTTCCTTAGAAGCTGGCAACGATGGGATGGCTGGTTAAGCCATTAAGTCATCGACAGAATGACACAATGGCTGCCTTAAAATAATAAATGTCCACGTCATCCCAACGCGAATGGACAAAAAACCGGAGCTACTTATGTACCATAAGAATAAAATCGCTAAAGTGCTTTCCCTCTCGCTCGCCCTGGCATTCACTGCAGGCAGCACGATGGCCCAAGCAAAAACTTTTAAGGTAGCCGTTGGTGATGGTGCCGGTGGCACTCAGCACGAACTGGGCAAAAAATTCACCGAAGAGTTTAAGCAGCGGACCGGCGGTAAGCACAAAGCCAAACTGTTCCTTAATGGTCAGCTAGGTAGTGAGCAAGACACCGTCAATGACGCGTCGATCGGCACGCTCGATTTTTCTATCCTTGCCATTAACAACGTGACCCCCTTCTCACCTAGTGTCGGTGTACTGACTCTTCCCTACATGATTCAGAGCCTGGATGACGCGGTTAAGCTGACCCAAGGTGATGTGGGTAAAGAACTGGTCGCCAACACGCTGCGCGATGCCAACGTGCGTATCATCGGCTGGGCCTACTCTGGCTTCCGAGTCCTGACCAACTCCAAACGCCCTATCACCACTCTTGAAGACCTTCAGGGCGTTGTGGTGCGAGTGCCTAAGAACGAGATCATGATCGACACGTACAAGGCCTGGGGCATCAACCCAACCCCTATGGCGTGGTCTGAAACCTTCACCGCTCTGCAGCAGCGTGTGGTCGATGGTCAGGACAACCCGTATATCACGGTCTACGCAATGAAGTTCGACGAAGTTCAGAAGTATGTCACCAACGTCCGCTACCTGTTCTCAATCGAGCCGCTGATCGTTTCTGAGTCGGTATTCCAGGATCAAAAGCCCGCCATTCAGAAAGCGATTCTCGAAGCTGGCGAAGCTGCCACGCAGCACAGTGCTGCTTGGTTGGAAGAGCAAGAAGCCAACATCAAGAAAGAACTGGTCAGCCGCGGTATGGAGATCTCCGATCCAGCTAACGGCGAGAAGGCCTGGATGGACAAGGCCACCAAAACGGTATGGCCTAAGTACTACGAAAGCATCGGCGGTAAGGATAAGCTCAACGCAGTCCTTCGTTCCCTTGGACGGGATGGCGTATAACGCCTCTCACTTGAGAATCGTCTCACGCGGTTCTCTGTCCTGCTAAAGAGTGCACTCTGCGCTAACACTAGCCACCTCGCGTGGCTACTCTATAGCCAGAGTGCATTTTTTTAGACCTCGTTACGGGAGCATCGATCATGACCAAAACTGGGCTTGTGCTTAAGGTTATCGACAACCTCGAGAGCTATATCTGCCGAGCGCTATTAGCACTATTTGTGCTGTTGCTGTTCGCCCAGATTGTTTCCAGGGAACTGTTTCAACAGTCGCTATCCTGGTCCGAAGAACTGGCAGTTTATATGTTTGTCTGGTTCGTATTTTTCGGTGCCAGCTACGCCGCCAAGCTATCAGCCCACAACCGCGTAACCTTCCATTTTAAATGGTTACCCGAAAAGGTGGCGGTAACCATGGAGGCGCTGGCCGATCTTATCTGGATCGCCTTTAACTGCTACTTCGTCTATCTCTCCTACGATTTTATTTTCAACAAGATGAATCTGTTCTGGAAATCTCAGACGCTGGGCGTACCGATGAAGTATATCTATCTGATCTTACCGATAGCCTTCAGTCTGATGACTATTCGGATCATCCAAGTTAATTATTTCAAACTGGTCAAAGGCATCGATATACGCGATCCCGAGTCACTCGAGCTCGACGAGCTGATCGGAGACGATCATCTCGCTGACACTCAAAACAACAAAAAATAATAACCAAACAGCATCACTCGGAATCGACTCATGGCTGAATCCACGATTGTTCTTGTACTGTTCGGCACCTTTTTTCTGCTGCTGGTGTTGGGCGCGCCCATCACCGTTTCGCTGGGGGTCTCGGCACTGCTCTCCTTCATCTACTTGGAAGAGAACCCGATTAAACTGGTACAGATTGCCTTTACTTCGGTAGGCTCGTTCCCGCTGATGGCACTACCCGCCTTTATCCTGGCCGGTGCCTTGATGGAAGCCGCAGGCATCTCCAGACGGCTGGTCAATCTGGCCGAAAGTTTCGCTGGCCCTTTTACCGGCGGCATGTCCGCCGCCACAGTGCTGGCCTGCATGTTCTTCGGCGCGATCTCAGGCTCAGGGCCTGCGACCACGGCCGCAGTGGGAATGCTAATGATTCCTGCAATGGTAAAACGCGGCTACGATCGCGGCTATGCAGCGGCAGTGACCGCCTCATCTGGTGGCCTGGGTATCATCATCCCACCATCAATCCCGATGGTAATCTTCGGCATCTCGGCCATCGGGCTGACGGTGCCGCCCGAGGCGATCGAAAAATACGGCAGCTTCCAGACCGTGTCGATCTCTACGCTGTTTATCGCTGGCTTTATGCCCGCTCTGGTCATCTCTATCAGCCTGCTGATCATGAACTATCTGCGTTGTAAAAAAGCCGGCTACAAGGGTACCAGCGATGGCTGGTCACTCGGTCATATCGGCGGTGCTTTCAAAAAAGGGTTCTGGTCAGTACTGGCGCCACTGGTAATCCTCGGTGGTATCTACACGGGATTCTTTACCCCAACTGAATCGGCCATCGTGGCGATCTTCTACACCCTAATGGTGGGCTGGTTTATCCACAAAGAGCTGAAATGGAAAGACCTGGTTCATTCGCTGGAAACCACCACTTGGCTGTCTGGACGGGTACTGCTGATTCTATTTACCGCCACCGTATTTGGCCGAGTGCTGGTTGAAAACGAGATCCCTGATTCGATTGCAACATCGATGCTCAGTTTGACCGATAACGTCTACCTGATCTGGACCATGATCATCGGTTTTCTGCTGTTCGTCGGCATGTTTATGGAAACGCTGGCAGCGATCATGATTCTGACTCCGGTGCTGCTGCCGGTTACCTACAGTTTGGGGATCGATCCGATCCACTTCGGCGTGGTATTGATCTGCTGCTTATCGATCGGCTTTGCCACCCCACCTTTGGGAGAGAATCTGTTTGTCGCGTCGGGGATCTCCGATACCCCATTGGAAGATATCACCGCCAAGGCGCTGCCCTTTGCCGCCATTTCGGTGGTCGGGGTGTTCATCATCGCCTTCGTACCGGAGATATCGCTATGGCTACCCCGGCTGTTGGCGGGCTGAGATCACCAGTTAACCCTATACACTAGCGCGCGTTAAAGCGCGCTGGTCAGACCTTGCCGGAGTACCCTCATGCTACCCGAGATTAAAAGCATTCTTTATTGCACCGACTTGTCGAAGAACGCCTCTTACGCCTTCAAATATGCCGCTTACTTAGCTAAACAAACCGGCGCCCAGATACACATGCTGCACGTGGTAGAAAAGCTCTCAAGCGATGCTCGCATTACCCTGCAAACTTACGTAATGAGCGCCAAAGCTCGAGACGAGTTCATCAACCATCGGATCGACCACGCCAACGACCTGCTCAAACAGCGGCAAGACTATTTCTGGGATGTACTGGCCCCCACCGAGAAGGCGATTCGTAGCCAAATCGCATCCATCGATGTAGTCGAGCACTACCCGGCCGAAAGCATCCTAAAGAAATCAAAAGAACTCAACGTCGACCTGATCATCATGGGCGCCCACGAGAAAGGGATCATGCATACCTTTCTCGGATCGGTTGCCAAGAGTGTGCTGCGTCGTTCACGAATCCCCACGATGATCGTGCCCTTGCCCGAAAAAGACGAACTCAAGCGACAAAAGGAACAGCGCAAAAATATTCTGCCAGCAGGCTAAAGGCGGAAGGATACTTGGTTCTAAACGTTTCCTATTGCTGGTCCTAGAGCCTCGTCTTATCGCTATTTATAGTGATGACATTGACGACAGACTCAACCCAGTCAGGAGGCGTATTATGACCAGCATCAACCAGAACATTGACATCGCCAACGCCGAGCTTATCGGCCGCTGGAGCCACCCTCACCCAGGCTTTGCCTCGGGCCAAGACCCTCGAAGCAGCGATAACGGCCTGCTGGGACTGTTCTTCGGGGGGATGGAGCACGCCGCGCGATATCAGTGGCAAAATGGTGGTCGCACACTGATCGATAAAACCTATTTGTCGATCCTATGGGCGGCACAGCAGCTCGAAGGGCTAAGCATCAGCTTTGAGGAATTGGCCTCAAACCTAGACAGTTTTATTCGCCAGCAGCTGTCCGAACGCTGGGAAGAGTTGTCTGAATTGGACCATGAAGCCCGCCACCAGCGGGCCATTGAGCTGGTGACGCTCGCCTCAACAGAGTTATTCGGCAGTCAACGCAATGACAGCCATGCCAGCACGGTGTTGCTGTTTATCTGTCCGCAGTTGCCAATATTCCCCTATAGCGACAGTCACCGCACTGCGATTCAGGCGCTGTTTCCACAGCAACCGATCCAGGATTATGCCGACTATCATCGAGCCTGTCGGAAATTGCTGGCGTTCAACCTGCCCCGGATCGCTGCGATGCCAACCCCGTTGACCGAAACCACTGCGATTATCAGCAACGCAGTGCTCGCTCAAACCGACTGGTGGCCACGCCGAGTCTTGGCGCAACAGCTGCTTAACAACTCTCAACTGCGCAGCGCCAATACAGTTTCTGACTCGATTTAGCCGGCGAGCACTCAAAACAACGATCAGCTTGTCGGGCTGAAAAATTCAGTTTCCTCTTTTTACAGCACTTCGGTGCTGTTTTTTTTCACCATCAGAGCACCAACAGCCACACGCTAAAAACGCTCGATACTATAGGGACTCATATCAATCGAGTTCTGGCCACTGCTGACCAGCTCTGCCACCAACTGACCGGTACGCGGACCGAGGGTTAAACCCATATGCTGGTGACCGAAGGCATAGTAGACCGAGTCGTGGTTGGGTGAGCGGTCGATCACCGGCAAGCTATCGGGCAACGATGGCCGGTGGCCCATCCACTCTCGGTACTCGCGGGTATCGATCTCGGGAAACAACGTCTTGGCGTGGTGCAGCAAACGGCTGGCAAAGCGAGTGTTGGGCTCGGCATCCAGACCACCGAACTCGACCAGCCCGGCGAAGCGGATACCACCGTTCATCGGCGTCGCCACCAGCTTACCTTCGGCAAACATAATCGGACTATTCAGCTTAACCCTCGGTGTGCTGACTTCGATGTGATAGCCGCGTTCGGACTGCAGCGGTACCTTTCGATCCAGTCTGGCGGCCAGTTGGCGTGACCAGACACCGGCGGCGATCACCAGCTTGTCGATCGGCAGCCGCTCTTTATGGGTCACCAGCGCGCTGGGGCGATCATCCTTAAATTCGATATCACGGATCTCGCGCAGCAGGATTTCGCCACCGTTATCGGTGAACGAACGCGCTAGCGCCTTCACCAGCTGCTCGGGGTTATTGGCAAAGCCGTGGTTGTGCAACGAGGCCATCAACCCGAACTCGTCCGAAACGCCGGGTTCCGCCTCGCGCACTTGTTGATCTTGCAGTAGGTCGTAGCGGATGCCGCGTTTACGGCGAGCCTCCCACGCCACCGAGTCTTTGTCGAAGTTGGCTCGGTCTCGGTACAGGTAGTAGTAGGGCGATGCCGACAGCCACTGCTCGGCACCGGCCTCCCTGGCTTGATCCAGATGTAGCTGGGTAGCATCGACCAGTAGCGTGCTGAGCGCGTCGGCCACTTTTTCAAACTTGCTGCGGCGGCTGTTCCAAACAAACGGTAGCCCCCAAGGTGCCGCTTTTAGCAAATAACTGGCCGGGATCGATAGCGGCCCCACCGGGTCGAGCATCAGCTTGGGAATCTGCCAGGCGAACCCGGGCAGGTTGACCGGCACGCAGCCGCATTCGGCGAAGATGCCAGCATTACCGTACGAGGTTCCCTCGCCGGGAGGGAGTCGATCGACCACCCGCACGCTCAGTCCTTTCTTCTGCAGTTGCAGCGCGCAGGAGATACCGATAATGCCAGCGCCGATTACGGTTACGTCGGCGGTTTGAATGTCTGTGTTCATCACAACACCTCACAGATCGGGGGGTAGCGGTCGACGACCGTTCACCCCCCATCTTGAAATAAAGAAAAGATTAGAGCCCAAATAAAGATAACGTCCGGGGCCTCTGCCATAGCAGGGTCCCGGTTTAGGGGTCAGGTTTAGAAAGCCAAGACTTGGCTAAGGGATAACAGGAGCCTTGCTCATCTGCTCAGGCAGGTAGGTCACCAGATCGGGAAACAGCACCAGGATGCCGACCATCCCCACCATGATCAGGAACATCGGGAAGGCGGTCCGGGCGATATAGCCGATCGATTTACGCGTCATCCCCTGCATTACGAACAGGTTGAAGCCGATCGGCGGGGTGATCTGCGCCATCTCGACAACGACCACGATAAAGATGCCGAACCAGATCAGGTCAATACCGGCCTGACGCACCATCGGTTCCACTACCGCCATCGTCAGAACCACCGACGAGATACCATCGAGGAAGCACCCCAGTACGATATAGAACAGCATCAGCGCCAGAATCAGGGTCAGCATCGACAGCTCCAGCGAGGCGATAAACTGCGCCGCCGCCTCGGGCAAGCCGGTAAAGCCCATCGCCAACGCCAGGAACGAGGCACCGGCCAGGATCAGCGCGATCATGCACGAGGTACGGGTCGCGCCCATCAGGCTTTCGACAAAGGTGTTCCACTTTAATGAACCCTGGAAGGTGGCCAGCACCAACGCACCTACCACGCCGAACGCGGCCGATTCGGTGGCGGTAGCCATACCCGAATAGATCGAACCGATCACCACCAGAATCAGCAGCACCACCGGAATCAGAAAGCGCGACTCGTTGACCTTCTCCATAAACGTCATCTTGGCTTCACGGGCAGGCACCTGATCTTTCTTCAAAACAGACCAGATGGCGACGTAACCCATAAATAGCAGTGCCAGCGTCAGCCCCGGCAGAATGCCAGCCATAAACAACTTAGAGATCGACTCGTTGATGGTCACGCCGTAAACGATCAGGGTTAGCGACGGCGGGATCATCAATCCGAGCGTGGCCGAACCGACCAGGGTGCCGAAGATCATAAAGTCGGGATAACCGCGCTTGCGCAGCTCCGGGATCGACATCTTGCCGACCGTGGTTAGAGTTGCGGCCGAGGAACCCGAGACGGCAGCGAAGATGGTGCTACCGACCACGTTGGTGTGCAGCAAACCGCCGGGCAACGGTGCCATCCAAGGGGCCAGGCCGCGGAACATATCCTCCGACAGCCGGGTTCGATAGAGGATCTCGCCCATCCAGATAAACAGCGGCAGTGCAGTCAGCGACCAGCTAGACGAGGAACTCCAGATGGTGGTGATCATCGCATCGCCCACCGGACGGACGGTAAACAGCTCCATCCCGACGAAGGCAACGCCCAGCAACGCCAGACCGATCCAGACGCCGCTACCGAGCAGGAAAAACAGGGTGAACAGGAAGATACCTGTGGCTACGAATTCGTTCATCACAGAGTCCTCTCAAGTAGATAGGTAACACTCGCTGCACAGTCGCAATCCCTGGCCATAACAGCCAGCGAGATGGGTAGATGATCGGCAAAGGCAGGCATTAGAACTCCTCCCCTTCGACGTGATGATCATCATCGAAGCTATGGTCGGTTTTAAACAGGGTTCGAATCAGGTGGTCCGCCAACGCTAGCGCAAACACCACCGAACCGATGGCGACCGCCGACTGCGGAATCCACAGTGGTGTGGCGTCCTGACCTTGGGCGATGTCGTGGATCAAGTGCGAGATATAAACGTTCTTGCAGGCGTAATAGGCCAGATAGCTGGCCAGAAACAGCGCCACGCTCAGGCACCAGATATCCGCCACTCGACGCGAGCGGCGTCCCAGTCCCTGGATAAACAGGGTGACCCGGATATGAGCGTTGTTGTTGAGGGTGTAGGCCAGCGCAAAAAACGACGAGGCGGCCATGCAGTAACCGGCGTAAGCGGTCGAACCAGGAAACTGCAGCCCCAGCCAGCGACACGCCATCTGGCCCACGATAATGCCGAGGATCGCCAGCAGAAACAGTGCCGAGATGCCGCCGCAGCCGAGATACAAGGCATCGAGTACCTTGCGTAGTCGTCGGGCTAGCGACACCCGCATGCGGGGTTGATCCATAATCGGATTGATTGTATTCATAACGGATACTCCTGCGACGGACTGCACCACCAGCTGTACTGGCGAGCGGAGGCCTCACGGGTATAAAAATAAAAAGGCGGGGGGCAAAGGCCCCCGCAAGAGGAGATTAAACGATGGAGTCGTTAACCTTTTTAACGATCAAGTAACTGCTGTTACAGGCTAGCTTTGTACGCGTCGATGATGCGCTTGCCGGCATCGCCGGTCTTGGCCAGCCATTCGTTGGTCATGGTCTCACCGACCTTCTTGAAGTCGGCCGTCAGCTGTTCGCCGGCACCGATCACGGTCATTCCGTTAGCAGCCAGCTGCTCGAGGTACCAGCCCGCCAGTTGCTCGGAGCGTGCCGCACCGGCCTTCTCGGCCATCAGTGCGATACCACGAACGACGTTCTGGGTCTCGGCATCGAGTTCATCCCAAGCCTGTTTGTTGACGAACACATAGTTACGCGGCAACCAGACGTTGGCCCCGTAGTAGTGCGACAAATGCTCCCACACCTTACGATCGTAACCGGTCGCTCCTGACGACATAAACGACTCGGCAACACCGGTAGACAGCGCCTGACTCAGTTCGGAGGCTTCAACCTGTACCGGTACTGCACCGGCCAGCTCAGCAAAACGGGCGGTGGCGTTGTTGTAGGAGCGGAACTTAACCCCTGCCATATCGCTCAGCGACTCCAGCGGCTTGTTGGCGTAGATGCCACCGGGAGGCCAGGGTACCGAATACAGCAGCACCAAATTGTGTCCGGCCATCATCTTTTCCAGCTCGGGACGCGCGGCTTGCCACAGTTTGTCGGATTCCTCGAACGAACTGGCTAGAAAGGGTACCGAGTCGAACGCAAACAATGCGTTTTCATTGGCATGACTAGACAGAATACGCTCGCCAATCGGGGCTTGGCCGGTCTGGACCGCACGCTTGATCTCGCTGCCTTTGAACAACGATCCGCCGCCGTGGACCTTAACATCGAGCTTGCCGCTGGTGGCTAGGGTGACCGCCTCGGCGAAGGACTTACCGTTCTGGGTGTGAAAGTTGGAATCGGTATACGCCATCGGCATATCCCACTTCTCAACGGCTATCGCAAACGTGCTGGCCGCTGCCAGAGTCACGGTCGCCAGACCGGTTACCAATTTGCGCTTATCAAACAGGGTATTAAGTTGCATGCTGAGTTGCCTCATTAATTATTGTTGTAGGTTGGGGTACTGCTTGGGAATTTTTAAGGGTCGATAGGTTGTCGTTATTGATGTAGTTATTGATGGCGATCGTTAAACCGCCGCAATCACCGACATCTCCACCAACAGTTCGGGACGGGCCATCTTGGCTTCGACGCAAGCACGCGCCGGGGCTTGACCAGGTTCGACCCAGGCGTCCCAGACGGCATTCATGCCGGCAAAGTCGGCCATGTCAGCGACATAGATCGTCACCGACAGGATCTGGCTCTTGCTGCTGCCAATTTGGGCCAGCAATTGCTCGACTTTTTCCAGGGTGGACGCTGTCTGACCGGTGATACCGGCAGACTCGTCCTTGGGGACCTGGCCGCACAGGTAGGCGGTCTGGTTGTGGATCACAGCCCGGCTCATTCGGGTACCGGTTTCAATACGGTCGATTGCCATTGATGCTCTCTCTTTTCTCACTGGGATCTTTGTGGATCTCTGGATCAGTGCTCTCTCACTGGACAGCCAGTATGCCCGCCACCTTGCAATAACATCCAATACCATGTTTTGATCTAGCTATCATAAAAACTGATACATTATTATCTAGGCCTGTTCGGTAACCGTGTTTAACGCTGAACCAAACGGAGAAAAACGATGAATGCCAAGCAGTTAAATGCATTTCGAGCGGTGATGCTGTCGGGCAGTATGGTCGGCGCGGCCAAGATGCTTTATGTCTCACAGCCGGCTATCACCCGGTTGATCAAGGATCTGGAGGCCAGCTGCGGCTTCGACCTATTCGAGCGGCGCAACAGCCGGTTGTTTGCGACCCCCGAAGGCAACGCCTTGTATCAGGAGGTCAAACGCCACTTCATCGGCCTGGATAACCTGTCGCAGATGGCCGGTCAGATCCGGATGAACAAGACCGGTCGGCTGCGCATCGCCGCCATGCCCGCGTTGGCTCACAGCATTCTGCCCAGCACCCTGAGCCGATTTATCAAAGCCTGCCCCAATGTTTCCACCACCCTGGCTCCCAGCAGCTCGCTCGAGGTCACCAAACTGGTGGCCGCGCAGCAGTTCGATATAGGCGTAGTGATGCTTCCGATCGAAAGCAGCGAGGTACGTTTCGGGCCCTGCTATCAGGTCGATTGCAGAGTGGTAATGCCGCGGGATCACCCCTTGGCCGACAAATCATTGATCGGTGCGCAGGATCTGAACGACCAGCCCTTCATCGCCATCGGTCATGAGAATACTCTGACCCGGTTTCGCATCGATGCCACCTTTGCCAGCGAAAACATCAAGCCCCGTAGCCATATCGAGACCCCATTGTTTATCACCGCCCAAGCGCTGGTACGCGAGGGCCAAGGAATCTCTATCATCGATCCCTTCACCGCCAACCTGTTTGAAAATCAGGGCGGCACCTCAAGACCCTTTGAACCGGCGATACCGTTCTATTTTGGCTTTATTTTCCCGCTGCACCGCCAGCCCTCGGCGCTAGCCGAACAGTTTATCGATACCTTTGTGCAGCAGAGTCAGGCCCTGATGGTGCTGCACCCCATCTCACCGGATGAGATCGATATCGGCTAGCACGGCTATCTTTTTGTGAGCCTGTCCGGCTAAGATAGCGCTCTCTCTCGTTGCTCTCTCCTTTCCCCGTATTTCGAAAGGAGCTCATATGTCACCGTTACACAAACAGACCCTCGAAGGGGGCTTCTTTGGACTGCTGGCCGCCGCCATCTGGAGTGGTCATAGTCCGGTATCAGCGCTGGGAATAGCTGCGGGGTTCGAGTCGACCGACCTGGCTGCGATCCGCATTGCCACCTCCTCAATCCTATTACTGCCCTATCTGCTGACCCGCCGCCAAGGAATCTGGGGAGCCTTGACCTGGCCACGCGCGATGCTGCTGGCCGCTTGTGCCGGAGCCCCTTTCAGCCTGATCCAGATCGCGGGACTCAACTTTGCCCCGCTGTCGCACTCCGCCGCGATCAGTCTGGGTGCGGTACCACTGTTTGCCAGCGCGCTCGGGCTAGCCTTTCTCGGCAGCCGGTTAACACCGCTACGCGGTCTGGCGCTAGTCAGCCTGCTGGCCGGGATGCTATTGATGGTTAGTGGCGGCGATGGACGGAATTCAGACTTCCCCCAAGCCTGGCGCGGCGACTTCTGCTTTGCCGTTGCCGCGTTACTGTGGGCGCTTTACGCCTTCCTCGGTCAGCGCTGGCGGGTGCCGCCGTTAACCGGCGTGGCGCTGAGCAGCGTTTTGTCTGTGCCTTACTTATTGGTTTATGCGCTAGCACTGCGCCCCAAAATCCCTGAGATAAATAGCACCGAATTAGCTAGCGCCGGAGTAACCATCGACGACCTAGTGCTGCAGGTGGTCTACCAAGGGGTACTGATCGGCGCCTTGGCGATCTACAGTTACAGCCGCGCCGTCACGCTTTTGGGACTGGAAAAGGGAGCGCTATTCACCGCGCTGGCACCGGTTGGCGTGATGCTGATCGGAACCCGGCTGCTCGATCAGCAACCGATGCCCATCGAGTGGTTAGCCATCACACTGGTGACTGCAGGAATGTTAGCCGGGATGCTGATTTCCCGGCCAACACCGCACCCCAGCAAAAACTCTTCTAACACGCTTGAGGGTGCTGTACGTCAACGCGAATAACATCTTATTGTGAGGGTAAATCAACGCCCATACCGTCGCTAACATGTCTCCGATATGGGTTCAGCCAGCGCTAGCTGACTGCCGTCGTGGCAAGGCCTTGGCACGCCGTAAACTGTCAACGGTAAAGACCGCAAAACCGGCCCAGATCAAGCCGAACGTCAACCATCGCTGATGATCGATCGTCTCATTGAAAACAAACACCGCCAGCAAAAAATAGAGGGTCGGTTCAATATATTGGAGAATTGCCACCGTCGACAGATTGCTCAGTCGAGCAACCCCGAATATAAACAACCCCAACGGCAGCAACGTCATCGGGGCGGTCATCGCCAACAGCAGGCGGATATCACCATCGCCCTCGACAAACCGGGT
Source organism: Halopseudomonas sp. (assembly GCA_036960405.1). GTDB lineage: Bacteria > Pseudomonadota > Gammaproteobacteria > Pseudomonadales > Balneatricaceae > Motiliproteus. The sequence continues at coordinate 3,434 of JBALWS010000036.1, read as the reverse complement.
CTGCCCGCCCAAGCCAATCAGGTAAAACAGCGCGATAGGCACCACTAATAACACCTCTGCAGCCAGGCCGTTGAGCGGATCCACTTTGACCTGCTTTTTGATCAACCCGTAGCTGCCAAATGCGAGTGCGATACCAATCGTCAACCAGGGAAATTCATCAAGATTCAGGCAAGCGTAACTAAACCCTGCCAAACAGAGTAGCAATGCCAGCCATTGTGCCGCAGAGAGTCGCTCACGCAGGTAACAGACCCCTATTAGAATGCTGACCAACGGGGTGAGAAAATAGGCCAAACTGACCATCAACACCTGTCCGTGGGTGACTCCCCAGGTATTGAGGTACCAACTGGTTGAAATACAGACGGTCGAGACAAATAACCAAAAAAAACTATGCGGTTCCAGCAGCAGCTTAAAAACTCGGCAGGGTGTAACCGTAATCCACATCAACAGCGCCAGCACCGGTACCGACCAGAGAACCCGCTGAGCGAATATTTCCATCGCATCGACACCACGCAGGTGCTGATAAAACAACGGCATCAACCCCCATACGATATACGCGATAGTGGTCCAAACAAGGCCGGCATAGCCGGTTAGATGCTGCATGGCAAATCCGTAAAATAACAAACAACGACAATGAATTACTTAGCCGCCGATAAACAGCGGAGGCGCGATTATCCTGACTAGAGCAATTAGTTCAATACAGTTTTTCTGAGCAACCTATCAGCCACGCTTATGTTCTGCTGGATAGGCCTGCCTGGCACCGACTGAGTCAATGGCTGCAGAGTACCTAGTGCTAAACTTCGCTTCAGCCGCCACCTAGGCATCGATCTCCACTGATCCCTATACTGATGAAAGATAGACAACGGATCCGCAACATGGCTTCCAGACTCAGACACCACCTCCTCCAGCTTGGCTTATGCCTATCGCTGCTGCTCGGCCAACCCTGCCAAGCTGACCCCATGACACTGCTGACGCTGGAAGAGCCACCATTGAGTTATCACAACAGCCAGGGGGAACTGGATGGCATCAGCGTTGAGGTGGTGCGAGAGCTGCAACAACGGCTCGGCAACACCGACCCGATCCAGGTTTACCCCTGGATCAGGGCCTATCGGATCGCTCAGAGTCGCCCCGATGTGGTGTTGTTCACCGCCACCCGTTCTCCAGAACGCGAGCCGCTGTTTCACTGGATAACCCTAATCAACCGCAACGCATGGGTGCTCTACGCCCGCCGCAGCGACAACCTGACAATATCCAGCCTGGCCGATGCCCGTAGCGTCGACAGTATCGGAGTACTTCGCGGAGGTGCCCATCAACAACTGCTAAGCTCGCTGGCGTTCAGCAACCTGATACCGATGGAGAGCTACACCCAGTTACTGCAAAACCTAGCCAAAGGGCGGATCAACTTGGCCTTCTACTCCGCATCGGGTTTTCTAGCGACGGCATCAACTGCAGGGATCGATCAACAGAGTATCGCGCCGCTATTCACCTTGCAGACACCAGAATCCTATATCGTGCTATCCAAACAGGGCACCGACCCGGCCACCGTCCAGCAGTGGCGTGACGCAGCTGTAGCAATCAAAGCCGACGGTACGTTCGAGCGTATTGCCCGCCGCTGGGTCGACCGACTACAGCAGGAAAAAGGCTTCAACGCCCACTATCAAGAAGGGGCACTAAATCTGTGGAAGGCTCCAGACTAGCCCGGACACGCACCATCGCCTCCTTCTACGACTCGAACGACACTACCCACCAGCATCAGCTATTCTTTAGTTGCTCGCTCAAAGCTAACTTTCAGGGTCCTTACGCCAAACATCAAGAGCCCTATTACCCCAACCACAGGGTCAAATTCATGGGAACCGTAACGCCTATTACCCGTGTTAAATTCTCCGTTGGTGAATTGGTTCACCATCGACTTTTCGACTATCGAGGAGTCATTGTTGACGTGGATAGAAATTTCCAATCCACAGAAGCGTGGTACGAAGCCGTCGCAAAGTCTCGTCCGCCGAAAAATAAGCCTTGGTATCACGTGCTTGTTCATGAAAGCGATCATTCAACCTATGTGGCTGAACAAAATTTGGAGCCGGATGATAGCGTTGAGCCTATAGAGCACCCGATGCTGGAACACTTCTTTTCAAAATTCGATAATGGTAACTATGTTCGCAATGAACCGGCTAACTAACCCAGCAACGCTTAACAAGTCATTGCAGAGGTCAACACCGCCACGACCGATCCTTTAATCTGTCCTCAGGCGGAGCAGATGGCAGACGCCTGTTATCCCTGATGTTAGATCGGTCGCTTGCTGCGCGGCCATCAGCCTAGAGGTATGTTAGGTCTATAGTCACCTCTCCTTGGGCTTCATCGCATGAACCAAATTCAATCTGATGATGGGCGTGGCAGCCATCACTGTCCGAGGGTGGAAGCTTATTGAGAGGTCATCCGACTTCAGCTCCTGCGCCCATAGCCGGAAATTCCAGAGGTACTAGATCCGTTCGAGATATCTTGGTCTTTTTCTATAACGCAGACGTAATTGCGCAATAGGCTGCCTGTTACACTTTGTTATCTGCAGTGGTAGGCCCCTAGTTTTCTAGAGCTTCGATAACGCCATAAATATCGCCCTACGAACTCTTTTCAACTGACGCTAATTTTAACTCGACTGGTTATCACCAATGAGTTCACCCAGCTCCAAAGCGGCTTGACGGAGGAGGGGCTCAAACTCCAGCAGTTCATCCAAGCTTTTCCTCAGAATTGGAGCATGGGTGAACAGGCAGGCAAATAGTCGTCCGTTTTTATCCCTGATAGGGACTGAGAAGGCGACCATACCATCGACAAACTCTTCGTTGTCGATGCCGCGATCATTACTGGCGGTTTCCAACAACGCCGACTCCAGATCCTCCGGGGTGGCGAGGGTGTTGCGGGCCAGTTTTTCCAAGGGTAGGTTGTGAATGATGCGCTGGCGACGATCCTCCGGCAGGCTACTAAGATACAGCTTTCCGCTGGAGGTACACCATACCGGCGTGTGGCTGCCGATTGGCAGGTGCACCTGTAACGGCCAGTTGGTCTGGATCCTGTCGTAATAGATCATCTCTGTGCCGTCAGGGATGGAAATACCGCAGGTCTCGCCAACCTTAGCTGCCAGGTTTTTCAGAATTGCTTGGCGTAGGGCCTTAAAGCGGCTGGTGTAGAGCACTCCAAGAGCGACGCTGTGTAGCCGGTCGGCAGGCACCAGCAAACCACGCATATTCGTTTGCAGGTAACCTTCAGCCTCGAGCTGCTGCAGTATGCGGTGCACGCTGGGTTTGGGAATACCTAACTGCAGGGCTAGATCGGCCGGGCTTAAAGGGCGTTCGGCGCGAGAAACTGACTCGATGATCTCGAGTACCCGGGTGATGGAGGAGGTTTTTTCTCTCCGCTGAACTGTCATTGCATATCCTGCCATTCAA
>JBALWS010000217.1:0-3756 GCA_036960405.1 Halopseudomonas sp. | reverse complement strand
CGCAGCCCGATATTTTGATCACCAATGCCGGTGGCCCGCCTCCGGGAGACTTCCGAGATTGGGATGAGAAAGCATGGCACGATGCTCTGGACGCTAACATGTTGACCCCGATCTTTCTGATCAAGGCGGTGGTGGATGGCATGATGAACCGGGGGTTCGGTCGCATCATAAATATTACATCCGCTGCGGTTAAGGCGCCGATTCCCATACTGGGGTTGTCCAGCGGCGCACGCTGCGGCCTGACCGGCTTCGTAGCCGGGTTGGCTAGGGAAACGGTGCCCCACAACGTTACCATTAACGGCCTGTTGCCCGGTCCTTTCGACACCGATCGACAGAAGGTTATCGTCGGCGGCGATGCCAAGCGACTGGGGGTATCTGAAGAAGAGGCCCGTCAGTTACGGATGCAGGCCAACCCCGCCCGACGCTTTGGAACACCTGAGGAGTTTGGTGCTGCCTGCGCTTTTCTCTGCGGCGATCAAGCCGGTTTTATCACCGGTCAGAACCTGCTATTGGATGGAGGAGCCTACAAGGGCACCTTCTAACAGAGTTTTTTGGAGAGTTTCTAGCTGATGGTCGGTCAGACCGAGCTATGGAATGTAATAGCACCGGACTCGACAATTACTCAGATACATATCAGAACACACTCGAGAATCGCCCTGGGCAATCAGGAGACTGCTTTGTCTGAGTCAGGCGCCTTTAGCTGACTCTTTCACATGGTGATAGGCGCTAATTCTCGTTCCTCAAAATCCAAGTTCAGGTCCGCATCGCCCTGTAGGTGCGATCCTCTCTGCGCCAATAAACTGGAAAACTGCATACGGAGGTGGCGGCCGACCTTCAAAGTAGCATGCTGAGAAAAAGTGTTATCGAGAAAAATGCAGCTACCGTCGTCACCAATAGAGCAGTCGAGCAGGACAGCTGATGTCCATAGGAACCACCGATGACCGGGAAGATACTGGCCATAGGCATTGCCGCAAATAGGATTGCCGTGATTTTATGTTCAGGGCTTACTCCTGGCATCAGACTCAAGGCAAGCGCAACAAACAGGGGGTGCAGCACCAGCTTCCCAACAACAATACTAGCGGTCTGTCTTCCCGTACCTCGCACGGACGCACCCACCAATGAACCCCCAATCGCGAAGAGCGCGATTGGGGCGGCTGCTCCGGCTAGCATCTCTAGGCTCTGATCCAACACGGCTGGAATCGGGATATCCAACAGCGACACGGCCACTCCCGAAAGGATTGCCAGTATGACGGGTGAGCCCAATACTCGCTTGGCCAGTGGTTTCCATAACGCCAATCCCATGTTGCCGTTTCCCCGGCTGGCCCCATATTCCAGCAGAGCCAGAGTCATCGGAACCATCAGCAGATTCTCAACCAGTAGTACCATCGCGAACTCTGCCACCGGAGGGGTGGCGAAGGTAAGCAGCATCAAGGGATAGCCAATAAATCCGCTATTTGACACGGACATTCCCATGCCCGCCAATGCCCGCGGCCCCCTCTGGATATGGCTCCACCGCCGGGAAATCCATAAGCCTGCGGTAAAGGCAAGCAGGGAACCGATTGCATAGCCTCCGACATAGCCGGGGTTCAGCATCTCAGTAATCTTGAGGGGGCTGATAGCTCGAAATATCAGTGCCGGTAAACCGAAGTAGAGAACAAAGCGACCGAATCCGATGTTCGCCTCAGCGGATATTACTTTCGCTTTGACGACAACATAACCGAGTGCAATGAGCAAAAAGATCGGCGTGGTAATTACCAACATTGAAAACATTTAGCATTCTCAGATTCAGCTCAGCAAACCGGCTGCTTTGGCAACCTGAATGCAGCCGGCCCCCGCCATGTTGCTGAATTCTTCCCCTTGAATCCGCAGCGTTTTCACCTGTGGGTGACATTCAGTCAGTAAGACTGAGAAGGCTTCAGCCATCAGACTGTCACCGCAAATAAGTACCGGCTGTGATTGCTGATAGTTAAGGGCACTGCTGTGCATAAAGGCCTTAATATCCGTTTCGACAATCACCCCCAGCAGGAAACTGGCAAGTTGCTCATGGTTCAATTTGCCAGACTGCTCAAGGACACGGACCGAAAACAGGCTTCTGGTCAGTCCAACACGGTTGGTGGATTGGGCCCCTAGCAGCAGGTATTCGTTATCCACCTGCTCCGCGAACCGGTTATCGAGAGAGCTGGCCAGTATCGTATTGTGGGTGATCACCGCGTTCAGCTCGCCAGCGAGGGTGGTGCAGGAGCCGGCGATTTCACCCGCGTCACTAATCGCCACAAACTTGGTATGCGAGCCAGGCAATACCACCAGCATCGGGCCGGGATTGTTCATCTGCTGCAGAACCGCAAAAACTTCGACCTCTTCGCCACGCATGATGTCCATGGCTTCCCAGTTGTCTGTTGTGGCTTGCGCGAAGTTCTTGACTCCGGTGATAAACCAGATCGGTTGTTCGCAGATTTGTTCAAACACCTGCTGGTGCATCTGGTTGGCAAGGGTCTTGATATTAACCGGTGCGACGGCATGAGGAATTTCGACCAGACCTAGCTGGGAGGTGATCATTCCGGATGCCAAAACTCGGTAAATATCCCGTTCGGTCAATCGGTTTCTTGACAGCAACGCTAAGAACGCTTCGCTAATACCTTCCATTATCTGGTGATTATCACCATCGATGCTGGTGTTGCGAACGCCGACCGAGCGCTTTTCTGAATCAATAAAATGGTGATCTTGCCAGAGGCAAACACGGGTATTAGTGGTTCCCGTATCGATTGTTACGATGTACATAATTTGACCCCAACGAAAAAAAGCCGCCACGGTGGGCGGCTTTGTGAACCGGTTAAATGCGACCAAACTTCGATAACAGTTGCTCGACGGTGGCACCTGCGAGAATCTCTTCGCGGACCTTCTCTTCGTTGGCTGCCAGCTCTTTTGCCTTGGTGTAGACCTCTTCCAGTATGCCGGCAGGAACGACAGTGACTCCCAGCTCGTCTGCAACAACCAGGTCCCCAGGGTGAACGATTTGTCCGCCGCAGGTGATGGGCACATTGATCTCGATGGGGGCCGTACGACCGGTATAAGCGGAGTGGGCCGCCCGTGGAGACACTGAACGTGAAGCCAGCGGGTAATCTAGCACTTTGGCTTCATCGGTATCGCGGGCCGAGCCATCGATAACAGTACCGACGACACCTGCCGCCCGAGCCAGTCCGGCCATCAACCCACCCCAAACAGACGTATTGGGGGTGCCATTAGCATCGATAACGACGACGTCACCGGGTTGAGCAATATCAAAAATGGGTAAGCAATCGACGATGTCACCCGGCTTCAGTTTGACGGTTAGTGCACTACCGATGAACGGCTTGTTGACCGATCTGAATTTGATCTCATGATCCATGACGCCTTCTCGGTTTTGAGCGTCGCTGAAGACTGCGGTGACACTTAATACCGATGTCATTTCCTGACATTTCTTGACCAGATCAGTATCAATTTTTGGGCGTGGGTTGATGATTTTCTGTTCGTATTCCATCTGTATGCTCCGGCTATTGCTTGTTAATTGAATTGACGAGTTGTTTGGATTTCTTCGTGATTTCTTCGTAATTTCCTTTCGCGACCTCTTTGGCATTCACCAAATAACCGCCGACGCCAATACCGGCGGCGCCATAAGCGATAAAATCACCGGCGTTGTTGGCATTGATGCCGCCGACAACGATCAGCGGTATATCTTTCAGTACTTCCGATACCGCTTTGAAATATGGCAACCCCAAC
>JBALWS010000035.1:0-34328 GCA_036960405.1 Halopseudomonas sp. | reverse complement strand
CGGTTGCAGCAGTTGATTGCACGGGGCTGAACGATGTTGCAATCTAACATTACCGAGCCATCAATCAGCGCCGAACAGGCGGCCCAGCAGGGTAAGCAATGGGCTGAGGTGCACGCCTTGGGCTGTAACCTGGCGTGGTTGGAATTCGATGCCAGCCAGGGGCGGATCTCGTTGCTGTTAAAGCAGGGGGATGCTGTCCCGGTCAACCTGACGCCGCCCGATTACAGTGTGCGCAGTCGGGTTTATGAATACGGTGGCGGTAGTTTCTGTTTAACCCAGACCGGAGTGGTGTTTGTTAACGAGTCCGATCAGGGGTTGTATTGGCAAAGTGTTGAACAGCCCGATCGGGTGTTGTTGGTGCGACAAGCAGACGGTTTTCGCTACGGCGACCTGCTTTGCGACCCGCAGCGCAATCGACTGATAGCGGTGGAGGAACAGCACTCGGTGAATCGGGTTGATCATCGCTTAGTGGCTATCAGTTTGGGTAACCCGAAGGCAGGGCAGGCCGCTGGGCGCAGACAGGTACTGGTTGAGGGGGCTGACTTTTACAGCTCGCCACGACTGAATCGAGATGGCTCTCTGCTGGCCTGGTTGAGCTGGGATCATCCGCAGCAGCCCTGGCGCTCGACCCATTTATGGCAAGCAAGATTGAACCCTTCGGGTATCCCTGATTGTTTTCAACAGCTCACTAATGGTCAGCATTGCGGCCAGGAAGAAGCGATTGTGCAGCCGGAGTACGGCGCTAACGACGCGCTGTATTACCTTTCTGACCGCAATGGTTGGTGGAATTTATACCGTTATCTTGAAGGAAGCGATGGGACTAATCCAAGCGCTACAGCTAAACAGTCGAAGGGGGGGCATACCGAAGCGCTGTTTCCCCGCGATGCCGAATTTTGCCGCGCCCCTTGGCAGCTAGGTCAGCGGGCTTATGTGCTATTGGATGACGACACCATTGGTTGCAGTTGGTGGCGAGATGGCAAGGCCGAACTGGGTCTGCTCGATCTGCCCAGTCGGCAGCTAACGCCAACTGGTGAGTGGGCGGCGGCGCATAGCTTGGCCGCTTGGCAGGGGAGGCTATGCGCGGTGGTGGAGTCGCCGGTGCGTCCTGGAGCCTTGCTACAGTGGGATAGCCATAGCGAGAAGATGGAACCGCTGGCTCAGCTGCAGTTTGAAACCGGGCATGACTTTGATCGACATGTTTTTAAGGCCCGCCATATCGCGATTGAGTTAACCGACGGCGTAACGGTTAATGGCTTGCTATACCGGCCATCGGTTGCGGTGGGGCAGGCTGCTACAGCGCTGATCATACAGCTGCACGGCGGCCCAACGGCGCAGGCGGATGCGCGTTTTGATCCGTTGAAGCAGTTTTGGTTACAACGCGGCTTTGTGTTGCTCGATCTTAACTATCGCGGTAGCAGTGGTTACGGGCGTGCTTATCGTCATAGTTTGCAGGGGCGTTGGGGGCAGTCTGATGTTGACGACGTACTGGCTGCTGCCCGGCATTGCATCCAACAAGGCTGGGCTGACCCGCGAAAAATTGTCGTCCGGGGCAACAGCGCCGGCGGTTATACAGTTCTGCAACTGCTGAGCCAAGCGGATGCGGATTCACCGATTAGAACCGGGGCCAGCCTGTATGGTATCAGCGATCTTGAGCGGTTGGCGCAGCAGACTCATAAGTTCGAATCGCAGTATCTGAGCTGGCTGATCGGCGACCCTAAGCAGCACCGGCGTCGCTACCGGCAGCGTTCGCCGATCCATCGCGCCAAGTCATTTAGCCGGCCGTTGATCTTCTTTCAGGGAGGACTCGATCGAGTCGTGCCAGCGACTCAGACCTTCACACTGTATAACCAGTTAAAAGGGCGTGGTCTGGCGGTTGAATACCAGGCCTTTGCTAACGAAAGGCATGGCTTTCGGTATGCTGCCAGTCGGGCCAAGGTGTTGCAGCGCGAATGGGCGTTTTATCGCGCTCAGCTCGATCTAGAGCAGGGCGAGTCGGAGTTACTTGAGGAGGCGGTAGATGTTCAGCGTACAGGGTAAGAGCGTGCTGATTACCGGAGCCGGTGCTAATGGTGGTGTGGGCCATGCGCTGGCGTTGGGTTTTGCTAGGGCCGGTGCTCAGCTAGCGATCTGCGATATCGATCAGGACGGCTTGCAGCTCAGCGTACGCCATCTGCGCGAATTGGATGTCGATCCGTTGGCTGTAGAAACCGATATTGCCGATCCGGAGCAGGTCAGCGCGCTGTTTCAGCAGATAGACCAACGGTTCGATTCGCTGGATGTGCTAATCAACGTACCGTTCGCTTTTCCGAGTCGTGTCAAGCCGCATCTGCTTAATGCTGATGACTGGCAACAAACCCTGGATGTCAGTCTTGGCGGTTACTTTCTCTGTACCCAGCAAGCGCTGCGACGGATGCACGTACAGCCGCAGGGAGGAGTCATTATCAATATTGGCTCCAACGCAGGCATCAATGCGTTGGGACGTGGTGCGATGCCCTATTCTTGCGCTAAGGCGGCAGTGCATCAGATGACCCGAGAAATAGCCGTGGAATATGGCGGTCAAGGGATTCGTTGTAACGCGTTGGCTCCGGCGCAGATACGTACGCCAGGGCTTGAGCAACACCTCAATAATCCTGAATTTCGCGATAGGGTGTTACCCCGTATTCTCAACGGTCTGCCGCAAGGTCGGCTGATTGAACCCGACGAGTTGGTCGGCCCGGCGCTGTTTTTAGCCTCCGATGCAGCCCAGGCAGTCAATGGCGTCATTCTTCCGGTTGATCAAGGTAATACCGCTATGAATGCAGGCGGGAGTCACAACGGGTAAGACGATCGAATCAATCGGGGGGCATCAGGCCTCTTTTCTGCACGACTAAGACTTAAGTACTTTCAAAACAAGCCTACCAAGGTCTTACTGACCTAGATCAACGGCTTAACAAGCGCTTATTGAGCCTTGTCTTATTTAGCATATGATTCACATATTAATGACATGGAATAGGGTGTTCTCACCCACTGTGGATGATCTTGGTGGATTGTTGGCAGCATTAGCAGGAGGCTCAGTAAGGCTCTGCTATCTACAAATGAGCCTCAAAAATAATTATTAGAGAGTTCATCATGTTATCCCGATTGACTATCGCTCAACGTATCTGGCTGATCGCCGTTCTGGCGCTTGCTGTATTTATCGCAACCTTCACTTTTGGCAGCATCCAAAGGCATGACGATTTAATCCGCACTAAACAAGAGAAACTGATTTCGGTAGTTGAAACCGCGTATGGGTTTATTGCTGCCGCGTACCAACGTCAGAAATCGGGTGAATGGACCCAGCAGCAGGCACAAGCAAACGCCATGGGGGCGGTTAAATCATTACGCTACCAAGGTAACGAGTATTTTTGGATTAACGATATGTCACCGACGATGGTGATGCATCCGGTCAAACCTTCGCTCGATGGAAAGCCCTTGGGAGCAATAAAAGATCCTAACGGCAAAGCGCTGTTTAACGAGTTTGTGCGTACCGTCAAAAAAGACGGCGAAGGCTTTGTCGATTATTACTGGCCCAAGCCCAATAAGGATGAGCCGGTTTCCAAGCTCTCTTTCGTTAAAGGTTTCACTCCTTGGGGTTGGGTGCTGGGCTCAGGAGTGTATATGGACGACGTGACGGAGGAGTTCATTGCTCAGATGACATCGTGGGTGACGATGTTGTTCTTTGTGTTGAGTGCCACCTGCGGTTTGATATTTCTGATTATCCGCTCGGTCACCAAACCGTTGTTAAAGACCAGCGAAGCGATGCAAGATATCGCTCAGGGCGAGGGAGATTTGACCGTTCGTATTCGCTCCAAGGGGCGGGATGAGATTGCTCAGTTGGCTACGGGTTTTAACTCCTTCACCGAGAAGGTGCAGGGCGTGGTGCAGAATGTCCGCAGTTACGGTGACCGCGTGGTGCTGTCGGCCGAAGAGATGGCGGTGGTGACCGAGCAGGCTAATCAAACCTTGCAGTTACACCAGAACGACAATCATCAGGTGGCAGCGGCGGTGGCCGAGCTGAGTAGTACCATTCAGGAAGTGGCCCGGAATGCGGCTGAAGCGGCTGATACGGTTCAAGGTGCACGTCAAAAAGCGGTAGAGGGTAAGCAAGTTGTCGATGGCAGTGTCGCCTCCATCACGGCACTGGCCGCCTCGGTAGAACAAGCGGCGAGCTCGATTCATAAGCTTGAATCAGAAGTGCACAATATTGGCGGTATCCTCGATGTGATTCGCGGTATCGCCGACCAGACAAACCTATTGGCACTCAACGCTGCGATTGAAGCGGCTCGTGCTGGAGAGCAGGGACGGGGCTTTGCGGTGGTTGCCGACGAGGTGCGTTCGTTGGCCAAGCGTACTCAGGAATCGACCGAAGAGATCCAGGCCATGATCGGCCAGTTGGAGACCGAGGCCAAGGGCGCTGTGACGGTGATATTGAGTGGTCGTGATCAAGCCGAGGCCAGTGTCGACCGTGCTAGACAGGCGGGTGAAACGCTGACGTCGATTACCGACGATATCCTGCAGATCTCCGATATGAATGCTCAGATCGCCACCGCCACCGAGCAGCAGAGTGCGACTGTTGAAATGATCGGCACCAATGTAAATAACATTTCCGCAGGTTTTGCCGAAACTGCCGAGGGAACCCAGCGTTTGAGCGACGCGGGTCATTCATTGAGAACCTTAGCCGAAGAGTTACATGCTGAGTTGGCACACTTTAAAGCGTAACTTGTCACACTATCATTCTTACGGATGCTAGCTGGATAAAATAAAAAAAGCCGGCATTACACCGGCTTTTTTGTGAAAAAAAGTTTGTTTATATTGGCGCTATACCGATTAGCCAGCGGTGCAATGTGCCGATAAACAACAGGTATAAACCTAATCCAACGACGACCGCGATGATATCATTGAAAGACGATAGCGGCGCACCAGGTAGTGGCCGTTGAGATCGCTTCATCATCGACAGCCGATCAGCAACCGCCCAGGCTAGAAAACTCCCAAACAGAAGTAGATCATGAAGCCCGCCGTTGGCCATTAGGTGGCCTAGTGCCCATAGTAATGTGGCGATCAGAGTAGGGTGCTTTATCTTGCTCTTTATCCAGCCCGGTAAGTAGGTGGCAAGAAACAGCGGGAAAACCGGCAGTAATACCAGTAAGGTAATATGTCGTAGCCAAGATGGCGGATAAAACAGTATTTGGGGGTCCAGTCGAGCTTGACCGTAGCCGATGATAATCAGTGCCAAACCGACTGCCGATATCAGGCTGTAGAGTCCTTTCCAGGCTTTCTCGCCCAAGCGTGCTTCGCAGCGATCCCGCCAGTTGGCATCCGCAATCGAGACCGAATGAATGCCTAGAAACAGCAATAATCCAGCAATTAAAGTGATCATCATTTAGTCTCCGCGTCGGTGTCGCGTCTGCTCTCAGGTGTTGTTTATTACTTCAATTCCGCGATCTAGTTAGAAGCTCTCCGAGTCACTGTGGTCGGCCAGCTCTTCACGCATGTAGCGCTCGATATATTCCTTACCACGGCGGGTAGCATTGACCAGCCAAAGCGCAGCGAGCCCTCCCCCTGCCGCCGTCACAATACGTAGCTCTGGCAGCAATAGAAGCAGTATCAAGCTGATGGTGATGATGATAGCAAGGCCGTATTTGATCCGTTTGGTTAGGTTTTTTAACAGTTGTTCGGCGTCGGCCTGGTTGGTCAATCCGGCTTTGCGCAGTGATCGGCACAAGGACTCGTAATCGCGTTGCTGTTTTGCCTGCATTCGTCCGAAAGGATCGTTGATATTCATCTATTGGTATCGTCTGGTGGCTGAGTGATAGTAATGCCGTGATGATACCTGAACTTAACCGCTTTGGCTGGCTCAGCTTGGTTGAGGGTAAAAGTTTTGAACAGTTAAGCTTGGCAGTTTTCGTCTCGACAAAGCCCGTTCGGTATAGGGGGTGATCTGTAACGAGTTGAGGAGTGTCGGACGTGTAATGTTCAGGCTGTACAAGCTGCCGATAATCGGGCACCGTCGGTTATTATCTATTCCACCGGCAGTTAAAAACGATATCTGCTTATACAGGACTCTGTTATGTCTCATCATCACTCAGGCCCGAGCAGCGACAAGTTGAAAAACATCGTTAATCAGGCCCATCAAAGCCAAACTCAGCGCGAAGCCGGCTATCGCGAAAAATCGTTGAAGATGTATCCGTGGGTCTGCGGCCGCTGCGCCCGCGAATTTAACCGTGGCAACCTGACCGAATTGACAGTCCATCACCGTGATCATAACCACGACAACAACCCACCAGACGGAAGTAATTGGGAACTACTGTGCCTGTATTGTCACGATAATGAACATAGCCGTTATGTAGATACCGCCGAGCACAGTAAGACCGTCGCCGGAGGCGAGGGGCGCGAAGCCGCTACCAGCCAGCCTTTCGCTAACCTCAAAGATCTGTTGAAGGGCGGGTCGTGAGCTGGGGTTATGCTGGAGTTAAGCCGTGTTGATGCGCGGGCTGTTAAAAGTACTGGCGCCGCTCATTTTTTGGGTGGCTTATCGAGCCTTTCGCTCAAAAAGTTTTAAGCACTCGGGGCGTAAGCATAAATGGGTAATGAGCAGCTTTAGGCTGGCTGCTGATATCGGCCACTGCCAAGCCCTGTCGGTTTACGGGCATCTGCTTTTACTGCGCGGCGATACAACACAAAGCAAAATACAGGGCGGCATTTACCTCGAACGGGCAGCAGAGTTGGGTGATATGCGGGCCCAATATCAGATAGCAAGGGTGTTTGAAACGGGTTTTGAATCGTTCTTCCACAGTGATTTTGGCAAGGCACGGAGCTTCTACCAGCAGGCCGCCGAGCAAGGCCATGTGCTGGCCATTACTCGGCTTGCTGATGCTTATGCTCAGGGTGAACTGGGGCTAGAAGTGGATGTTGTTCAATCCGCTAGTTGGCGGCAAAAGATGCCCGCTTAGCTATTTAGCGATTGAGGTACGCCACGGCCGTGGTGAAGGCTTGTTCTTGGAACGCTTTCAGCCCTGTTTCATCGAAGGTGATCGCCAGTGGAGTGGCTTTTAGCGATTCTTTGATGGCACTGGAGGAGATGGTTTCTACCTCGAGGCCGTCGATCAACTGGATCGTCGCTTCCAATTTGAAGCCTACCGCACTACCGGCGAACTTACCTTTGGTAGGTCGTTGGCGGATCACTACCTGATCCACTTTGTAATCGGCCATCAGCTTGGCAAAGTCGAACTGGAATTTTTTCAAATGTTCGGTGCTGTTAACGTCCGTCAAGGTAAGGCGGCGCACCCGGCAATCCGGAAGTGAAAACAATCCCTCGGACAGGGACAGCAGACAGATGATAGCTTCGTTGCTTTTTAAATCGACACTACAGATTTTCATGGTGAACACCGCTTTATTGGACGGCGGGGAGTATAGCCTAAAAGGTTATCAGAATGGAGCGTCTAGAGATGCCTCTGTTGGCTTAATTGCGGGTAGTTTATGTCGGCTTTAGAGTTAAAAATCCCACCGCTACTGTTAGTCGTCATCTTTGTTGTTGTGATGAAAGGGGTTGCATTGCTGCTACCCGGGGCCCGCTGCTTAGAATCGTTTGGACTGATGGCGCTGGTTATCTTAGCGAGTGCAGGAGCAGGGATCGTGATTTGGGGAGGGCTGTGTTTTAGACGCGCCAAAACAACGCTCGATCCTACCTGCCCAGACACCGCCTCATCGCTGGTGACGTCGGGGGTCGACCGACGTACACGTAATCCGATGTATCTGGGCTTCTTATTGTGTTTGCTAGGTTGGGGGCTGTTTCTCGCCAATCTGCTTTCGCTGATGCTGGTCGGATTGTTTGTGGTGTACATGAATCGGTTCCAGATTGAACCTGAAGAGCGGGCGTTGGGGTCGTTGTTTGGGGTGCGATTTATTGAGTATAAAAGCCGTGTTAGGCGCTGGCTGTAATCGGAAGTAGCGTTATTTGCAGATGTTGAAAGTGGCATCGTTCATATAAAACAGTTTACAAAAAAAAGGCCGCTGTTAGCGGCCTTTTTTCTTAATCCGAATCAAGCCAAAGCTTAACCCGGGTAGTCGCGCTTGCTTGGGCCAGTGTACAACTGACGTGGGCGACCGATCTTGTTCGGGCTAGAATGGAACTCACTCCAGTGAGAGATCCAGCCGATCGTGCGAGACAAGGCGAAGATAACGGTAAACATGTTGGTGGGGATACCGATAGCCTTGAGAATGATGCCCGAGTAGAAATCAACATTCGGGTACAGCTTACGCTCGACGAAGTACTCGTCTTCAATGGCGATCTGTTCCAACTGCTTGGCGATCTTCAGTAGAGGGTCATCTTCCAGACCTAGCTCCTTCAAAACTTCATCGCAAGAGACTTTCATCACCTTGGCGCGTGGGTCGAAGTTGCGGTAGACCCGGTGTCCAAAGCCCATCAGGCGGAACGGATCGTTTGGATCCTTGGCCTTGGCAATGAACTCAGGGATGTTTTCGGCATCGCCGATCTCTTCCAGCATGGCCAAAACCGCTTCGTTTGCTCCACCGTGCGCAGGTCCCCAAAGTGCCGCGATACCCGATGCGATACACGCGAATGGGTTGGCGCCCGAAGAGCCGGCTAGGCGAACGGTTGAGGTTGAGGCGTTCTGCTCGTGATCCGCGTGCAGGACGAAGATCTTGTCCATCGCTTTGGAGACAATCGGGTTGGGTACGTACTCTTCGCAAGGGGTGCCGAACATCATATGCAGGAAGTTCTCTGCATAGTTCAGGTCGTTGCGTGGGAACATGAACGGCTGGCCCAGCGAATACTTGTAGCACATCGCAGCGATCGTTGGGATCTTGGCGATCAGGCGGTAAGCGCAGACTTCACGGTGGTGTTCATCGTTGATGTCCAGCGAATCGTGGTAGAACGCAGACAGGGCGCCGACTACGCCACACATGATGGCCATCGGGTGAGCGTCACGACGGAAACCGTTATAGAAGTGGCTGAGTTGCTCGTGAACCATGGTGTGGTTCTTAACGGTCTCGACAAAGGTTGCCTTCTGCTCGGCGGTAGGCAGTTCGCCGTTGAGTAGCAGGTAGCACACTTCCATGTAGTCTGACTTTTCGGCCAGCTGCTCGATCGGGTACCCACCGTGTAGTAGTACACCTTTGCCACCGTCAATAAAGGTGATGGCAGAGTCGCAGGCGGCGGTAGACATGAAGCCAGGATCGTAAGTGAACAGACCTTTACCGACCAGTGCGCGTACATCTACAACGTCTGGGCCTTCAGTGCCGTGCAACATGGGGAGTTCAATGGCTTCTTCGATACCGTCGACCTTCAGATACGCTTTCTTATCAGTCATGGCGGCTCCTATCATTGGTTTTTGTGTTTTATGAATCTGACCTAAGAAATCAATGGCTTAGTTTGAATTCTTTGTTTTAGGCCAACTTTAAAGAGTCATCACTATAGGGCGATCAGCGCTAAAGTCAATCTGTCCAAAAGTTCAACTTCCGCAATGCAGCATGAAGTGTAGCGCCCAGATCCTAGGTTTCACGGAGGATGCAAGGGAGGTGAGCTCAAAATCACAAATGTTTGAATATCACATTCGCTTGTATGTCTTTGGTCTAGTTAAGGGTCAATTGTTTTACCCCTTATCTATAGGTATACTCTTGCCCCGAAGTTGGGGATGAAAAAGGGTTTTTTACCCTATTGAATACTCCTCTTTATGCGTCCTAGCACGTCCTTCTAATCGCCCCTTCAGCGGGCTAACGTGAGTGTGAATTAGAGCCGTGAATAAAACGAGACCTGTAAATCTAGATTTACGTACGATAAAACAACCTCTACCTGCGATCTCCTCGATACTGCACCGCATCACAGGCATCATCCTCTTTATTGGTGTTGCCTTTATGTTGTACGCGTTCGATTTGTCGTTAGATTCCCAACAGGGGTTCGATGCCGTCGCCGATATGCTCAGTAATAGCTTCCTTGCGAAGTTTATTGCTTGGGGCTTGGTGTCGTCGCTGCTGTATCATTTCTTTGCCGGTATTAAGCATCTGATCATGGATTGCGGTTACTGTGAAGAGTTGGAGAGTGGAACGATGATTGCCAAGGCTACTTTGGTAGCCGGTGTGGTATCAACTCTGCTAGCAGGAGTATGGATATGGTAACTTCCATAACAAGTTTTGGCCGTAGCGGCCTCTATGATTGGATGATTCAGCGCGCCACAGCCGTTGTGCTGATGGTCTACACCGTATTTATCCTGTTCTATCTGTTGACCAACCCTGGTTTGACCTTCGAGCAATGGAGCGACTTGTTTAACCTGACTTGGGTGCGTGTGTTTACCCTGATGGTGTTGCTGTCGCTCGGTGCCCATGCGTGGATTGGGTTGTGGAGTGTATCCACCGACTATATCAAGCCAACCGGACCTCGTTTCCTGTTCCAGGTGATCTGTGGAGCAGCGATGTTCACCTATCTGGTATGGGGCGTTCAGGTATTGTGGGGATTATAAGTAATGTCTAATATTCGTACGCTTAGCTTTGATGCTATCGTAGTCGGTGGTGGTGGCGCTGGTATGCGCGCCGCACTGCAGCTGGCTCAGTCAGGTCTGAAGACCGCCTGTATCTCCAAGGTCTTCCCAACCCGTTCGCACACCGTATCCGCTCAAGGCGGCATCACCTGTGCGATCGCCAGTGCCGATCCAAACGATGATTGGCGTTGGCACATGTACGATACCGTCAAAGGCTCCGATTACATCGGCGACCAGGACGCTATCGAATACATGTGTAGTGTCGGTCCGCAGGCAGTATTTGAGCTGGATCACATGGGGATGCCTTTTTCCCGTACCGAAGCGGGTCGTATCTACCAACGTCCGTTCGGTGGTCAGTCAAAGAATTTTGGTGAGGGCGGTCAGGCTGCTCGAACTTGTGCTGCCGCTGACCGTACTGGTCACGCGTTGCTGCACACGCTTTATCAGGCCAACTTGAAAGCGGGCACGACCTTCTTTAATGAGTGGTACGCGACCGATCTGGTTAAGAATAGTGAAGGCGTTGTCGTCGGTACTATCGCTATCTGCATCGAAACCGGCGAGACCGTATACATTAAGGCGCTGGCGACTGTGTTGGCGACAGGCGGTGCTGGCCGTATCTATCAATCAACCACCAACGCGTTGATCAACACTGGTGACGGTGTGGGCATGGCGCTGCGTGCCGGCTTCCCGGTACAGGATATCGAGATGTGGCAGTTCCATCCGACCGGCATTGCCGGCGCGGGCGTACTGGTCACAGAAGGTTGTCGTGGTGAAGGCGGTTATCTGGTCAATAAGGATGGCGAGCGCTTTATGGAGCGTTACGCGCCGAATGCTAAAGACCTAGCCGGCCGTGATGTTGTGGCTCGTTCGATGGTGCTAGAGATCCTTGATGGTCGTGGATGCGGTCCTGACGGCGATCACGTATTCCTGAAGCTCGATCACCTGGGTGAAGAAGTACTGCAAAGCCGCTTGCCGGGTATCTGTGAGCTGTCCAAAACCTTTGCTCACGTTGATCCAGTTACCGATCTGGTTCCTGTTGTTCCTACTTGTCACTACATGATGGGTGGTGTGCCGACCAATATCGGCGGTCAAGCGTTGACCATCGATGCCGAAGGTGACGACCACGAAATTCCTGGCCTGTTCGCTTGTGGTGAGGTGGCTTGTGTATCGGTTCACGGTGCTAACCGTTTGGGTGGTAACTCACTGCTGGATCTGGTGGTGTTCGGTCGTGCAGCGGGCTTGCACATCCAGAAGATGTTGAACGAAGGCTACACTGCTGACGACGCAACCGAGGCCAATGTTGCTGAGGCGATGGCGCGTTTGGATCGTCTGAATAACTCTACTGGCGGCGAGAGTGTTGCTGAGGTTCGTGGCGAGCTTCAGAAGACCATGCAGCTTTATTTCGGTGTGTTCCGTGATGGTGTGAGCATGCAGAAAGGCTTGGATATGCTGGTTGATATCCGTAAGCGAGTAGAAAATCTTCACCTAGAAGATAAGTCTTCGGCTTTCAACACCGCCCGTATCGAGGCGCTTGAGCTTGAAAATCTGCTGGAAGTTGCTGAGGCGACTGCGATTGCTGCTGAAGAGCGTAAAGAGAGCCGTGGCGCTCATGCCCGAAACGACTTCACCGAGCGTGATGATGTTAACTGGCTGAAGCACTCTGTCTTCTTCCCCGGTGAGAAACGTGTTGGTAAGCGTGATGTAAACTTTGCGCCTAAGACTGTTGAACCTTTCGCACCGAAGAAGCGCGTTTACTAAGGGAGTGTCGTCATGTTAGTCAGTGTTTATCGTTACAACCCTGAGGTTGATGATGCGCCTTATATGCAGGATATCCATATCGATATCCCTGGTGGTAAGGACATCATGGTGCTGGATCTGCTCCAGTTGCTAAAAGATAAGGACCCGAGTCTGGGTTACCGTCGTTCTTGCCGTGAAGGAGTTTGTGGCTCCGACGGCATGAACATGAACGGTAAGAACGGCTTGGCCTGTATCACGCCGCTGTCAGCGGTGGTTGATAAAGACAAGTTGGTTCTGCGTCCGTTGCCGGGCCTGCCTGTTGTGCGTGATCTGGTTGTTGATATGAGCCAGTTCTACAAGCAATACGAAAAGATCAAGCCGTACCTGATCAACGATACACCGGCACCTGCTATCGAGCGGCTGCAGTCGCCCGAGGAGCGGGAGAAGCTGGACGGTCTGTACGAATGTATCTTGTGTGCATGCTGCTCGACCTCTTGTCCGTCGTTCTGGTGGAATCCGGATAAGTTTGTCGGTCCTTCGGGGTTGTTGCAGGCCTATCGCTTCCTAGCTGATAGTCGTGATACGGCCACTCGGGAGCGGTTGGCGGATCTGGATGATCCGTTCAGTGTGTTCCGCTGCCACGGCATCATGAACTGCGTCAGCGTTTGTCCTAAGGGGCTCAACCCCACCAAGGCAATCGGTAAGATTCGGAACATGTTGCTACAGCAAGCGACCTGATCGAAGCGAAATAAAAATGGTGCGATTATCGCGCCATTTTTTTTGTCATTTTTTAATTTTTTTGTTTGTCACTGAATTGTTGAAATTTAGGGGCTTATAGGTAAAAAGCATTATTCCGGCGTAGTACTAACTGCTGTAGACTTATGCGCCGATGCTAACAGGGTCAAGTGTGTTGTTTGATCGTTTTAGCTCACTCTAAAAAATGTCACAGAAACATTACCAGAGGGGCATTATTCCCCGGTGGGCTGGCAGGGGTGTCGGTTCTTACGGTGAAGAATGTAACGCCAATTCGGGCGCATTCCCTCACTACAGGGTTGTCGAGAATGCATGAAGGCATAATGGAGCTGATGTGGAAGACTTCACATCTCTCAGGGGCAAATCTGTCTTACGTCGAAGATCTATACGAGGCGTATCTCAGAGACCCCAACGAAGTTCCTCAGGAGTGGCGGGAAGAGTTTGATAGGCTTCCTCGAACTCAGGAGACCGTGACTCAGGATATTCCTCACTCAACGGTGCGTGAGCACTTCCTCTATCTCTCTAAAAATCAACGTGCAGCCCAGCAGTTGCTTCCGGTTTCGAGCGTTAGCTCCGAACACGAGAAGAAGCAGGTTCGGGTATTGCGGATGATCAACGCGTTTCGCGTCCGTGGCCATCAGGTGGCTAAGATCGATCCGCTGGGATTGCTTGAGCGTGAAGATGTACCGGATCTGGATCTGCACTTTCACGAACTCTCTGCGGCTGATCTGGATACCACTTTCCAACTGGGTTCGTTGTTCTTCGGTTCTGAAGAAGCGCCACTGAAAACGATCCTGGACGACCTGAAAAAGACCTACTGCAGCACCGTCGGTGCCGAGTATATGCATATTGTCGATACTCAGCAGAAACGTTGGTTGCAACAACGGATTGAGCCGGTGCGTTCGCACCCTGAGTTCGAACCTGGATACCGTAAGCACATCCTCGAGCGGCTGACCGCTGCCGAAGGGCTGGAAAAGTACCTGGGCTCACGTTTTGCTGGTGCTAAGCGTTTTGGTCTTGAGGGTGCTGAAGCGCTGATCCCGTGCATGGATGAATTGATCCAGCGCGCCGGTAAGCACGGAACCAAGGAAGTTGTGATTGGCATGGCTCACCGGGGCCGTCTCAACGTACTGGTCAACATTTTCGGCAAAAACCCGCGCGACCTGTTCGACGAGTTTGAAGGCAAGCGAACGCTGGAAACCTCCGGTGACGTTAAATACCACCAGGGCTTCTCCTCTAATGTTGGCACCGCCGGTGGCGAAGTGCATATTGCGCTGGCGTTTAACCCGTCCCACCTTGAGATTGCATCGCCGGTGGTCGAGGGGTCGGTACGCGCGCGTCAGGATCGACGCAATGACGCCGACGGTGATCTGGTTCTGCCGATCACCATTCACGGTGACCAGGCGTTTGCCGGTCAGGGTGTCTGCATGGAAACGTTGCAGATGTCGCAGACCCGAGCTTACAAGACCGGTGGCACAGTCCACCTGGTGATCAACAACCAGGTTGGCTTTACGACTAACAAGCGTGAAGACTCGCGTTCGACCGAATACTGCACCGACGTGGCCAAGATGGTCGAAGCACCGATCTTCCACGTTAACGGTGACGATCCTGAAGCGGTCGCATTTGTGACTCAGCTAGCGATGGATTACCGCAATGAGTTCAAGCGTGACGTAGTGATCGATCTGGTTTGTTACCGTCGTCGTGGCCATAACGAGGCCGACGAGCCATCCGGTACTCAGCCGGTGATGTATGGGATCATCAAGAATCAAAGAACGACTCGCACCCTGTATGCCGAGTACTTGATCGCTGCCGGAGTTATTACTGAAACCGACAGCAAGGCGATGGAGGCGGATTATCGTCAGTCGCTCGAAGATGGTCGTCACGTAGCCAAATCATTAGTGACCGAACCGAACGAAGAGTTGTTCGTCGACTGGCGTCCTTATCTGGGGCACGAATGGAATCTGGAGTGTGATACCCAGGTCGAAATAGACCTGTTCAAAGACCTGGTCACCAAACTGGATGCGGTCCCTGAAGGCTTTATCATTCAGCGGCAGGTTAAGAAAATTCTCGAAGACCGCAAAAAGATGGGCAATGGAGCGATGCCGATCAACTGGGGTTTTGCCGAGACCATGGCGTACGCGACGCTACTGGCCGAAGGCCATCCGATCCGGATTACCGGGCAGGATGTTGGCCGTGGCACCTTCTCGCACCGTCATGCAGTACTGCACAACCAAAAAGATGGTGAGGTGTATGTCCCGCTGCAGAATCTTGCATCGGATCAGCCGCGGATGACCATCTATGACTCATTCCTTTCGGAAGAGGCTGTGTTGGGCTTTGAGTACGGTTATGCGACTACAGCACCGAATACACTGGTTATCTGGGAAGCCCAGTTTGGTGACTTTGCCAACGGTGCACAGGTGGTTATCGATCAGTTTATTACCTCGGGTGAGCATAAATGGGCACGCTTGTGCGGCTTGACCATGCTTCTGCCGCATGGCTACGAAGGCCAAGGGCCGGAGCATAGCTCGGCGCGATTAGAGCGTTACTTGCAGCTCTGTGCTGAGCACAATATTCAGGTCTGTGTTCCGAGCACGCCTGCTCAGGTGTTCCATATGTTGCGTCGTCAGGTGATCCGTCCGCTGCGTAAGCCGCTGATCGTGATGTCACCCAAGTCGCTGCTGCGTCATAAGCAGGCGGTTTCGACACTCGAAGAACTGATCGAAGGGGCTTTCCAGACCGTGATCCCGGAAGTCGACGATCTCACGGCCAATAAGGTTAAGCGGGTAGTGCTGTGTAGCGGTAAGGTTTACTACGACCTTTATAATAAGCGTGCTGAAGATGGTGTGGACGATGTGGCCATCGTCCGGCTCGAACAGCTGTACCCGTTCCCAGAGAAGGACCTGATCGCGGCGATCGATAGTTATAAAAACGTCGAGTCGGTGGTCTGGTGTCAAGAAGAACCGCTCAACCAGGGTGCCTGGTATAGCTCTCAGCACCATATGCGCCATGTTGTGCAACAGCTGTATCCGACACTGCACCTCGAGGTCTCGGCGCGTCCGGGCTCGGCGGCACCGGCTTCGGGCTATATGTCGCAGCATGTGAAAGAACAAGAAACTCTGGTCAACGACGCCATCAACGGTTAACGATGCGATCAATGGTTAGCAGGTCAGACAGCCTGCTAGCCACTACATAAATAAAGGAAGTGTCATGTCAATCGAAATCAAAGCTCCTACTTTCCCTGAGTCTGTTGCCGACGGTACTGTGGCAACCTGGCACAAGCAGCCCGGTGAGGCCGTTTCCCGTGATGAGCTGATCGTGGATATCGAGACCGACAAGGTGGTGCTCGAAGTGGTTGCGCCGGCTGATGGTTCAATTGCAGAAATTCTTAAAGGCGAAGGCGATACCGTTCTTAGTGACGAAGTGATTGCTGTGTTTGCAGCCGGTGCTGCAGCGGCTCCAGCTATCGAAGCGGCGGCACCTGCTGCTGCCGACACAGACGCGGATGCTGATGCCGCAGCGGGTCCCGCTGCGCGTAAGCTACTCGAAGAAAATAACCTTGACGCCTCCCAAGTGGCGGGCAGCGGTAAAGGTGGACGCGTCACTAAAGAAGACGTGGTTAATTATCTGAAGAATAAGCCTGCAGCGCCTGCAGCAGCGCCTGCAGCAGCGCCTGCAGCAGCGCCTGCTGTTGCACCTGTCATTGAGGCCGTTGCTGCCGGAGCACGAGTTGAAAAGCGGGTGCCGATGACCCGCCTTCGTGCGACCATCGCCAAGCGTTTGGTGGAAGCTCAGCAAACTGCAGCGATGTTGACGACCTACAACGAAGTCAACATGAAGCCAGTGATGGAGCTGCGTAAGCAGTACAAGGACCTGTTTGAGAAGACACACAACGGTACCCGTCTGGGCTTCATGTCGTTCTTCGTTAAAGCCGCTACCGAAGCGCTGAAGCGTTTCCCTGCGGTGAACGCTTCCATCGATGGCAGCGACATGGTCTACCACGGTTATCAGGATATCGGTGTGGCTGTTTCGACCAGCCGCGGCCTGATGGTTCCTGTACTGCGTGATACTGACGCGATGAGCCTTGCCGGTGTAGAATCTGCTATTGCTGATTTCGGTGCGCGTGGTCGTGACGGCAAGCTGGGTATCAATGATATGCAGGGTGGCACGTTTACCATCACCAACGGCGGCGTCTTCGGTTCGTTGATGTCGACGCCGATTTTGAATCCACCGCAGACCGCTATTTTGGGTATGCACAAGATTCAAGAGCGGCCGATGGCGGTCAACGGTGAAGTGGTAATCTTACCGATGATGTACCTCGCCGTGTCGTACGATCACCGTATGATCGATGGCAAAGAAGCGGTGCAATTCCTTGTTACCATCAAGGAACTGCTCGAAGATCCCGCGCGTATGTTGTTGGACGTATAATAAGAAACTTTTGATTGAGCGTGAGAGGGTCGTAATCGCGACCCGAACCATCAAAGAGCAAATAGCCCACAAGGTTAATTGATAGGAAATTTCTGACATGTCACAAAAGTTTGATGTTGTTGTAATCGGCGCGGGCCCTGGTGGCTACGTGGCAGCTATTCGTGCTGCGCAGCTGGGCCTTAAGACCGCCTGCGTAGAAAAGTGGATCGACGATAAGGGCGCCACCGTACTTGGCGGTACCTGCCTAAATGTTGGATGTATCCCATCCAAAGCGCTGCTGGATAGTACTTACAAGTACCATATGGCGCATGAAGAGTTTCAGCTGCACGGTATTAGTACCGGCAAGGTCGGTATCGACGTACCTAAGATGATCGGTCGTAAAGATCAGATCGTTAAGAACTTGACCGGTGGTATCACCGGTTTGTTCAAGGCCAATGGCGTCACCGTGCTAGCGGGTAAAGGTAAGGTGCTGGGTGGTAAGAAAGTTGAGGTGTCTAAAGCCGACGGTAGCACCGAAGTCGTTGACGCTGAAAACATCATCATCGCTGCGGGTTCGGTTCCGGTAAATATTCCTCCTGCGCCGCTGGCAGATGACCTGATCCTGGATAACGAAGGTGCCCTGAATATCAGCGAGACGCCTAAGCGTCTGGGCGTGATCGGTGCCGGTGTAATCGGTCTTGAGATGGGCTCGGTCTGGGCGCGTTTGGGATCAGAAGTCATCGTGCTGGAAGCGATGGAAGATTTCTTGCCGTTCTGCGATAAGGATCTGGCCAAGGATGCACAGAAGACGCTAAAGAAGCAGGGGCTGGATATCCGCCTTAATGCTCGCGTTACGGGCACCGAGATCAAGGGCAGCGGTAAGAAGAAGGAAGTGTTGGTTAAGTTCACCGATGCTAAAGGCGAGCAGGAGATCACCGTTGATAAGCTGATCGTAGCCGTAGGTCGTCGCCCTTATACCGAAGCGCTATTGGGTGCCGATTCAGGTGTCGAGCTGGACGAGCGCGGCTTTATCTCTGTTGACGGCCAGTGTCGTACCAATGTTCCTGGCGTTTACGCTATTGGTGATGTGGTGCGTGGCCCGATGTTGGCTCACAAGGCCTCCGAAGAGGGGATCATGGTTGCGGATATCATCCACGGCCATAAAGCGCAGATGAACTACGACTGCATCCCTGGAATTATCTATACCCACCCTGAGTTGGCGTGGGTGGGTAAGAACGAGCAGGAGCTTAAGGCTGAGGGCGTCAAGATCAAAGTGGGCAAGTTCCCATTTGCTGCATCGGGCCGTGCCATGGCGTCGCAAGATACCGAAGGCTTCGTCAAGCTGATCGCTGACGAAGAGACCGACCGCATTCTGGGTTGTCATATCATCGGTGGCCAAGCAGGCGAGCTGATCGCTCAAGCGGTTATCGCTATGGAATTCGGCTCCAGTGCCGAAGACTTGCAGTTGAC
The DNA here is from genome assembly GCA_036960405.1 of Halopseudomonas sp. Lineage (GTDB taxonomy): Bacteria > Pseudomonadota > Gammaproteobacteria > Pseudomonadales > Balneatricaceae > Motiliproteus. Next base: position 15,453 of record JBALWS010000035.1, on the reverse strand, counting down.
GGTTTTTGCTCACCCTACAGTCAGTGAGGCGATTCACGAGGCCGCTCTAGCGTGCGATAATCACGCGATTCATATTGCCAACCGCAAGAAGCGCTAATTTTTGCCCGGTGACGGGCATTTTCAAATCGAGCCCCTTTGTTTAGACGAAGGGGCACTTTGACGCGATCTTTACGGGTCGCACAAGTAGAACGTAAATAACGGATCGAGACATGAATCTTCACGAGTATCAGGGAAAACAACTGTTTGCCCAATACGGTCTGCCGGTATCTATTGGTGAGGCTGTTGAAACCCCCAAGGACGCTGCAGAAGCTTGTAAGCGTATTGGCGGTGACAAGTGGGTAGTTAAGGCCCAGGTTCACGCAGGTGGCCGTGGTAAGGCTGGCGGCGTTAAGTTGGTGGATAGCGCTGACGAAGCCAAGGCATTTGCTGAAAAGTGGTTGGGTGAGCGTCTGGTCACGTATCAGACTGACGTTAATGGTCAGCCGGTTACCAAAATTTTGGTAGAGACCTGCACCGATATCGCTCAGGAATTGTACCTGGGTGCGGTTGTTGACCGCTCTTCACGTCGTATCGTCTTTATGGCGTCGACCGAAGGTGGTGTTGAGATCGAGAAGGTAGCCGAAGAGACGCCTGAAAAGATCTTGAAAGCGATCATCGATCCGATGGCAGGTCCTCAGCCATACCAGGGTCGCGATCTAGCATTCCAGCTTGGCCTGGAAGGTAATCAGATCAAACAGTTCGTACAGATCTTCATGGGTCTGGCGAAGATGTTTAAAGATAAGGATCTGGCTCTGCTTGAGATCAATCCTTTGGTTATCACCGATGCGGGCAACTTGCACTGCTTGGATGCCAAGATCGTTATCGACTCCAACGCGATCTACCGTCACAAGGATCTGCAGGAGATGCACGATCCGTCGCAGGACGATGAGCGTGAAGCGAATGCGGCCAAGTGGGAACTGAACTACGTTGCCCTGAACGGCACTATCGGTTGCATGGTTAACGGCGCAGGCTTGGCGATGGGCACCATGGATATCGTTGCATTGCACGGTGGCTTCCCGGCCAACTTCCTCGACGTAGGCGGCGGTGCAACCAAAGAGCGTGTTACCGAAGCGTTCAAAATCATCCTGTCCGACAGTGCTGTGAAAGCGGTACTGGTTAACATCTTCGGCGGTATCGTGCGTTGCGATCTGATCGCTGAAGGTATTATCGCTGCTGTTAAAGAAGTCGGCGTAGAAGTGCCTGTAGTTGTTCGCCTTGAAGGCAACAACGCTGAGCTAGGCTCACAGGTATTGTCCGAGTCTGGTCTGGACATCATCGCCGCCACTAGCCTGACTGACGCGGCTCAGCAAGCAGTTAAAGCAGCGGAGGGTAAATAAGTGAGCGTTTTAATCAATAAAGACACCAAAGTGATCTGCCAGGGTTTCACCGGCGGTCAGGGTACTTTCCACTCCGAGCAAGCGATTGCTTATGGCACCCAGATGGTCGGTGGTGTAACACCGGGCAAGGGCGGCCAGCAGCATTTGGGACTGCCTGTATTTAACACTGTTGCCGAAGCGGTTGAAGCAACCGGTGCTGATGCGTCTGTTATCTACGTTCCTGCTGCTTTCTGTAAGGATTCTATCCTCGAAGCGGCCAACAGCGGCATCACGCTGATCGTTGCTATCACCGAAGGTATCCCGACTCTGGATATGCTTGAGTGTAAAGTTAAGTGCGACGAGCTGGGTGTTACCCTGATCGGCCCTAACTGCCCAGGCGTTATCACCCCAGGTGAGTGCAAGATCGGCATCATGCCAGGTCATATCCACCTGCCGGGTAAAGTCGGTATCGTTTCGCGTTCAGGAACACTGACCTACGAAGCGGTTAAGCAGACTACCGATGCGGGCTTTGGTCAGTCTACCTGCGTCGGTATCGGTGGTGATCCTATCCCCGGTTCTAACTTCATCGACATTCTGGAACTGTTCGAGAATGATCCTAAGACCGAAGCGATCGTGATGATCGGTGAGATCGGTGGAACCGCTGAAGAAGAGGCCGCTGCCTACATCAAGGCTAACGTTTCTAAGCCTGTTGTGTCTTACATCGCTGGTGTTACCGCACCTGCCGGTAAGCGCATGGGTCACGCTGGTGCGATCATCTCTGGTGGTAAGGGTACTGCAGACGAGAAGTTTGCTGCGCTCGAAGACGCCGGTGTTAAGACCGTTCGTTCACTGGCTCAGATCGGTGATGCACTCAAGGAAATCACTGGCTGGTAAGCTGGTTATTTCCCGGAAATAAAAAAGCGACCTTCGGGTCGCTTTTTTTGTGCCACTAGAAAGTAGAGGGGCTACATCAATTTAACCTCCTTGTAGTACTTGATTGCGCCCGGATGAAGCGGTGCCGAAAGGCCTTCGGTTAGCATCTGTTTTTTGTTTAGTTTGGCAAAGGCTGGGTGCAGCTTTTTGAACTCTTCGAAGTTGTCAAAAACCGCTTTAACGGTGTTGTAAACAATATCATCCGGGGTGCTGTCCGAGGTGACAAGGGTCGCACCTACTCCAAAGCTGGTGACGCTATGATTGTTCCCTTGATAGAGACCGCCGGGGATTTCGGCAGGTTGGTAGTTGCTGTTTTGGGCGATCAACCGGTCAACCTTATCGCTCATTATCTCTACTATGACACTGTTGCAGGAACTGGTGGCTTGTTTGATCGCGTCGCTGGGGTGGCCGACCATAAAGATCATGGCGTCGATCTTATCGCTGCAGAGTGCTGACGCCAGTTTTGCCGACTTTAGCTCGGCTGCCAATGAAAACGTGTCCCTATTCCAGCCTATCGCCGCCATCAGTGCCTCCATCGTGGCGCGCTGGCCGGAGCCTGGATTGCCGATGCTGACCCGCTTTCCTTGCAGATCATCGATGTGCTTGATACCGGAGCTGGTTTTGGCAATAACGGTGAACACCTCGGGGTGAAGCGCGAAGATGGCGCGCAACCCGCTATCGGGACCGACCTCTTTAAAGGTTCCGGTTCCATGCCTGGCATCGTATTGAACGTCGGACTGCACCAATCCCATCGATAGTTGACCGGCACGGATGGCGTTGATGTTATAGGTCGATCCGTCGGTGCTTTCAACGTTGCAGCGGATTCCGTGAGTCTTGCGGTGTTTGTTGACGAGGCGGCAGATCGATGTTCCGGCAGGGTAGTAGACACCGGTAACCCCGCCGGTACCGATGTTGATATAGCGCTTTTCTTCAGCGTAAGTCGGAGACGAACAGAAAAGGCAAACCGATGCCAGCAATACTAAGGCGTTAAGCGGATGAAGTTTGCCCATTAGAGACCTGTTAATTATGCGCTAGCTTGATAGTTTGTCGGATAGATCGTATTGAGAGTCATTCTAGGTGCTTTTAATCCTGTCGTGATTATTTCAGCGGCATATCCTGAGTTAAATGATCGACTTTCGACTAGCTTGTAACCTTATTGATATCGGTAAGCCCACCAATGCTATGTCATATTAATGTAACAGTTCAGGTGAAGCTACATGCACCGCAGCATCGATATTCGAACGGCTCGTTGGCCGCCTATTTCGGCCAAAAATCACTTTTTTAGTAGAGTTTTAATTAAATGAATGAACGTTCATTCATTTTGTGTATCATGGCCACTCTCCGAAGCTGTATCGACTATGACCATGAAACTGGATCTATTTAAAAGCCGTTCCGATAAGCGCAGCCGTATTCTCGAAGCGACAGGGCAGCTGATTGCAGAGCAGGGTTTTCATGGCCTATCGATGGCTAAGTTGGCTCGATTGTCGGGAGTCGCGGCTGGAACGCTGTATCTCTATTTTGACGATAAGGATGAGTTGATTCGGCAGTACTATGATGAGATTCATCAGGCGGTTGCCGAGCAGTTATTGCAAGGTTTTGATCGCTCTGAACCGTTGTTTGAACAGTACCGTGGACTATGGTTTAGAGTCAGGGATTTCTTGATCGCTAACCCTGATCACTTTAGCTCCAAGGTACAGTACGAACACTCGCCATTTTTTGATCCGCTACGGCAACAGCAGCGCCTAGAGGAGTTGTTCGATCCGGTCATGGCTATGTTTCAACAGGGGATTGAAGCGGGGGTATTTAAACCGTTGCCGATTCCTGTGCTGGTGACATTGAGCTTGGATCTGGTGCCATTGTTAGTACAAAAGCATCTGCGCGGTTATATCGTGCTCGATGTTGAGACCAGCGAAGCCACTATCCTGGCTTGCTGGAGTGCAATTTGTCAGAAATAAGGCTCGGTTACCCTGAGCTTGGTGTTTTATCTATTACGAGGATGTTTCTCTGATGAAAAAATGGATTGCAGCGATGATGCTGTTGGCGTTGGTGTTGTTCGGCAGTGTGATCGGTTTCGACCTGTTCAAAAAGCAGAAAATCGCCGAATTCATGGCCAATCGACCGATACCTAAGCTGCCGGTGGAGGTGGTCGAGGTACAGATGCGCGAGTGGCAGCCACATATCGATGCGATCGGTCTAATCGAACCCAGCCAGGGCGTCACCCTGAGCACCTCGGTATCGGGCTTGGTGTCGGCGATCCACTTTACATCGGGACAAAAAGTGAAGCGAGGCCAGCTATTGGTCGAGCTAGATAGTGCTGTAGAGCAGGCCAATCTGGTTGCCGCCGAGAGTCGCCTTCCTGCCGTAAAAAGCTCCTTTGAGCGGAATCAGCAGCTTTATCAGCGCAGATCGGTATCGAAGAAAACGTTGGATGATGCGCAGGCTGAATACCATGCCCTGATGGCGGAGATCGAGTCGTTGCGAGCGGTCATTGCTCGACGCCAGATCAGTGCACCGTTTGATGGCGTTACCGGTCTGCGTGAAGTGCATCTGGGGGTCTATCTGCAGCCGGGGGATGAGATCACGCGGTTGCAAAGTCTTAAATCGATGCTGATTCGATTTATCGTGCCACAGAAGAACTTATCCCAGTTAACGATTGGCATGGAGGTAAAAATTCATACCGATGCTTACCCTGAACATCCGTTTGATGGCCAAATTTCGGCGATCGATTCGGCGGTCAGTCGTGATTCTGGAGTGCTGCATGTCCAGGCCAAAATACCCAACAGCGACGAGCTGTTGCGCGCCGGGATGTACTCTAGTGTTGAGATTATGCAACCGCAAATTGCCGAGGCGCTGGTGATCCCGACGCGGTCGATCCACTTTAGCCTCTACGGTGAGCAAGTTTATGTATTGGTTGAAAAGGGTCAAGGTGAGCAGCGGGTGTTATCGGTGGAGCAGCGTTCTATCGACGTTGCCGAGCGGCAGGGGCCGTGGAGCCGGATAGCCAGCGGACTGAGTGCAGACGAACAGGTGGTGACCTCGGGGCAGGTACGCCTGCGCAATGGGGCTCACGTCAAGCTGGTTGACGATGGGGTGATCCCTGCCGAGCAGCAACCATCGGCTGCTGCTGAACAAACCGCTGCGAACTAAAGGTAGCCTAGCGATGCGATTCACCGATATTTTCATTCGTCGTCCGGTCTTTTCCGCGGCCTTGAGCTTGTTGATCCTGATTCTGGGGATTCAAGCGATTTTTAAACTGCAGGTGCGCGAGTACCCTGAATTAGCCAATACTGTGATCACCGTCAGTACGGCTTATTACGGCGCCCCGGCTGAAGTGGTGCAGGGATTTATTACTCAGCCGGTGCAGCAGGTGGTGGCTGAGGTCGATAACCTCGACTTTATCGAATCCACCAGCAAGACCGGTCTGAGTACGGTGACCGCTACGATGAAAATCGGCACCGATTCCAATGATGCGCTGGCCGAGGTGATGGCCAAGGTCAACAGTGTCCGTGCGCGTTTGCCCAGCGAAGCCCAGGATCCATCGGTGAGTAGTGCCACCGGGGCCAGCACTTCGATTATGTATATCTCGTTCGAGAGTACCGAATACAACGCCGCCCAGATCGCCGATTACCTTAATCGCAATGTTCAGCCCAAATTGGTAACGGTGCCAGGTGTCGCTAAGGCGAACATGTACGGGCCCGAACTGGCGATGCGGATCTGGCTGGATGCCGACAAGTTAGCGGCGCATGACCTGACCGCATCCGAGGTCAACAGAGCGTTGGAGGACAATAATTTTCGCTCCGCTCCAGGTCAGCTAGAGGACCAGTGGCAACAGTTTGATATCAGCATCAACACCGATCTCAAATCGATCGATGAATTTGAACAGTTAATACTGGTACGTCGCGATAACGGCATCGTGCGTTTGATTGATGTTGCCCGTATTGAGATGAGCGAAGTGAGAGAATCGATCCGTCCGCGTACCGATGGTAATCCTGCCGTGGTCATGGCTATCGATACCACGCCGGTGGCTAATCCACTCGATACCGCCAAAGGGGTGCGTGAGCGGCTGCCGGATATCGCCAATAACCTGCCTGCGGCGATTGAGATGGAGCTGATGTACGATGCCACCGTCTATATCGAAGCATCGATCAACGAAGTGTTGATCACCATCGTCGAAGCGACGCTGATCGTCGTTATCACCATCTTTCTGTTTATGGGTAATCTTCGCGCCGTGATCATCCCCGTGGTCGCGATACCGTTATCGTTGATTGGGGTCTGTCTGGTGATGCAGATGGTGGGTTTTTCGATCAACCTGCTGACGTTGCTGGCGATGGTGCTGGCGATAGGTTTGGTGGTCGATGACGCCATCGTGGTGGTGGAGAATGTTGAGCGGCATCTTAAACAGGGTGAAACGCCGTTTCGTGCGGCGATTATTGGCACTCGGGAGATCGCAATGCCGGTCATCACCATGACGATTACATTGGCTGCGGTTTATTCCCCGATCGCTCTGCTTGATGGGTTAACCGGAACGCTATTTAAAGAGTTTTCCCTGACCCTGGCCGGTGCGGTCGTGGTGTCGGGCATCGTTGCGTTGACGCTATCGCCTGTACTCTGCGCGGGAATCTTGCGGCATAACTCTAAACCGGGTCGGTTTGAGCGGGGCGTACACCGTTTTTTAGAGCGGCTTGATGCGGGTTACGGTCGCGCGCTGGCCGCGACGCTCAAGCGTCGTCCCGCAATAGTATTATTTGCGCTGTGCACGTTTGCCAGCCTGTACTTTTTGTTTCGGATTATTCCCAGCGAATTGGCGCCTGCCGAGGATAAAGGCGCCGTGATGTTGATGGCGAATGCCCCTGCCAGTGCCAATATCGATTATGTTGACCTGTATTTAACCGAGATCGGTGAGCGTAGCAACCAGCTTCATGATGTGGCGGGTAGTCTATCGCTATCCGGTTACCCGAGTACTAACAGCGGTCTGGGGATTATTCGTGGCAAGGTGTGGGAGGAGCGCGAAAGCAGTTTGTCTGAGCTGATTCAATCGATCAATGAGCTGACGGCCGACTTGGCTGGGGTTAATACCTCCGTGTTTCCGATCCCTGCACTCCCCGGAGCGGGTAGTGGTTTGCCGATTCAGTTCGTAGTCAATGGCGTCGGCGACTACCAAACGCTGTTAACGCTATCGCAGGAGCTGTTTGTTAAGGCTCAGCAGAGCGGCCTGTTCGTGTTCTCCAATATCGACCTGAAGTTCGAAACGCCGGAAGTCGCGGTGCAGGTCAACCGGGATAAGGCCGGAGCTTACGGCGTATCGATGGCCGATATTGGCAAGACCCTGAGCACCTTAATCGGTGATGGCTATGTCAACCATATCAACATCGATGGCCGTGCCTACGAGGTGGTGCCCCAGGCCGAACGCAGTGAACGGGGTCAGCCCGAGCATATAGGGCGTTACCACGTCAGGTCGATGGACGGTCATCAGGTGCCGCTGGCGAATTTGATCGATTTTGAGGTCGGAGGTAAGCCGTCGGCATTGGTGCAGATGAATCAGGCCAACTCGGTCACCATCGGCGCGGTGTTAATGCCTGGTGGCAATATGGGCCAAGCGATTGAGTTTCTCAAAGCCCAGGCCGATGAGTTGCTACCGCCCGGTTATTCGTACGACTTTAAAGGCGAGTCGCGTCAGTTTGTACAGGAAGGGGCGTCGCTGTATATCACCTTCCTATTGGCGTTAGCGATTATCTTTCTGGTGCTGGCGATGCAGTTTGAAAGCTGGCGTGATGCCATCGTCATCATGATTTCGGTGCCGCTGGCGATTTGCGGCGCGTTGCTGGTGATGGCTTGGGGTGTGACGACGATGAACATCTACACCCAGATCGGCTTGATTACGCTGGTTGGCTTGATCACCAAGCATGGCATCTTGATGTGTGAAGTCGCTAAGGTTCAGCAGATCGAGCAGGGGGCGGATCGATTTAGCGCGATACACTATGCCGCGCGGATTCGACTTCGTCCTATCTTGATGACCACGGTATCGATGGTTGCCGGTTTGATTCCGCTGCTGCTGGCTGTCGGGCCGGGGGCTGCAGCGCGCTTTAATATCGGTATGGTGATCTGCGCGGGGCTATCGATAGGTACCCTGTTTACCCTGTTCGTGCTACCGACTATCTACTGCTATATAGGCGCAAAACATAAGCCGCTGCAGGTGTTTGAAGAGCAGCCTGAAGTATAAGTGTAATCCGGGCGTGACTCAGGCCTCGCTTTTGTGAAAACCCTGGGTTAGCTCTGTGCGGGTTTAGTCGGCGGCGACCACCTGGTTGCGCCCGCCACGCTTGGCTTTGTAAAGCGCCCGATCGGCGCGTTCGATCAGGTTGAGCAAGGGTTCAGTCTGGTGGCGAACCGCGGTGCCGACACTCACGCGCACGTGCAGAGAGGTATCTCCAGAGGTGACTTGCAGTGCCTCCACCCCGAGCCGGATACGTTCGGCTAATGCCTGCACTTCACTTTCGGTTTTGCTGGTCATGAAGACGATAAACTCTTCGCCTCCGAGCCGGATAGCGATGTCGCCTTCACGGACCATCTCCAGTACCAGTTGGGCCACCTGTCGCAGAACCACATCGCCCTGATTGTGGCCGAGGGTGTCGTTGATACGCTTGAAATGATCGATATCCATCAACACGGCGCTGACCGCATCGGAGCCATTGCGATCGTGCAGGTCGCACAGGCGTTGCACCGCATCGCTCATGTAGATGCGGCTGTATAGACCCGTTAGCGGGTCGTGAATCGAGCGGTCGTAGAGTTTTTGGCGTTCGAGTTCGAGAGTACGGTAGATCACTTCGCGCTCGATCGCGACTTGCAGCGGCATCGCCATCTGGTTGATCACATGCTCGAGTTGACCGGTCAGCTTGAGTGCTTCGGTCAATAGGATGATGGCGATCGCTTGGATTTTACCGGTGTCAGGTTGGAACAGCGGCACCACCAGTTGGTAGGCGTTGTCTTGTTCGAGTAAACAGAAACAGCTCTCTTTGATTGCATGTGGGCGGACACCCTTATGCGCCGTCACCCATCTTTCCCATTCGGTAATGTCCTTGCCTAGCAGTTGGGTCTGATCTTCCTCCCAGTGAACTTCCAGCCCACGGTAGCGGGTTTCGGGAGAGAAGTAGAGATGATGTTCGTCGCTGAACAGGGCGTAGAAATCGAGTTCGTTCACTGGTAACGTGCGGCGGATGATGGTGTAGAGCCGGTTGGCAATATCACGGAACTCGCGCGACAGCAGCATGGTGTGGGTGATATCGCGTAGCGTTTGGTTGAGGCGGCTCAGTTTGCCGATGTCGGTGTCACCGTGCGACAGCAGATAAAGGCCGCAATCGAGGTTCATTAGCTGGTTGATCATCGACTGAATCAGCGGTTTAGGAATCAGCGAACCGTGTTGAGGAGCGATCAACTCTACCGGAAGCGGCTCGATTTCTGACATCGCAAATCCGAGCACTTCTCGGCTGGGCATATAGTGCTCATGGAACGGTCGCATCGCCTCGAAGTAGCCTTCATCCTGGGCTACCAGATTGAACTCTTCGGTAAAGCCGCCGAACAGATCGCTCGAGAACAGCACTTGGCTATGTTCGTCAAAGCTGCAGAAAGCCCCAGGAAAATGAGCATAGGGCGTGAAAATGAATTTTAGGGTGCGATCCTGTAGTTCTAATTGCCAATCGTTTTGGTCGATCAGCCAAAATGGCATCTTCAGATCGTAGTGCTTGAGCAATACTTGGGCACGCCAGTGGGTCGCCAGCACCGCATCGTCGCGCTGGACCATGGTATCGATCAGCGGCATGGCCCCGGTGATATCGGGATCTTGATGCTGGCACAGAAAATACTTGATCGACGAAAAAGGGATGATCTGTTCGATTTTCTTCAGGGTGTGTGCAAATGTCAGCGTCGAGCCCGGATCGACCAATACTGACTGGTCGCCCTGTTCGATCAGATAGCAGTGACATTGGAACGGATCGTTATCTAAATAATGCCCGACCCACCAAATACGATCAGCTATTTCAAACGGTTGCGAGAGATCGTTAATGGCCGTTAGATCTCGAATACGGGTATCTGACATCGACGCTGTTCCGTAGTGTTAAGTCGGTTGACGATAGATAAAAGCGCCAGGGGGGACAAGTGGACGATGGTTTACGTTGGGTACAGGTTGAGCCTTGTTTGAGGCTTTGAAGCTAGCATGCTGAGAATCAAACAGTCGAGCTCTGTGAGCTGGCGAAACAGGTATATGTCGGTCCCAGATTAAGCTCTGCAATTGGAGCCGGTTTGGAGAACAGGTAGCCTTGCACCATTTCGCAGCCCATCTGCTCGAGGCATTTGAGTTGGGCTTCTGTTTCAACGCCTTCGGCGATTACCGGAAGGTTGAGGCGGTGGGCGAGTTCGATGATCGTTTGGGTGATCGCAACATCTTTAAGGCCGTTAGGCAGGTGGCGGACGAACTCACGGTCGACTTTCATGGCATCGAGCGGTAACTGCTTGAGGTACGCCATCGAGGAGAAACCGGTACCGAAGTCGTCGATAGATGTTCTGACGCCTATCGATCGGATCGTTTCAAGGGTCTGTATGGCTTGTTGCATATTATCCATCAGCAGCGACTCGGTGATCTCTATCTCCAACAGTTTGGGGTCGATCTGATAGGTATCGAGCTGCCGACGGATCTGGTTGACCAGGTCGCCAGTATAGAAATGCTTGGCCGAAATGTTGATCGAAATGGGTATCGCTCTGCCTCGGTGCTGGAGTACCTGGATCTGTTGGCAGGCTTGCTCGATCAACCAGTTGCTGATCGGTAGGATTTGTCCGGTATCTTCGACTAGAGCGATAAACTCTCCTGGGAATACCATTCCTCTTGTCGGGTGTTTCCAGCGGATTAGGGCTTCTAGACCCGCTAGACGACGGTCGCAGAGGTTTACTTTGGGTTGATAATGCAGCGTGAACTCTTCACCAGAGATCGCATTATCAATCTCGTGAGTCAGCTGGACACGTGTCTGAGCGCGCTGTTGAAGATCAGGGGAGTAATATTGGTAGTTGTTGCGCCCTAACGCTTTGGCTTGATACAGGGCTAAATCAGCGTGGCTCATTAACTCGCTTGTGGTGTTGCCATCTTCCCCAGCAATGGCGATGCCTATGCTGGTGGAGAAACGAACCACCTGGCCATCGATCGTTAGGGGGACCTGCATCTTACGCAGGATTCGATCGGCTAGGTTGGCACAGGTTTCTTGCGAGCCGTGAAACAGGATGGCGAACTCGTCACCACCCAGGCGCGCTAAACTTTCTTCTTCGCGTAGCGTGAGGCGGAGTCGGTCGGCCATACTCTTGAGTACTTCATCTCCGGCCTTATGGCCAAGGGTATCGTTGATCTGTTTGAAGTCGTCAAGGTCGAGGTAAAACAGTGCTAATGAGTCCTCGCTATGACGCTCCAATACACTCAGGTCGTGCTCTAAGCGTTTATAGAATAAGCGGCGGTTTTCTAATCCGGTCAAGGGGTCATAGAAGGCGAGTTGTTCGGCTTCGGCATGAGCGTCATTGGCTCGCTGGGCTTCTTGTTGGCTGAGATCAAGAAGTTGGTGGATATGCCCACCCATCTTCTCTAGGTTTTTGGCCAGGTTGCCGGTGATATCTCCGCTGCTAAAGGGGGCGGGAGCGAACTGCTGTTGGCCGATCGCTTCGGCGTAGTCCGACAACTTCACCAAACGGCGCCGGAATAGATAGAACAGCAAAGCCAGAATAAGGCTGTTTGCCACCAGGGCAAAGAGGGATACTCCCCAAACGGATAGCTCAAACCTATGGGTAAATTGAGCATAGTTGGCCATGCTACGATGTGATTGTTCTGTGGCTCTGAAGACATCCTGGCTAAGCTGCTGATTCTCTATTTTAAACTGATTTAGCAGAAGCGTTTGAGCACTGATGATCGCTAATAGTGGTTCGGAGGTATCTCGGTAGAGTTGCTGACGGTCGTTGGGACTCGGGGTTTCCAATAACTCGGCCGTGATATCGAGTAGCACCCCAAGGTTCTCTTTCAACGAGTCGCTGATCGCAGGGGCGATGAATGTGCTTATTGTTTTGAGTTTATCGGCTTGCTGTTGTAGCTCGCCTTGTAACACCCTGACCCCTGCATCGCTGTAATCGGGGTCGAGGATTAACAACTGGAACTCATCGTTAAAGTGCTCTGCCGAGTTGATGATCTGGTTGCTTAGCTGCTCCAAAGGCTGGCGCTGCTGCAGCATATGATCGACATCGCGATAGACTTGCTGGGTTTGTTGGTCAACCTGATTGAACTCTTTGCTGCTTTGGCTATTGAGGGAGATTAAATACCAAGATTCGACAATGATTAGCAGCGTTAGGCATAGAAAAAATGACCATGCGATAACTTGAAGTCGGACAAGCTTGTTCGGTAGGGGGACGTCGCTCACGAAGATTACCGATTAGAACTGGAAGTTGAGTGTTTCGGAGACCATATGCTGGTGGTTCTCTGAATGATCGAAAATAGCGATGCCGCCGCGGACCTTTTTTCCTAGCTCAAATACCACATCGTCGCTATGCCCAGTATTTAGCTGGCGGGACATGATCAGCTGCCAGCGACCTTTTTTCCAGATGCCGTTTGCTTTGATATCGGTCACCGAGCCTGAAGCGTTGTCGAGCAGTTTATATTTGGGCATTTCGTCAGCGCTGTAATGGCGGTAGCGCTGAGAGGTATACAGAGGATTGCCTGCATCGGAAGGACGCAATAGATAGAGAGGCGTGCCGTCGCGACTGGTCGCTCGGTGAGAGCGTAGTAAGCTGCTTTTGCTGATCTGGGTGAGTTTGTCGTGTGCCAATCCTAGGCTATTGCTGCGATAGCTCTTCCAGTGCCACATATCGGCGATAAACTCTTTTCCCGATATCCAGTCGGCGTCAAACTCACCCGAGATTTCAAACTGCAAGGCTAGGCGATCTTCGCGCTTTGTTCCTTGAATATAACGCTGTTGTTGGTTGTCCCACACATAGGGTTTGTGGGTAAGGTCTTCGGTGTCATCGTGCCACTCGAGATAGAAAAATACCTGGTTGTCAAAATGACCGGCCTTGATCAGTACTTGGTCGATCGATGTGGAGTAATCCGCACTGTTGCTCTTCAGCGGGACGCTAGTCGAGGACAGTGAGTTCCAGAGTGGGCTCTCAATGTTGAGCGCGGGATTGCCCGTTAGCGGGTGTATCTGGATCGTTTGAGCCCAAACTGTGGCGGAGATAAATGGTAGTAGCGCCAGGGCTATTAATAAACGAGATAAAGAGGTGTTAGGGCGCATTGATGTTCCTTACGACAGCCGATGAACACCCCATTTTACCGGTAGGTCACTATGCTGAGGAATTTTTCATTTGAGACGGTCAGTTTATAAAACCTGAACTATTATACGGCGTTTACTTAGTCTTTATAACCGGCTTCAAGCTTACCTTGAGCGCGTGCTCTGCCTGGATTCACCAGGCTATGCGCGGATAGGGTTATAGCAGCAGGTCGTCTTCAATCCGGTGGTAGATGCTGGCCGACTCAACCAGCGAGTTGGCCGTCAGCGCCGGAACGCCGTAGACCTCTGCATTAACGTGATATTTGCTTCGGACTTTGTCCAGCAGCAGATCGAAGTCCCCATCTCCCGAAAGCAATACGATGGTATCGACCTGCTTGGCCGTCTCCATTACATCAATTGCAATACCGACATCCCAGTCGCCTTTGGCTGAACCATCGCTGCGTTGAATGTAGGGTTTGAGCTTGATGTTGAAACCGATCTGCTTCAGTGCATTTTGAAATTTGCGCTGCTGCTCATCCCCTCGATCGATGGCGTAGGCGGTGGCGGCAACTATCTCGCCACCGGCGCTGACCCGTTGCCACAGTTTTCGATAATTAAACTGCCGGCCGTAGGCTTGCCGACTGGTGTAGTAAATATTCTGCACATCAGCGAACAGGGCGATTTTGTTGGCGATTTTCATCTTTGATGTCATAGATGGTTAACGCAGTTGCCTAAACCGGCACGAACGGCCTTTGAGTTTACCCTCGGCGAGTTTTTTCATCGCTTCTTTGACTACGCTCCGGTTGACGGCGACATAAGCCCAGTTATCGAACATCTGAATCTTGCCGATCTGGTCACCGGGGATGCCGTGTTCACCGGTCAGGGCGCCGACGATATCGCCCGGACGGATCTTCTGCTTCTTGCCACCGTCGATCTGCAGCGTGGTCATTGCAGGAATATCGGGTTGGGTATCGAGTAAGCGCAGCGGAGGCAGCGGTTCGGCTTTGACGTCTTGCCCGAGATAGCTTTCGAGGCGGGTCAGTTTTCGCTGTTCTCTTTCGATAAATAGGGTGCAGGCAACGCCTTTGTTACCGGCACGTCCGGTTCGACCGATGCGGTGCACATGAACCTCGTCATCGTGTGATAGGTGGTAGTTGATCACCGCATCGAGCGCGTCAATGTCGAGTCCGCGGGCGGCGACATCGGTGGCGACCAGTACCGAGGCGCTCTTGTTGGCAAACCGAACCAGCGTTTGATCGCGGGCTTTTTGGTCCAGATCGCCGTGAAGGGCGAGGGCGGTGAAACCGTAGTTGTAAAGCTCGTCGGCCACCGCTTGGGTTTCGCGCTTGGTATTGCAAAATACCACCGCCGACTCGGGGCGATACTGTTGCAACAATAAACGCACGGCGGTCAGCCGCTCATCATTATTGTCGACCTGGAAGAAATGCTGGCTGATGCTGTTGTCGTCGTGGCTGGAGGTCGCTTCAACCATGATCGGATCGGTCATCACTCGCTTGGCAATGGATTGAATCTGTTCGGGGAAGGTGGCACTAAATAGCAATGTCTGACGCTTAGCCGGTGCGTGGGCGATGATCTCGTCGAGGGTATCTTGGAAGCCCATGTCGAGCATCCTGTCCGCCTCATCGAGAACCAGGTTGGTCAGGTTGTCGAGATTGAGAGAGCCTTTGCGCAGATGTTCTTCGATTCGCCCCGGGGTGCCGACGACGATATGGGCACCGTGTTGCAGCGAACCGATCTGCGGCCCGAACGGCATACCGCCGCACAGCGTCAGGATCTTGATGTTATGAATCGTCCGCGCCAGTTTGCGCAGCTCTTTGGAGACCTGGTCGGCAAGCTCGCGGGTTGGACATAGCACCAGC
>JBALWS010000216.1:0-3811 GCA_036960405.1 Halopseudomonas sp. | reverse complement strand
CTTATTGCGCCCACCCTGTCCGATCTGTTCCCAGGCATGGGCCAGAATACCGACCGAACGGGATAGGCAGAACAGGCCCCTGGCCAAAGGGGCGGGTATGCCTAGCTCGGCATAGATAACCGCCGTCGCACCATCGATATTCATAGGAATCCGTTTACCTTTACGTCCTGCCAGCTCCTCTTCGATACGCTCGGCAATAGCGGCAAACTTTCCGCTGACGACGTTCTCATTAGCGGCTTTTCTCACAACTTCCATCAATCGTGGCGCCCTGGGGTCAATCGGATGGAAGCGGTGACCAAAGCCCGGTATAAACTTGCCGTTATGCTCAATAAACACATCCAGTTCGTTGGCGACCGCATCCTCAAGTGGCGCGCCCTGCTCCATTCGCTCAGCGATATTTTGGTAGATTTCCACCGCCTGCTCTCCGGCGCCACCATGAACGTCACCCAGCACATTAACGGCGGATGCCATCGCGTTGTTCAGGCCGACACCACAGGTAGCCGCCATACGGGCGATGGCGATACTGGGGGCCTGGGGGCCATGATCGACCGCGGACATCAGTGCAGCATCCAGCAGTTCGCCCTGAGCCTTGCTCGGCATTTCCCCCCGCACCATAAGCCAGATCATCTGGGCAAAGCTGAGATTACCGATTAGCTGCTCGATGGGGTAACCGTGGTAGCGAATGACCCCCGGCTCCATCTCGATGATGCTCGTCTTCCACCAATCGGATACTTCCCGGCCGACGCCCTCGGTAGGTCTGGAAATACTCATACCACGCCCTCCGCTATTAGCTCGCGCTGTGCTTCATTACCGTAACCCAATTCACTCAGAATCTGCTTGGTATGCTCACCCAGAAACGGAGGCGGGGTATCCACCTTGGGACGTTTGCCATCAACTTTGAATCCGGTCCTTAAAATCTTGATGTCCCGTTCGATGCCAGGAACTTTTGCAAAGTCCCCCTGGAGTTCGCGCTGTTGAATTTGCGGCAACGCCAGCGCCTCGGGAACCGTTAGTACACGCCCTGCCGGTACGCCAGCCCCATTCAGCAACAGGTCCCATTCGGTTGCCGACTTGCGCGCAAACTCAGCCTCAACGAGCACGGTGAGCGCCTTGCGGTTGTCCAACCTGGCCTGTCGGGTGGCGAAACGGAGGTCGCTTATCAAATCAGACCGTTCGATGACATGACACACCGACTCAAACTGCTCCTGTTTGTTGGCCGCCATGTTGATCAAGCCCTCCTGGGTCTTGAAGGTTCCCGACGGGCTAGCGGTAAAGTTATCGTTGCCCATCGGTGTAGGTGTCTTGTCGCCAACCAAGTAGTTAGAGGCGACCCAGCCCATGGTCGCCAGGGTGGATTCGAGCATGGAAACGTCGATAAAGCAGCCCTCCCCGGATTCACCGCGCCCTGCGATCGCGGAAGCGACGGCGAAAGCGGCAGTCATCCCACCGATGGTATCAGCGATGGGAAAACCCACACGGTACGGTGCGTTTTCCGGCGCGCCGGTAATACTCATCACACCCGACATGCCCTGAATAATCTGGTCATAAGCGGGCAATTTCTTCATAGGGCCATCGGCGCCGTATCCCGAGATGCCGCAGTAGATAAGCTTGGAATTTTCGTCTTTCAGCTGCTCGTAACCCAGGCCAAGGCGATCCATGACGCCCGGCCGGAAGTTCTCCACCAGCACGTCTGCCGTTTTCACCAACTGCCGCAGAATCGCTTTACCACTCTCATGTTTGAGATCGAGAGTGATGGACTTTTTACCGGAGTTTTGTGCCAGGAAGGAGATACCCATCTTCTGACGATTAAGCTCCGCATCGGCACCCAACTGCCGCGCCAAGTCGCCACTTTTTGGCATCTCAACTTTGATTACCTCGGCGCCCATGTGGGCGAGCTGATGGCAGCAAAAAGGCCCTGCCAGCACATTGGTCATATCGAGTACACGGATTGACTTCAGGGCTTCACACATTTTTGGGGCTCCTCAAGGCGGCGGCAATTACGGGTTTTAGCGAAATGGCTTTCATCGATTTTTCCTGTGACGCTCTCGTGCGCCACTGTTGTTATTAGATCAGCACCGTTCTCCAGAGCAGAACGCCGTTCTACTATATCCCATAAATTCTACAGAACGCAACCGCGTTCTATTCTGTTATCATTCTTGCTACTAATCTGGATGGGTGCGCGACATGGCAAAAGATAGGGTTGAAGCGGTTGAGAGAGCCTTGACGGTACTCAATGCATTTAGTGACGAGCAGAACGTGTTAACGCTGAAAGATATTTCTGACTCAACCGGCTTGTATAAAAGCACCATTCTCAGGTTGATCGGCTCCCTTGAACACTTTGGTTTTGTTTCCAAGCAGCAGGATGGCCGCTACCGACTGGGGCCATCCCTGTGGCGGCTGGGCTCGATCTACCAAAAGAGCTTTGATAGTGAAAAGGTTATTCGACCTATTCTCGAAAGAATGAGAGATGCGGTGAACGAAACCGCATCGTTCTACATAAAAAGCGGGGAAAGTAGGATCTGCTTGTATAATGAGAACTCAAAAAGAGAGGTATGCCACAACATCAGCGAAGGTTCAGAAATCTCCATCAAGCAAGGGGCCGCTGGCAGGGTGCTGCTTGCCTACACAGGAACCGAGGGTCAACCTTACGAGACCATTCGGAACCAGGGATGGTATATGTCTAAGGGTGAGCGCAATCCGGATTTAGCCGCCATATCCGTACCCGTATTGACCCCAAACGGAGACCTAAAAGGCGCGCTATGCATCTCGGGCCTGATTTTTCATTTCAATGGACCGCTCGTAGGTGAATGTCTTGAGCTACTAAACCAAGCCGCAGATGATATGGGGAAGCAGCTAATCGACTCACCGTTGATGTAATACTTCCAAACTTTAAAAATTAATGCCAACTCACCCCTAAATGATCAGCCCCAAGCCTTAACGCTGAATTCGATACAGGTTCAGCAGGGGCAGTATTTGAGATACGTGTGAGAACTCACCCGGTTCAATTTTTAAAATCAAACAACTCGTATGAGTTATACACCTTCTTTCAGAACACACTACGCTGCCTAGCTCACTTCAACAGCTAGCCCCCTAGGGCTAATTAAATACTCCAAATACCGCCTGGCGGTAATCCGGCTCGCATGTATTAGTCCGCCAACCTCTTCTGCATTAGTACCACAAAGGTCTCCTCAAGACCTTTCCTCTATCTTTTGCCACAACACGCATCTACCCAAAACTGTAGAAAAGCGCAAAAAAATAGAACCCGGTTGCACTCAGCAGAACATGCTGCCTATAATAGAACCTCGTTCTGGCTAAGAGAACGACAGCAATCTAATAATAATGAGGATTCATCTATGCTCTCTCAATTTATCTCTCGCAAACGCGGTTCCCTGTTGACGGCTACACTGGCGACCACAGCCATGATGACTTTCGCGGTTCCGGCGCAGGCAGAGGAATGCATCGCAGGGGCCAACCCCGGCGGCGGCTGGGATTTCACCTGCCGTCAGATCGGCAAGATCCTGCACGACATCGGCGCGGTCGATAACCCGGTACGGGTTACCAACATGCCCGGCGGCGGCGGCGGCCTGGCCTACTCCCATGTGGTCACCGAGCGCAGCGATGACGCCGACCTGATCGTGGCGGCCTCGTCGGCGACCACCACCCGTCTGGCGCAGAACGCCTTTGCCGGCATGACCGCCGATCAGGTGCGGTTTGTCGGCGCCATCGGCATCGATCCGGGCGTGTTGGCCGTGGCCGCCGACAGCCCGTACCAATCGCTGGGCGAGCTGGTCGAGGCGATCAAGGCCGATCC
>JBALWS010000215.1:0-3908 GCA_036960405.1 Halopseudomonas sp. | reverse complement strand
CGGGTACCTGAACGGTGGTGGGAGAGGTGTTCATCAGGTCGGCGAGGCGCGAGGTTGATGGGCTGTAGGCGCGCATCTTCAAACCCTTGAGGTCAGCTAGGGTGTTGACTGGGGCCTTGGTGTACAGGCTCTGAGCGGGCCATGCCACCGTGTAGAGCAGCATCATGCCCTCTTTGTTGAGTTGCTTTTCGACCTCTGGCTTGGCGGCATTCCAGAGCTTTTCGGCGCTATCGTAAGTGGTCGCCAAGAAAGGGATGTTGTCGTGCTTGAAGACCGGATGGGTGTTGCCCATGATGCCGATGAATACTTCGCCCAGCTGGACCTGTCCGGTTTTGATCGCTCGGGGGATCTCAGGGTGTTTAATCAGCGACGCGCCAGAATGAACCACGATATCAAGCTCGCCAGAGGTTTTGCTTTTGATCTCTTCGGCAAACTGGTGGGCGATCTGGGTGGGGAGGTTGGCATCGCCATACGGGGTCGGCATGTGCCACTGGGTTGCCTGAGCGGCTGATGCGACCAATCCACCCATCAACAGTATCGTGCCAGCAAGTTTCTTCATCATGGTGTATTTCTCCAACTTTTTTGATTGTTATAAATTGTTAGTAGATTTTGTTGATCGAAGAGGTTTTGCTCTCTGCGATGGGTACATCTTGCCGAAGTATAGCTACAGCAGCTGAGATGACTTTGAACAGACCTAATAGCTTGCTTGTTGGTCTAATCAGCTTTTGATGATCCTTGCTGATTAGATCGTCGTTATTAAATCTGAGCTTGTAAGCAGATTACGCTAGACAGGAAATAAATCTAATTATGGTTTTTTAACAGAACCAATACATTTTATTTATCGGTTATTCAGGTGAATGCTCTTTTGCCACCTGGATCGCCAGTTCTGCGACCGGATCTATCAGCGCGCTGGAAGATTGCACAGAATAAGACGCGGTGAAGTCCAGCTGGCTCGGTGTCCAGGTCGCCTCGACCTGTTTGAGGGTCCCATCTGCCAGCTCTTTGGCGATCATCACTTTGGGCAGTGTCGATATACCTACCGCATCCAGAGTTAGCCTGAGGCAGGCTGCCAGCGAGCTGGAAGCGAAAAAGCGGGCGGGTTGGCTGCCCAGCTCACGAAATTTATGGCTAATCTCGGCGAAGGGTTTGGTGTTGCGGGCGTAAGTGATGATCGGCCAATGGGCTAACTCCTCGGGAGTCTGAATCTTGTTCTCTAGGGTTAGTGCCGGACTGGCCGCCCAGATCAGCGGGAATGTGCACAGCTCGAGGTTGGTGATAGAGGGGGCTGAGATCGGCCCCATCAAAAAGGCGATATCCAGAGAGCGGTCTAACAGGCCATTTCTTAAATTATTGGTGGTATCAACGGTCAACTCGACATCCAGGTTTGGCATATCCGAATGTAGCCGGCTAAAGAACTCCGGCAGCCAGGTGTGGACGATGGTTTCCGACACGCCCATGCGCAATATTCCCGATAGAGACAGCGAATTATCGGCCCGTTTGCGCAGCTGTTCGGACATGAAAATGACTTTTTCCGCGTAGGGCAATAGCTCTTGTCCTTTGGCCGTCAGAGTAACCGGGCCAGGGCCGCCGTCACGTTCGAACAGCTTGACCCCTAGCTCGCTTTCAAGCGCGGCGATGCGTGAAGAGATGGCGGGCTGGGTGGTGAATTGGCGCTCGGCTGTTTTTCTGAAACTACCCAGGGTTGCGACCCATACAAAGGTTTCCAAACGTTTAAAGTTCATCGCTGTAGGTTCCAGTAAAAAGAGCAGTGATTGATTGGTAGTCGTGAGTCATCGCATCGTTCGATGGTTTAAATATAAGCCAAGTTGGGCTACAGAAGATATCGACAGCAGATAAATCTGAAAGCTATTTTTCGCTTGATGGTCATATAGTTAATGGGCAATCTCCGGTTGAGTTGCCGATTTTATGATTTGATCGTAGCGACCGGATTGTTTGAGTTGCTTAAGGGCTTGCTCGAATCGTTCAAGCTGCATCTGGTTCGCCGCTGTTTTGGCAAAAGCCAGAAAGCTGGGCACCCGCTGTATCTCGGTTGGAATGCGTCTGATTTGGTGTTGCAGCTGCAGTTTCTCGAGATAAAACTCTGCGATACCGACACTGCTGACCACGACATCAACCCGCCCCTTGGCTAGCAGCATAAACTTGGTCTGCTCATCGTTGACGACGGTCAGCTTGGTCAGGCTGCTTCCAATCGCCGCATCAAAGCGCTCGCCGTAACTCACCGCGCGGGTCAATCCAATCCGATAAGGGGCGAGATCTGATAGCTTGTCTGAATAGTTTATCGGCCTATCTTGGGCGGTATAGAGGCTGATGGTTTGCTCGATCAAGGGTTCGTCGGGGTAAAGCAGAAAGGTTTGCCGCTGCGGATTTTTGAAGATGGTGAAAACTCCATCAGCCTGGCCGCTCTGCAGATACTGCAGCGATCTGGCCCAGGGCAGTATCTCGATCTCAATGGGTACTCCGATCTGCTTGAATACCGCACGGACTAACTCGGTGGCGACGCCGATGACCTCGCCGTTTTCTTGGTAGACCAGCGGGGGGTACTGAAACGCAACAAACTTAAGGTTCTCTGCGTAGCTGGCGTTACTGCAGAGCAGTGAGAAAACAAGCAGCCAATACAGCGTCGCTTTTTCGAGGATGCGTTTCATAGCGCTCTTTCCCGCATAGCTATTCATACCTTGAGGCTAGAATAATCAATGCTACGCCACTTCTTGAGCAGTGGATAATTCGTTTTTTTTAGTTATTTCGATAAATTTTTCTTAATAGGGTGGCTGCGATGCGCTCTGGTGTTGTTATCGGTGTTCTATCCCGCAAGGTCCGTCGGTGTTGGTACTACCAAGTTTCAGTTCTGGTTCTGGTTACGCAGTAATGGAGAGGGCTACTATCTTAAAGCCTGCCTAAAGCCGATCGAGGTGCCGTATCGATCGTCTCGCTAGTTGAATGTTTTCTCGTTGCGACTAACCGAGAGAGGGGCGTTTTGATATTTGAGGATCAAGTATGAACGGCCATTCGTCATTTGAACGGTTGCGTAGCAGGCAGATCACCGCGCTGAATGTCGAGGTGCAGGCGTACCGCCACCGTAAAACCGGTGCGTTGCATTACCACCTGGCGGCAGACAATCCAGAGAACGTTTTTCTACTGGCGCTGAGAACCCCTGCTAGCGATTCCCGTGGTGCTGCGCATGTACTCGAACACAGCGTGTTTTGTGGTAGCGAGCGCTATCCGGTTGGTGATCCCTATTTCCAGATGCGCAAGCGCTCCCTTGCGACCTACATGAATGCCTTTACCAGTGCCGACTGGACCGCGTACCCGTTTGCCAGTCAAAACCAGCAGGATTATTTCAACCTGCTGGATGTGTACCTGGACGCGGTGTTTTTTGCCAACCTGCACCCGCTGGATGTGGCTCAGGAGGGGCATCGTCTGGCGCTGACCACTAGCGGGGAGTTGGAACACCGGGGGGTGGTGTTCAATGAGATGAAAGGGGTGTTCAATGGCTCAGCTTCGGTCCACTGGGCCGAGCTATGTCGGCACCTGTTTCCGACCACCGGTTATCGATTTGTCAGTGGTGGAGATCCCGCCGAGATCCCGCAGCTTAGCCATCAGCAGTTGTTAGCGTTTTATCGGACTCACTATCACCCCAGTAACGCGCTGTTTATGACCTTCGGCGATCTGCCGGTTGCCGAGTTGCAACAACGTATCGATCAACAAGCCCTGTGCCGGTTCGATAAGCGCCAGCCGCTGGCATCGTTTGGCGCGCTTGAACGTCGTTATCAGGCTCCGCAAGCCGTGCAGCAGCTGGTGGCCGTAGAGGCGGCAGTTGAGACAAGGTCTGTGTCACGCCAGACGCACCATCTGTTGGCTTGGCTGATGGGGCCGAGTACCGATCTGCA
>JBALWS010000034.1:0-36271 GCA_036960405.1 Halopseudomonas sp. | reverse complement strand
AGCGGTAACGAGGGGCGCATTCTACAGACACCAGATCTGTCGTCAACGCCTTTTGAGTAATATTTTTACCCGCTCAAAGCAGCAATAAAAAAGGCGCCTAACGGCGCCTTTTTTATTTCAGAAGCGATCACGCATCATCTTCTGAATCCTCTGCGACTTTATTACCCACAAATATTCGCGCCAAAATAATTCCCGCCTCGAACAGTAACCACATAGGTAGCGCCAATAAGGTCTGAGAAATAATATCTGGAGGTGTCAACAGCATGCCCACAACAA
Source organism: Halopseudomonas sp. (assembly GCA_036960405.1). Lineage (GTDB taxonomy): Bacteria > Pseudomonadota > Gammaproteobacteria > Pseudomonadales > Balneatricaceae > Motiliproteus. The sequence goes on along the minus strand of JBALWS010000034.1, from coordinate 35,995 downwards.
AGCAGCAGACGACCATGTAGGCGCGTTTTTCTTTCAAACTTTCGACGGTGGTTGCGCCACTCATCACCAATAACAGAGTCGCGATCGGTATCTCAAAAACGATCCCGAAAGCAAAGAACAACTTCAGTACAAAATTCAGATAACTGCTGATATCGGTCATCATCGCGACCCCTTCAGGCCCCGTAGTAGTAAAGAAACCAAAGATCAGCGGAAATACCACATAGTACGCAAAGGCGATACCGGAGTAGAACAACATGATGCTGGAAACCAACAGCGGCACGGCCACCTTCTTCTCGTGCTGATACAGTCCCGGTGCGATAAAACTCCAGATCTGATGCAAGATAAACGGGATCGCAGCAAAGATGGCCAACACCAGCGTTAGCTTAAACGGTGCAAAAAAGGGCGACGTGACATCGGTGGCGATCATGCTGGTGCCTTCGGGCAACAGCGCGGTCAGCGGTGTGGATAGGTAGATGTACAGGTCGTTTGCGAAATAAAACAGCGGTAAAAACAGGATCAAGATAATCACTAAACTGCGCAACAACCGATCTCGTAGCTCAATCAAATGCGAGATCAATGGCTGAACCCCTGCATCACTGCCTGAGTCTTGGGAGGTATCACTCATAGATTATTCAACCGCAGATTTACCGGGATCGGCTTTCGTTTCAGCAGCAGGGGCTTCTGAAGAAGGTTTGGACTCGGATTTAGACAGCATCTCTTCACGCAAGCTTTCATGGAACGGCTTATTTAACGTTCCGACACCCTGCTCCAATTTCTCCTGCTGCTGCTTGGCAGCTTGCCGCATCTCTTCCACGCGTAACTCTTCGGATATCTCTTTTTGAACGCTACCAATCGTCCGCTTGATTTTACCCATCCAAAGCCCAGCCGTTCTCAGCGCTGACGGTAACCGCTCAGGCCCTAAGACAATCAGCGCGACCACACCAACAATCAGAATTTCGGTAAATCCAATATCAAACATAGAGGGGAACCCGCCGCCGCAAGATTATTTCTCTGACGTTTTATCAGTCTGAGATTCTGTCTTGCTAGCAGTGGGGTCTACAAACTCTGCATCTTTATCGGCAAGTACTTCTTCATCCTTGGCAATCTGCTTTTGTTGCTCCTCGTCGGACATCGCTTTTTTGAAACCTTTAACAGCGTTGCCTAGATCACCACCGATATTACGGAATTTCTTGGTTCCGAACAGTAAGACTACGATCACCAATACAATCAGCAGCTGCCAGATACTTATTCCGCCAAAACCCATAATTTTCTCCTGTTAGTACTTATTAGAATGCCACAATCTATTAATTACTTTGTTGCCAATAGGTCGCGGTAATAACTCTTTCAACAATACTTCTCAGTCCAGCCAAGGAATCGAGCGATCACGATGACTCACGCGAGGCTTTTTCTTCCAAGCCAGACAAACCAAATCGCAGATCAAGTTCAGCCAGTACGTCGTCGGGACCGAGCCCAAGCTGGGATAACATGATCAGGCTATGAAACCACAAATCTGCGGTTTCACCAATCAACTCTTTAGTCTCACCGCTAAGCTGGGCATCTTTTGCTGCGATTATCGTCTCGGTGGCCTCTTCGCCTACCTTTTCTAGTATCTTATTCAATCCCTTAGCGTACAAACTCGATACATACGAGCTATCAGGATCAGCTTGTTTGCGTTGCTCTAAAACCGCAGCCAATGCAGTCAACACATCATTACTCATCTGCCGGCCCCGCCTTGTTATCGCCATAGATAGACGCCGGATCTTTAATGACTGGCTCGACCGCCTGCCACTGACCCTGTTTGAGGGTTTTATAAAAGCAATGCTCTCGCCCTGTATGACAAGCGATCCCGCCTAATTGTTCGACTTGAAGCAGAATTGCATCGCTGTCGCAATCGAGCCGAATGTCATGTAGCTGCTGCACATGACCGGATTCTTCACCCTTACGCCACAGCTTGCCTCTGGAGCGGGACCAGTAGATGGCCCGCTGCTCTTTCACCGTCAACACTAATGACTCGCGATTCATCCACGCCATCATCAGGATCTTCCCGCTCTGGTAGTCCTGAGCGATCGCAGGAACCAAACCTTCGGCAGTCCATTGAATATCATCTAACCATTGTTCTGATAACAGATCTTCAGACATCGACTAACCCCTACGCCCAGTACTCAACAGCACGATCCCCGCTGCAGCCAACAACCAGCCATGCGAGGGTAGTTGCTGCAATGTTTCTTGCGGCAGCCACCCCGCGCTCCAGGCCGCCGCCAATAATGCTACGACACCACCCAACCGGCCCCAGTTCAAACGCCAACGACTATCCGCTTTATCCCGAACCTGTTGACGCGTCTGAATACCGCGCTGCTGAAGGTCATCAAGCTGCTTAAGTTGCTGCAGCGCATCGGCCAATAATTGCGGCATTTGTGGTAGCTGTTCGATCAGTTCTGGTGCTCGTGATTTGAGTGAACGATAGAACCCCTTGAGCCCCATGCGCTGCTTCATCCAATCTTCCAAAAACGGTTTGGCGGTTTTCCACAGATCCAGATCGGGGTATAGCTGTCGTCCTAAGCCTTCAATATTGAGCAACGTCTTTTGCAATAACACCAACTGCGGCTGCACTTCCATATTAAAACGGCGCGCGGTCTGAAACAGCCCCAGCAACACATGACCAAAAGAGATCTCTTTGAGCGGTTTTTCAAATATCGGCTCACAGACACTTCGAATAGCCGTCTCGAAGTCGTTAACATTGGTATCAGCAGGTACCCAACCCGAATCGATATGCAGCTGCGCTACCTGCTTGTAGTCGCGCTCGAAGAAAGCCAAAAAGTTGCGCGCTAGGTAGTTTTGGTCACTCGGCGTTAGCGAGCCAACGATACCGAAATCGATCGCAATATATTGCGGATCGTGCGGGTCATCGTAGGAGACATAGATATTGCCAGGGTGCATATCGGCGTGGAAAAAACTATCGCGAAAAACCTGAGTAAAAAACAGCTCCACACCCCGTTCCGCCAGCAATTTAAAGTCGGTTCCCTGAGCACGCAACGCTGTCATATCAGCGATCGGGACGCCGTAAATCCGCTCCATCACCATCACATCGCGATGGGTAAAATCCCAGAACACCTCGGGTACATAGAGAATGGACGAGCCATCAAAATTGCGTTTAAGCTGTGAAGCGTTACCCGCCTCTTTGCGCAGGTCGAGCTCATCAAAAATCGTCTTTTCGTATTCGGCCACTACCTCAACCGGACGCAACCGACGTCCATCGGCCCAAATGGCCTGGACTAAGTGCGAGAGGGTATATAACAACCCCATATCTTGCTTGATCACTCGATTGATACCGGGCCGAATCACCTTGACCACGACATCTTCACCGCTGTGCAGCTTGGCCGTATGTACCTGAGCCACGGACGCAGAGGCCAGCGGGGTGCTGTCAAACTCGCAGAACAGCGTTGTCACCGATTCACCCAACGCCTTTTCAACAATTCGCGTCGCGTGGTCGCCACAAAACGGCGGCACCTGATCCTGCAACTTGGTTAATTCCGCGGCAACATCCGCAGGAAGCAGGTCTTGGCGAGTGGAGAGCATCTGGCCAAATTTGACGAATATCGGCCCCAACTCCTCCATCGCTAGCCGTAAACGTTCACCACGCGGCAAACGGCTACGATAGATGTAACGCCAAGGAAGCAAAACCAGACAAAGTCGGGCATACCAAGGCAGACGCAACCCATCAAACAGGTCATCGAGCCGATACCGGGCCACAACCCGGACAATTTTCAGTAAACGTAGAAGTCTAAGCACAGTGATTTACAGTCAGCCGAATAGAGCGAAGCTCTCTAGGGCTTGATCCCCTTGTGCAAGGCAACCACTCCGCCGGTCATATTATGGTAGCTACAACGTACCAGCCCTGCTTTTGCCATCATGCCTTTGAGGGTTTCCTGGTCGGGATGCATGCGGATCGATTCGGCCAGATATTTATAGCTCTCCGAATCATTGACGATCAGCTTGCCCATCATCGGCAGTAAACTGAAAGAATAGGCATCGTACAACTTGGTCAACAACGGATTTTTCGTTTTAGAAAACTCCAGCACCAGCAGCCGTCCGCCAGGTTTGAGCACCCGAGCCATCGACTCGAGCGCCTTCTGCTTATCGGTTACGTTGCGCAAACCAAAGGCGATGGTGATGCAATCAAAATGATTATCGGGAAACGGCAACATCTCCGCGTTTGCCTGGACAAATCGAACATTGCCGCTCACCCCGTTATCCTGCAGCTTGTCCCGACCCACCTTGAGCATTGAATCGTTGATATCGGCTAACACCACCTGCCCGGTGGGTCCGACCAACTTAGCAAAGCGCTGTGTTAGATCTCCGGTTCCTCCAGCGATATCCAGCACCCGCTGGCCCTTGCGAACGCTGCTATATTCAATCGCGATAACCTTCCAGAGTCGATGTACACCCATCGACATCAAGTCATTCATCACATCATACTTGGCCGCGACGGAATGAAACACATCAGCAACACGCTTCTCCTTGTCCGCGACATGGACCTGCTCATAACCGAAGTCGGTGGTGTCATTTTTGGCGTTTTGCTGATTGTTCATCGACTGCTCTGAATTTAATCGGTATTGGTAAAAGAACTAAACCACAGCGCTGTGGCAATCAAATTGACCGCAACTGGCTTAGCCGTGCTTCAAAAGGTGCCGCATTATAGCCCCAATCGCTAGCGGGGAGCTACGATACTGCGATTACGACCTTGCTGCTTGGCCTGATACAGAGCGTCATCAGCGCGCTGGAACGCATCTTCATGGCTCGCATCAGCCTCACGGATATCGGTAATACCGAAAGACATAGTGATCTGCACAGGCTCCCCGCCAAAGTTGAACGGACTGTCCGCAACCGCTTGTCGCACCTCCTCAATCACCTCGCGAGCAGCCTCAATTTTGGTTTCTGGCATCAACACCACAAATTCTTCACCACCATAACGGGCAACAAAGTCGGTATCACGCAGCCTGCCCGAGATCAGTTTTGCGACTAGTCGCAGCACTTTGTCCCCGGCTAAATGGCCATAGTTATCGTTGATCCGCTTGAAGTGATCCAGGTCACACACCACCATCGCCAGAGGGTGCTGGTATCGACGCTGACGGGAAAACTCTTGCTCAACTCGCTCGTTATAAGCCGCACGGTTCGGAAGCGTAGTCAGCGGGTCAGAGATCGCACGCATATGCTGCTCTTCCAGATGTGCCTGCATTCGCACCGACTGCTCCTCCATCGTTTCCAGCTTTTCTTGCAGCTGCTCCATACGTGCTCCGACCTGCTGTTCACGCACATCCTGCTCGCTGCGATAATGATCCATCGCTTTGACGATGTCGGCCAACTGCAGTCGCACCGTGCTTTTTAGCTGGTCAAGACTTTCCGCTTGCGACAAGGACGTCTCCACTTTAGAAACATCTTTGCGCACCACCAAATCCAGCTTCTGGCTACTTTCACGGTGGGCCTTTTGATTATCTCGGCTTTCGACTAAAAAGCCTTGGATATCGACTAACTGCAAGTTGAGGCTTTCAAGGTAGTTTTCAAAATCGGCCTGACGAACAACCAAAGTCTTGAGAATCAACCCAACCACATCGTCCATCACCGTAGATAACTGGGTCCATTCAAAGCCTGTTTCCATCTGCTTAATCAGTTTACGAGCGGTGGCACGTTCTTTCTGTGGAATCGATAGTTGCCCCAACAATTCGAGCAAGATAGAGCTGATACGATGACATAGCAGGTTTAACTGCTCGGCCGTTTCATCATCCACCGCCTCGCTAGATGGCTTGCCGCCATCATCTGCGTTTTGATCTTGTTGAACTGTCGCCGATGAGCTCTGCGATAAAATAATCGACAGCATCCGCCCGGTATTACCCAGCAGCTGGGGGTAGTCGCCATAATTCTCAACGGTTTCAGACAAGCCACTGAGCAACTGATCCAGCTCGCTTTTCAGCTTATCGCTCTCGGCACGCTCCCAAAGCTCGGTCAGCATTCCCCGCAGTGCATCCTGAGTTTGCTGGACCGACTGATCGCGGCGCTGAAAATAGCTCATCAAGGCTTTTTCTGCACCGCTCGCCTTGGTTTGCAGCGAACCGCCAGTGCTGTTTTTGAGCATATCCTGGAGCGGCTCCAGGCGGGAGTCCAACTCACGATCCAAGCCTTTTGAAGCTAGGCAAAGCCTGACTGTGACACGCGCCAACGCATCCATGTCGCCCTGATCGGCTTCCTGCTGCAACTGAATTTTTTGAAGACGTTTCTGAAGTGCGGGGAGGTCGTTTTCAGTAGCCACTGCTCGAATCCTTCACTATCACGGAAAAATCACATGTTAGCGTAGGCTTCGAGCAGGAGCTAGTACCCATAAAGATCAATGGGTAGAGAGCGTTATTGTAACTTGGCCTGCTCCTGAGCTACGAGGTAATCAACCACCTCAAGCATCTTCTTTTGACTGCCTGCAGTGCCTGCTGTAACTAGGTATTTTCCGTTAACGACCATCGAGGGTACGCCGCTAATCCGATACTCAGTTGCTTTCTTCTTGGCCAGGCTCAACTGACTATTAATAGAAAAAGAACCGTAAGCCTTGTTGAAGTCGGCTTCACTGACACCAAAGTCGGCGAAGAAGTCCCTCGACTGCTCCTTATTGTTGATCCAACTACGCTGCTGATGAATCAGGCTGAATAACGCAGAATGGGCCTCGTGCTCCACTCCCAACGCGACAGAGACATAGTAGGCCTTGGCAAATTCGGTCTGATTGGCACGAAACACTGCAGGGAGGTGCTTGAAATCGACCTCAGCAGACTGCTGCTTTTTCCAAGGATCCAAATAACGTTCAAAGTCATTGCAATGCGGGCACCAATATCCAAAGATTTCAACCACCTCTACCTTGCCTGGATCCTGCGTCCTCACCACCTTAGGCAGCTTAGTGTAGTGCTCACCCTCATTAAACTCTTGCGCCTGCAGCGGCATTGCCAACAGTGGCAACAGTAGTAACGCCAACCCCTTCGACACTATTTGTTTCAGCATAAAGCCATTCTCCATCCATAAATTTCAGTAATAACAAACCCTTGGATTGCAAACCGAGCAAAAGGTTGCATGCAAAACATTGTGCAACGCGGTAGCTGCCCAATACAAGTAAATAACAAAGATTAAAAATAAGACTTTTGCTTATATTCATCGGGTAGAAATAGGTAATACTTTAGTCGTGCCTTTCAAGGATGAAACCATGCAATATCAATTCATTACGGCAATTCTTCTCGCTTTTTCTATTTATTCATCACCCGCAGTGGCCGATCTAGAGCCGCATGCCGCACATGCACCACGTATCGAGCAAGTCGAACATTTACAAAAATCGTTAAAGGCGCTACGCGGGGCACTGGTTCGGATCGGCAAAGAAAAACAACGCGATAACTACACCACACCTATCTCAGAAAAATCTCTTCGATTAGAAAAATCAGCTAACGATAAGTTACAACGAGGTGATCTACAGGGCGCATACCAGCAACTCGGCCTGGCCATGGATGTGATTAAAACATCTATCTCAATATTGAGAAACCAAGAAACGCTGATCCGCAGTCTAAACTTCGCCTCCCCGAACGATGAATATATCTACGAAGAACAGCGCTACAAAGGTTACTGCCTGTTAGTCGACCTGCTGATCAAAAATCGCAACGACACCTCGGTTATTCAACTCCGCAATCAAGCGCAAGTCATCTCTAACGCTGCCGCACAGCAAGCCTCCACTAAACATTTCGAAGAAGCATTAAAAACCCAAGAGCAAAGCAATAAGCTGATGCTTAAGGCGATTCGACTCAGCGGCGTCTATTTCTAGCCCGCCAAACTCTTACCCTTCTCAATAAACGCTCTGGTCATAGGGCGCCTCTGCATTTATCGATTAACCCTGTACACTGCCTGAAATAAAATTTCGGAAATTACCAGCTCGGTATTTTGATCATCAAGGCTTACCGATTATGTCTCCAGATCAAATGCTAGCCTGGCTACTGCCCGCATCGATCGAGCTACACCAGGCACTACTGCTATTACTCAGTAGCTTCGCCACAGCACTGATCACGGCGACGTTAGGCATCGGTGGTGGCGTACTATTACTGGCCATCAGCGCATCGATTCTACCGCCGTTAGCAATCATTCCCGTGCACGGGCTGGTGCAAGCAGCCGCCAACGGCAACCGCGCCCTACTCACCCGCAAACACATCAATACCCAAGTGTTCGGGCACTTTGTACTGGGGGCTCTAGTAGGAGCCGTGCTGGCATCATTTCTGGTGGTGCAACTGCCGACCAACACTATCCTGCTCTGCGTTGGGGTGTTTATTCTATTTCTGGTCTGGGGGCCTAAGCTCAAACCGCATGCCCTATCGGCCTGGCCACTGCGTTTCGCCGCTGCCATCACAACCTTTATATCGATGTTTGTCGGCGCCAGCGGTCCGCTAGTGGCGGCTTACACTCAAAAAATCTCGGCAGATCGGTTTGAAAGGGTGGCGACATTTTCTGCCTGCATGAGTGTGCAACATAGCTTCAAGCTATTGGTGTTTGGCTGGCTGGGGTTTGTCTTCACCGACTGGGCGGCATTGGTACTGGGGATGGTACTGACGGGAGTACTGGGGACCTGGATAGGACTGAATTTACTGTCAAAGATTGGCAATCACCACTTTGATCTCGCCTTTAAGATCGTGCTGACGCTGCTAGCTATCAAACTGCTCTACAGCGCCTCGTCTAACCTTTTAGCTCTTTAGCTCTCGTCATAGTTGATTAAAAGTGAGCTGCTCTTCGGCCAGTTGAGCCAACGTTTCTGCTAAAAACACCTCCAACGTCTGTTGATCACTATCGCGCAGCCACTGGGCGTCGACACGATCAAAATGAAAGCCGCCAAAGGGTACCGCAATCCATAGCTGTCGCACCGGCGCCTGGCGGGTAAAGATCACTTTGGTACCGGTCTCGCAGGTAATAGTTAAGACCCCACCGCTGGTTTCATAATCGAGATCCGATTCCGCGTCATCCAACACCTCTTCGATAGCCAGTAACGTATCATCAACCATTTGGTTAAACTCACTCTCGGTCATCATCTATCTGGCTCCTCGCGCTGATTTCGCATCCGGCCAGAAGTATACGGCACATTAGGTACGGCACAAATGGGCAAGCCGTAAACCAGCGGTTATAATCGTCGGCTAATTTGATTAATGACGGGATGTTGTGATGCTACGCTGGACGGCAGCTTTGCTATTGAGTTTATGGTTGACGGGCTGCGGTCAGAAGGGCGATCTCTATCTTCCTCCAGCTGCAGAGCAAGCCGAAACGGAGCAACCCAGTTCGGCACAGCCCTGAATCACCTCCCCTTTGAGTAGAAGTCATGGACAGTTTTGAGTACCGTAACGACCGCTTATATTGCGAAGACGTTCCGCTTTCAGAGGTTGCCGAACAGTTCGGCACCCCCTCCTATGTGTATTCCCGAGAAACCCTCGAGCGTCACTACTTGGCCTATGCCGATGCGCTACAGGATCACCCTGGAATGGTCTGCTACGCGGTCAAAGCGAATTCTAATATCGCGGTATTAAATATCCTAGCTCGACTTGGCGCCGGCTTTGACATTGTCTCTATCGGCGAACTCGAGCGGGTTGTCCATGCAGGTGGAGATCCATCACGAATTGTCTTTTCGGGCGTCGCCAAGCAGCCCGTTGAGATCCGTCGTGCTCTAGAGCTGGGGATTCACTGCTTCAACGTCGAATCCGAGTCCGAACTCGATCGACTGAATCAGGTTGCAGGCGAGATGGGCAGATCAGCACCGGTATCGTTACGTATCAACCCCGATGTCGATGCTAACACCCACCCTTACATCTCCACCGGGTTAAAGGAAAACAAGTTCGGTATCGATATCAACCGGGCACTCGAGGTGTACAACAAAGCTCATGCCCTGCCTAACCTTGCGGTGATCGGTGTTGACTGCCATATCGGTTCGCAGTTGACCGAGTTAACACCCTTCCTCGACGCGCTGGATCGGCTGTTGCTACTGATCGACCAGCTGGCCGAGCACGGCATTGTGCTAAAGCATCTCGACCTAGGCGGCGGATTGGGCGTCTGCTACGCCGATGAAAAGCCACCGCACCCGAGCGAATACCTTGGCAAAGTGCTAAAACGCCTCGGTGACCGTCCACTGGAGCTGATACTCGAACCCGGCCGCTCCATCGCCGCTAACGCAGGGGTGCTACTGACCCGTGTAGAGTTCCTCAAGCCGACCGAGCATAAGAACTTTGCCATCATCGATGCGGCAATGAATGACCTCATCAGGCCTGCGCTGTACAGCGCTTATCAGGACATCATTCCTTTACAGCTTAAAAACGATCAACCCAGTCAGAGCTGGGATCTGGTGGGGCCCGTCTGTGAAACCGGCGACTTTCTCGGTAAAGATCGTCAACTAGCGCTCGAAGCCGGTGATCTGCTCGCCGTCTGCTCCAGCGGAGCCTACGGTTTCACCATGAGTTCCAACTACAATTCACGCAACCGTGCCGCCGAAGTGATGATTGACGGTGAACAGCTCCACCTGATTCGCCAGCGTGAAACGATTGAGCACCAGATTCACGGCGAACAGCTACTGCCCAATAACGAGCACTAATCGATGCAAATACGTTTCACCAAAATGCACGGGCTGGGCAATGACTTTATGGTGGTAGATTTGATCACCCAGCGGGTTAGGTTTTCGCCCGAACGCGTTCGCAAGCTGGCCGATCGCAATTTCGGCGTGGGTTTCGACCAGTTACTGCTGGTCGAAACACCGACCGATCCCGACATGGACTTTAAGTACCGGATCTTCAATGCCGACGGCTCAGAAGTCGAAAACTGTGGCAACGGTGCCCGCTGCTTCGCACGCTTTGTCAGCCGCAAGCGACTGACTGGCAAGAAGAACATCGCGGTACAAACCGCCAAGGGACCGCTCTACCTAACCCTGGCCGACAACAACAATGTCCGGGTCGATATGGGCGCGCCAATACTCGAGCCTAAGCAGGTCCCATTCATTGCCGACGCCACCTCAGCCAGCCACCCTATAGACGTTGATGGCCAGACCTACGCCATCAGTGCGGTTTCGATGGGCAATCCTCACGGGGTCTTAGTCGTCGACAGTGTCGACAGTGCCCCGGTCGACACATTGGGACCGGCGCTGGAAAAGCACCATCGCTTTCCCGAGCGCGCCAACATCGGCTTTATGGAGATCGTCAGTCGTAACGAGATTAAATTGCGCGTATTTGAGCGCGGCGTCGGCGAGACCCAAGCCTGCGGTACCGGTGCCTGCGCGGCGGTTGTAGCCGGTCAGCGCCTTGGATTACTTGATCATCAGGTGACGGCGAACCTTTCCGGTGGAAAAATCGATATCAGTTGGAAAGGTGACGGAACTTCTGTAATCATGAATGGATCAGCCACCACTGTTTATGAGGGACGGATTCAACTTTGAATTCCTGCCATGGAGACAACGCAGTAGCATGAATAAAACCAAGCCAGGCCCAGCCATGACGTCTCAAAAATCCGATACAGAACAGATGGTTGTGGAGCATCTGGAAACTCATCCCGAGTTTTTTGCTCGGCACCAATCGCTGTTGAACACCTTACGCATTCCACACCAGCGTGGTAGTGCCATATCGTTGGTTGAGCGTCAAACCGAAATGCTCCGTGAGCAGAACAAGGAGATGCGCAGCCAACTGCACGACCTGCTTGATGCCGCCCGCTACAACGATCTGCAGTTCGAAAAAACCAAGCGCTTAGTGCTTAGCTTACTTGAGTCAGAAACACTTGATCAGCTCACCGATGCGATCGAGGAGGGGCTTTGCCAGGACTTCAACGGCGATATGACCCGCTTGGTACTGCTCGATCAAACCCTCGACAACGCCGGTGGCAACCTCAAGTCAGTGTCGCTGCAAGTCGCCGAGTCGCAGATCGCCGAACTGATAGAAACCGACTGGGCACTGTGCGGCAACCTGAACGAGCGGCAACGCGTATTTCTATTCGATGACCGTGCCGACAAAGTGCTGTCCGCTGCGGTGGTACCGCTGGTCAAAGGCAATACTCTGGGGCTACTGGCCATCGGCAGCTTCGAGGCTAACTACTTCCACAGCAGCATGGGCACCCTATTTCTCAACTATGTTGGCGAAGTATTGAGCCGGGTTCTGTGCCGACTACTCAACGATCACAGCCCGGAATAAGCGATGAGCTCACTGGTCGATTGGATCGATGACTTTATCGACCATTTGGCGGGTGAGCGAATGCTATCGAGCCACACCCTCAGCAACTACCGGCGAGACCTCGACCAGCTGTCCACCTTCGCTAGCGAGCAGAAGCTGAGCGTCTGGATCGACCTCGATACCCGGCTACTCAGGCGCTATGTCGCCCAGCAGCATAGCCGGGGACTGTCGGGAAAATCACTGCAACGCAAACTGTCGGCCTACCGCAGTTTTTTCCGCTACCTGATTCGCGAAGGCCGAGCCCAAGACAACCCGGCACTGGCAGTCAACGCGCCCAAAAGTGCTCAAAAATTACCCAAACCTCTCGATGTCGACCAACTCAACGAGCTGCTAAATCAGCCCTCTCGCGAGCCTCTCGAACTGCGCGACCTAGCGATGCTCGAGCTGTTTTACTCTTCCGGATTACGCTTAGCCGAACTGGTCAGTTTAGATATCAATGATCTCGATCTGCGAGACGCCAGCCTTCGCGTCACCGGTAAAGGCCGCAAAACACGCCAATTACCGATCGGCAGCAAGGCGCTGCAGGCGATCGACCGATGGCTGGAGATCCGCGATCAGATGGCCGATCCAGACCAAACCGCGCTGTTTATCAGCCAACGAGGCACCCGGTTAAGCCCTCGCAGCGTCCAGCTCAGGCTCAAACGTTGGGGACTGGCAAGCGGCACTCAAGGTAAGCTTCACCCACACCGGCTACGACACTCCTTCGCCAGTCATATGCTGGAATCGAGCGGCGACCTGCGTGCGGTGCAAGAGCTGCTCGGTCATGCCGACATCTCCACCACCCAGATCTACACCCACCTCGATTTCCAACATCTGGCCGAGGTCTACGATAACGCTCATCCACGAGCCAAGAAGAAAAGACCATGACAATAACAGTGATCAGCTTTGATCTGGATGACACCCTGTGGGCCGTTGATCCAGTTATCGTACAAGCCAACCTGGATCTCTATCACTGGCTGCAGGCTCATGCCCCAGCATTTACCCAGCGCTATCAGTTGGAGGATTTTGCTAGCCTACGTCGAACCGTACTCCAACAGCAGCCCGACATCGGCCATAGCGTCACCGCGATACGCTTGGCGGTGCTGCTGCACGGGCTAACCCAGAGCGGTTACGAGACTAGCGAAGCGGAGCGGTTGACCCAAGCCGCTTTCGAAGTCTTTATCCGCGCCCGCAACCGAGTCGAGTTATTCCAACATGCTCAGCAGATGCTCACCGAACTAAGTACTCACTATCGCCTGATAGCCTTAAGTAACGGTAATGCCGATATCGACCGAGTCGGGCTAGGCCCGCTGTTTGAGTTCGCCCTTAACGCCGACCAGGTAGGCAAAGCCAAACCGCATCCGCTGATGTTTGAGCAGATGCTGGAGCGGGCCGACGTTTCCGCCGAGCAGGTGATCCATATCGGCGATCATCCCGAGCACGATATCCTCGGTGCGCAGCAGTGCGGTCTGCATACGCTATGGGTTAACTTTTCAGGCATCACATGGCAGACACCGCAGCCGCCAGATATAGAAGTTCGCTGCCTCAGCGAGGTGGTACCACGGATTCGGACCTTTCAGCCACGATGAGCAAGATTGCAACCGGTGTGGATTTCCAACAAAATCAGCAATCAAAAGCACTTAAGATCAACCGGACAACCCGCCCGTTAATAGATGTTGATGCCAGTGGCATGTCAATGACACGCTTGAGCCCCTCGATAGGAGCACACGATGCGAACACCCAACCTTCTCTGCCTAGCGCTGTTGTTACCTGTATTGAGCTGGGCAGCGCCACAGGCGGGTAGCACCAAGCTGGACTCGGAATCGGGCATCACCTTCGTCTACATCCCGAGTGGTTGCTTTAATATGGGTAGCAGCCAAGGTAATGCTGACGAACAGCCCGAGCACCAGGTCTGTTTAGAACAGGGGCTATGGCTAGGCCAGACCGAAGTCACCCAAGCCCAATATCTGCAGGTAATGGGTAGCAACCCCTCTAAATTTGACGAAGAGGGCGACAACTACCCAGTCGAGCGTATCAGCTGGCGAAAAGCTGCCGAGATGGCCGAAAAACTAAGTACCCAGACAGGCAAGCGCTACCGCCTTCCTAGCGAAGCAGAGTGGGAATACGCCTGTACCGCAGCAGGACAGCACGATAACTATTGCGGAAAGGGTGAGATCGACGATCTAGCCTGGTACATCGACAATAGTGACGAAACCAGCCAGCCCGTTGGCGAAAAAGAGCCCAATGCGTGGGGCTTGATGGATATGAGTGGCAACGTCAGAGAATGGTTACAGGACTGCTGGAGTCCCTCTTATCAGGGAGCCCCGACTGATGGATCCGCTTGGACCTCCGGTGATTGCAACAACCGGGTTCTCCGTGGTGGCTCATGGTCAATCGAAGCAGACAAACTGCGCTCGACAAACCGTAACCGTAACGACGCACTGTCGCCCAGCGCCATCATCGGCTTCCGAATAGCGCTGGAACCCTAGCGAACAAAAAATTTATATTGATCAATCAAATACTATTATTGATTGATCAAACTCTCGAAGAGGCGGCTAGTTTTGCACCAAACCCCACCAACAAAACCCCGGTAACACTGTCCATGATCTGAGCCACCCGCGGCTGCTGCAACAACAACCTGGCCCGTCCAACCATCAGCACCAACGCTCCCTGCCACAACATGCCAATCGAAAAATGGATCGCAGCCATCATCAACGCCTGCGGCAGCGCCGAATAACTCGGGTCGATAAACTGTGGCAGAAAGGCCATGTAAAAGATGATCGGCTTAGGGTTGAGGACATTCGATAACAGGCCCTCGCGCAATGAGGTCAACGCAGCCACCGAATCAACCGCTACCGGAGTCTCCATCTGCAATCCTCTACGCCGTAAGGCAGAGCGTAAACTCTGCGCGCCGAGCCAGATCAGGTAGGCGGCACCGGCCAGTTTGAGCAAAGTAAACAGTTCCGCCGAGCCGAGCAGAATCACCGAAAGTCCGGCGGCCGAAATCGAGGCGTGGACGAACAGTCCCAAGCAGATTCCTAAGCTGGTCAGTAGCCCATCGCGATGACCACCACGCGCCGCGTTACGCATCACCAACAGCGTATCCACGCCGGGGGTCAGGGTTAGCGCGGTGATCGCCAATAAGAAAGGGAGCCACAAAAACTGATCAAACATAGATAAAACCGTCTTCAAGTAACGAGAAACTACCGCAGAAAGGGGACCTGCGAATAAGTCCAAAGTGATTCTGGGACTTGTTCGCAGGTTCCCTAGACAAACAGTTCGAGCAGGTCATTAAGAAAGCGCCGCCCCTGCAGCGTTGGTATCAACCCTGCGTCAGAGGCGTCCAGCAATCCGAGCCGACGAGCCTGGTCCAACTGTGGTTGAATCTGCGCCAACGCCAGACCCGTGGTGGCTTCGAACAGTCCTACCTCCACGCCCTGATTGAGTCGTAATACATTCATCATAAACTCCAGCGGCAACTCGTCGGCGGTGACCACTCGCTGCTGAGTCTGACTAGCTCCAGTGAGATAAGCTTTGGGCTGGCGCTGCTTCCAGCGTCGAATCAGTAGGCCATGATCCAGATCGGTCAACTTTCCGTGAGCACCCGCCCCAATACCGATGTAATCGCCAAAACGCCAGTAGTTCAGATTGTGCCGACACTGCTGACCTACCCGGCTATAGCCGGATATCTCGTATTGCTCGAAGCCGGATTGAGCTAACAATGCCTGGCCTTGATCTTGGATCGCCCACAGCTGTTCGTCTTCAGGCAGCTTAGGCGGACGGCTATGAAATTCGGTGTTGGGCTCGATGGTAAGCTGGTACCAGGACAGATGCGAGGTCCCGAGCGCCAAGCCCTGCTGTAGGTCAGCCAACGCCATCTCGGGTGTCTGCCCCGGCAGGCCGTGCATCAGGTCGAGGTTGATCCGCTCAAAACCGATCTGCTGCGCCTGGGTTATCGCCGCTGCTGCGTCCTGGCCGCTGTGAATTCGCCCCAACGCCTGCAAGCTACGATCGTCAAAGCTTTGCACCCCCAACGACAAGCGGTTGATGCCGGCTTCGGCAAACCCGGCAAAGCGGGCTTGCTCGAAGGTACCCGGGTTGGCCTCCATGGTGATTTCGATATCCGCGGCAAAGGAGATCCGCTCGGCGATCGCGGGCAACAACTGTTGGTAAAACTCAGCGCTCATCAGGCTTGGTGTGCCACCGCCTATAAAGATCGACTGCAGGGAGCGCCCTTGTGCCAGCGTCAGCTCGGCCTCTAAGTCATCGAGCAGCGCCTGCCGATAGGCCGTTTCGGGCAGTTCAGCGGATTGCGCGTGCGAATTAAAATCACAATAGGGGCATTTGCGCACGCACCAAGGCACATGCACATACAGGCTCAGCGGCGGTAACTTGAGTGGTGATGGAATGGGTGGCAAGGCTATGCCTGACGCTGTTGTAGCTGCCGAACAAACTGCGCTACCGCTTGGCCGCGGTGGCTGAGCCTGTTCTTCTGCTCTGGCGGCAACTGTGCCGAACTCGATTGGCACTCAGGCACCCAAAACAACGGGTCATAACCGAAGCCGTTATCCCCTTGCGGCGCCTCAAGAATACGCCCTTCCCAAGTCCCCTGGCAGATCAGCGGAGTCGGATCTTCAGGGTGGCGCAGATAGACCATCAGACACTGAAAGCGAGCCGTACGCTGATCCTCGGGGACCCCGGCCAACAGCTCCAGCAACTTGGTATTATTGCGCGCATCGGTCGCACCTGCGCCTGAGAAACGGGCCGAATAGATCCCGGGGGCACCGTTTAAAAAATCTACCTCCAGTCCTGAGTCATCGGCCAGCGCTGGCAGGCCGGATACTTGGCTAACATGGCGAGCTTTCAGAATCGCATTCTCGACAAAGGTCAGTCCGGTCTCATCTACCTCGCCAACGTCAAACTGCGACTGCGGCAGTACCTGAAAATCCAGCTCGGCTAAGACCTGGTTAAACTCTCTAAGCTTGCCAGCATTACCACTGGCCAAAACAATCTGTTGCATCGGTTACCGCTATATCGAGCCGAGGGCTAGTCGGCGTAAAAGTGTTGTTTGAATTCAACGGAGTAAGCTGGCTTATTAGGGTCGGGCTGTACTTGCAGTTCAAAATTGAGAATTTCATCGTCGGTAAAGCGAAACTCGGTAATGTAATAAACCGCTTCGCCTTCACGAATCTGTTTGAATGTCAGCGGCTGAGTCTGACCAATAAGATTTCGAATCTCACCGCTGACCTGCGCGGTAACCGGCTTGTTTTTGTTGCTGCTATCCAACACGGCAACATTGACCAAGCCGCGCACCCTGCTGCGCTGAATCGAGTAAACCTGAGCCACTTCCGGGGGCAAAAAACTGCTGTTAAATGCATTGTAATGAACTTCATAATTGTCGAACGCCTTAAAACGTTCGGCATTGGCCGAAGCGGAAAATAATACAGCCATTAGGCTTAACGCCAACGAGCATACAGATGGGCGCATGATCGCCTCCTTGGTAATAACTCAAAATCAGATCAGACCGTCAACGCGATACCGGTCCATTAACCCTTCCTAACAACCGCTATGTGGTCACATGGTAGATCGCTATCTCACCCAGCATATTGGGCCACAGATTGGTAACCCAGTGATCCAGGTGTTTACTGTTCACAACCGTCCGCTTAATGATGTGAATATTCTTCTGGCGGCATAACGCCTCAAAATCCTTGAACGTACAGAAATGGATATTGGGAGTGTTGTACCAAGTATAGGGAAGAAACTTCGATACCGGCATTTTGCCCTTTAGCGCCAGATAGAAACGGGCTCGCCAATGACCAAAATTGGGGAAGGTAACGATGGTCTCTTTACCCACTCGCAACATCTCATCGAGCACCAGGTCCGGGCGATCAACCGCCTGCAACGCCTGGGTCATAATCACCACATCAAAGCTTTTATCCTGGAAGCTGCTCAGCCCTTGGTCCAGATCCTGTTCGATGACATTGATCCCGTTATCGATGCATGTCGCGATATCGTCGGGATTAATCTCCATGCCGTAGCCGTGCACCTGCTTATCACGCTTAAGAAACGCCAACAGTTCTCCGCCGCCACACCCCAAGTCCAACACCCGGGTCTTGGTTTTGATCCAAGCTTGAATGATCTGCAGATCCGCACGCATTATGACGCCTCCGGCGGCAACGCAGGCAAACCGATATCGGCCGCAACACGGTTCATATAACGTCCAAACAGATCCATGTATCGAGGGATCGGAATTAAAAAAGCATCATGGCCATGCTCTGACTCGATCTCGGCGTAGCTAACTGACTTACCCGCCGCGACCAACGCATCAACCATCTCACGCGACCGCTGCGGCGCGAAACGCCAGTCGGTGGTAAAAGACATCACCATAAACTGACACTGGGCGGCAGCCAGGGTGGCGACTAAATCACCGCCGAAATCGACCGACGGATCAAAATAATCCAACGCTTTGGTCATCAGCAGGTAGCTATTGGCGTCAAAAGCTTCGGAAAAGCTTTCGCCCTGATAGCGCAAATAACTCTCCACCTGAAAATCAGCATCGTATTGAAAACTGAGTTTGCCGCTACGCAGCTCGCGGCCAAACTTTTCCCGCATTGAATCGTCAGACAGGTAAGTGATATGCCCCAGCATCCTGGCTAATATCAATCCCCGCCGCGGCAGTGTTCCGTGATCTTTATAACGACCGCCATGAAACTCAGGGTCTTTGCTGATCGCCTGACGCGCCACCTCGTTAAAGGCAATATTCTGGGCGGTCAACTTGGGAGCCGCTGCGATGACCAGGCAGTGTCGCAAACGGTCGGGATAATCAATCGACCAGCGCAGTGCCTGCATCCCCCCCAAACTACCGCCAACGACCGCGGCCCACTGCTCAATTCTCAGCCGGTCAGCCAACCGAGCCTGACTCTTGACCCAATCACGTACCGCCATGATAGGGAAGTCGGGACCGTACTCTTTGGCGGTTTCTGGGTTCATACTCTGCGGCCCAGTACTGCCGTGACAGCCGCCTAAATTATTCAGCGCGACCACGAAGAATCGATTGGTATCGATCGCCTTACCGGGGCCTATGGCCGAATCCCACCAGCCGGGCTTTTTGTCGTCCATGCTGTGATAACCCGCTACATGGTGGTGACCACTCAACGCATGGCAGATTAGTACGGCATTACTACGTTCGGCGTTCAGCTCCCCATAAGTTTCTATCACCAGCTGATATTGCGGCAGCGTCCGACCGCTGCGTAGCGGCAACGGCTGATCAAACTGCAGTGTCTGGGGTTGTACCAAACCGACCGAATCGGCAGGGATCTGTTCTGGCATCAGGCTATCCGATGGTCATTAAAGGCGTTTCATGAGTGACTATTGAGCTGGCGGATCATATCAGGATTTTGGCTGGCTGGCGTATGCATACTCGTTTACTACGGCCTAGGGAGCCTGCAAATAAGTCCAAAGTGTTTCTGCTTTTTACAAGGTCTAGACATTACTGCAAAACTGCGCCTGGATTGCGAACCAAGCTGAAGGCCAAAATTCAACTGGGACTTATTCGCAGGCTCCCTCACTCACCACCGATAATTTCGACATCGCGTTTTGCTACACCAAACGACTTCGCCAAGAATTTAATCAACCGAGCATTGGCTCGGCCGGTATCAGTGGAGAAACCGTTGCAGTTGCAACTGAACCACTTGTATCACCAAAAAAATTAAAATCGGCGACAGGTCTAGACCGCCAATTGGCGGTACCACCCTGCGAGCCAGTTTAAACAGCGGTTCGGTTAGCTGGCTGATCAGTTGCGGTGCGGGATGGTAGCTATTGGGAGCGATCCAGCTAATGATCACCGATGCGATCACTGCATAGAAATAGACATCCAAAATCATACTCAGCAGGCTGATGAATGTCACCAGCAGCACCCCAACAGGCTCAACGCCACGGCTATTTATCAATAGCAGTATTACAAGCGTCGCCAGTTTCACCAGGAACGCCAACACCAACGCAGAAAAGTCGTGCCCTGCCAGTTTGGGGATCAGTTTTTGAAACGGCGCTAACGGCAGTTGGGTAAACTTTGCCACCGCTTGCGAGATAGGGTTGTAAAAATCGGCATGCGCCAACTGTAATAAAAACCGCAACACCACGATCAAGGCAAAGCACTCGCCGAGTGTACGAATAATCAAAGATAAGGTTTCAGCGCCCATCAATCGATCTCTTTGGTTGAGTCATTTTCTATTGTCGGAAGTTATTGACTGACAACAGGATGTTAGTGAGTTTTATCATAGGGGGCCAGCCGGTCCATTGCCAGCGTTAGCACCCATCATCGCAAAGCTTAATTGTTGCCAAGCTCCTCGGCCATGGCCCGACCCCTATCGGCGCAGGCGGTCATTGCGTCGGCGACCAACTCGGGTAAGCCACCCTGCTGGAAACGTAACACTGCTTGCTCAGTGGTTCCGTTAGGGGAGGTCACCCGACGGCGCAACTCGGCGGGATCGACATCGCTAGCCAAAGCCATTTTAGCCGCGCCCAGTGCCGTCTGCAGAGTCAACTGAGTACTGACTTGACGACTCAATCCCTGCGCTTCGCCGGCCGCGATCATCGATTCCATCATCATGAAATAGTACGCCGGGCCACTGCCAGACACCGCAATCACCGCGTCGATCAAATCCTCGCTCTCGACCCACAGGGCGATCCCCACCGCACTTAATATCTGCTCCGTCTGGGTCCGCTGTATGGCGGTTACACTGGCATTGGCAAACAAGCCACTAGCGCCACACTGAACCAGCGACGGGGTGTTGGGCATACAACGCACCAGCGAAACCCCTCCACCCAGCCACTGATCAAGGCTAGCGACCGGTATGCCCGCGGCCACGGATATCACCAACGGCTGCGACCGCTGTACGACTTCGACCAAACAACGCGCCACCGCTTGCATCATCTGCGGCTTAACCGCCAGCACCAGCACCTGTGCGTTACGAGCCACTTCAAGGTTATCCGTGCTGACCCGAATTCCCAGGCGCTGATGCAACGCATCGAGCTTTAGCTGGTCTCGTCCAGTGCCCCAAATACGCTCTGCCGGGTAACCTTTCGCCAGCAGCCCGCCTATAATGGCCTGCGCCATATTTCCCGCGCCAATAAAGGCGAGCACCGGATAGTCGTTACTGTTTTCTGTATGACTCACCTGTTAATCCTTGTTGTTGATCGTCGTGTTTAATCGTTACCCGGGCCGACCCGAGAGAGTAGTCACGGGCACCAAATATCGCCGTACCGATCCTCACTAAGGTAGAGCCCTCTGCGACCGCGACCTCCAAATCGCCACTCATCCCCATCGAGAGGGTATCCATTTGCGGCGCCAACGGCTTTAACTGTTTAAATAGTTCACGCATCTGCGCAAACGCCTGCCGCTGACCGGCATCATCCAGGCTAGCCGATGGAATCGCCATCAAGCCACACAAGCGCAATCGGGGGAGCTGCTGCACCTGCTGAACCAGCTCCGCCGCCTGTTCCGGCAGCACACCTGATTTACTGGCCTCGGCGCTGATATTTATCTGAATACAAACATTTAGCGGCGCGCGTTCCTGCGGGCGTTGCTCGCTCAGGCGCTGGGCAATTTTAAGCCGGTCCAAACTATGGAACCAGTCAAAATACTCGGCAACCGAACGGCTTTTATTTGATTGCAACGGACCGATAAAGTGCCAGCAGATATCCAACTCGGCCAATTGTTCTATCTTTGGCAGCGCATCCTGCAGGTAGTTTTCGCCAAAATGGCGCTGGCCGGCAGCATAGGCCTCACGCAGCAAGGCCACCGGTTTGGTTTTACTGACCGCCAATAGCGTCACGCTTTCGCTGCTGCGCCCGGCTACCTGCTCTGCATCACGAATGCGCGTTAAAGTGGTGGTAATGTTGTCGGCAATGCTACTCATCGGCTTTTCTTTCGGTAATAATGGCTGCTGCAAAGGAACTCACTTTATTTGATTGACATATAAGGGTCCAGAGTCTGCCATGGATATCACCGAACTGTTAACGTTCAGCGTTCAACAAAACGCGTCCGACCTTCACATCTCAGCCGGCGTTCCTCCCATGATTCGCGTCGACGGCGATGTTCGACGAATCAAAATGCCATCGCTGGACCACAAGCAGGTTCATTCTCTGGTCTACGAGATCATGAACGACAAGCAGCGTAAGGACTTTGAAGAGTTCTACGAGACCGACTTTTCGTTCGAGATTCCTGGTTTGGCTCGTTTCCGGGTCAACGCCTTTAACCAGAACCGCGGCGCCGGTGCGGTATTCCGGACCATCCCCACCGATATCCTCTCGATGGAAACCCTCGGCATGGGTAAGGTGTTTCAGGACTTGTCTGACAAGCCGCGTGGCTTGGTGCTAGTCACCGGCCCGACCGGTTCGGGCAAGAGTACCACCCTGGCCGCGATGGTGGATTACGTTAACGACACCCGCAACGACCACATCCTCACCATCGAAGACCCGATCGAATTTGTTCACCAAAGCAAAAAATGCCTGGTCAACCAACGCGAGGTGCATCGCGATACGTTAGGCTTCTCCGAAGCACTCCGTTCGGCGCTACGTGAGGACCCCGATATTATTCTGGTCGGTGAGATGCGGGACCTAGAAACGATCCGCTTGGCACTGACCGCAGCCGAAACCGGTCACTTGGTATTCGGTACCCTACACACTACCTCAGCCGCCAAGACCATCGACCGTATCATCGATGTATTCCCCAGTGATGAAAAAGCGATGGTTCGTTCGATGCTATCGGAGTCACTGGAAGGGGTTATCTCGCAGACCCTGCTGAAGAAGCCTAAAGGCGGCCGAATCGCTGCCCACGAAATCATGGCGGGAACCCCTGCGATTCGTAACCTGATTCGCGAAGACAAGGTGGCGCAGATGTATTCGGCCATTCAGACCGGTGCCGCTCACGGCATGCAGACGATGGATCAATGCCTGCAAAACATGCTACAAAAAGGACTGATTTCACGCGAAGCCGCGCGCGAAAAAGCCAAAATGCCGCAAAACTTTTAACCGCCTGCTAGGGTTAACAAGCGATCAACAACTCAAGTCAGTTAAGGTGAATGTGTGGACTTTACACAGCTTCTGAAAGTCATGGTAGAAAGGGATGCTTCCGACCTGTTTGTTACAGCCGGAGCCCGACCCAGCGTTAAGGTCGATGGTTCCGTCAAGCCGCTGACCCGTGACCCGCTGACCGCCCGTCAAGCACGGTCGCTGACCTACAGCACCATGAATGATGCTCAGCAATCCGAATTCGAAGCCACCCACGAGTGTAACTACGCCATCAGCGCACCGGGTATCGGTCGTTTCCGGGTCAGTGCGTTCTTTCAACGTAACTCGCCAGGTATGGTACTGCGCCGGATCAAGAACGAAATCCCCAGCATGGACGAACTGCAGCTGCCATCAGTGATCAAGGATCTGGCGATGTCAAAGCGCGGCTTGATCCTGTTTGTTGGTGGCACCAGCACCGGTAAAACCACCTCGCTGGCGTCGATGATCGACTACCGCAACGAAAACACCAAGGGTCATATCATCTGTATCGAGGATCCAATCGAATTTATCCACGATCACAAAAAATGCATAATTACCCAGCGCGAAGTCGGCATCGACACCCCCAGTTTTGAAGTAGCATTGAAAAACACCCTGCGCCAGGCTCCGGATGTGATCCTGATGGGGGAGATCCGCAGCAAGGAAACCATGGGCTACGGGCTGCAATTCGCCGAAACCGGCCACCTCTGCCTCGCCACCCTGCACGCCAACAATGCCAACCAAGCATTGGACCGGATCATCAGCTTCTTCCCTCCCGAGCATCACGACCAGATGTGGATGGACCTGTCGTTGAACATGAAGGCCATCGTGGCGCAGCAACTGCTGCCGCAAGCCGACGGCAAAGGGCGGATCGCAGCCATCGAAGTGCTGATCAACTCACCCTTGTGCGCCGACCTGATCCGTAAAGGTGCAGTGCACGAAATCAAAGAGCTGATGAAGAAGTCGACCAATATCGGCATGCAAACCTTCGACCTGGCGCTGTTCAAACTATTCGAAGAGGGCATGGTGTCCTACGAAGAAGCACTGGCTCATGCCGATTCGGCCAACGATCTACGCCTGATGATCAAACTATCGGCCGAATCCAATCCACAACTGCAGGAGCAAATAACCAGCTCCGATGATGGCGATATGTTTTTCCTGCAGGAGGAGGATGACTTCCTCAACGACCGCTAACGCGCATGGTTTAGCACAATAAAAAAAGGCCTCATACGAGGCCTTTTTTTATTTCCTGATTCACTCAGAGCTGATACACCAGCTCACCCGCTAACAACGTATGGCTGACCTGACCCGTCAACGGCTGATTCCAGTAAGGCGTGTTGCTACCCTGCGAACGGTTACTGTGCGAATCCAGCTTCCAGCTCTGGTCGGGATCAAAAATGCAGATATCCGCCACCGCCCCTACTGCCAGTTGCCCCAGCTCAACACCGAGGATTTTAGCCGGTTCGGCGGTAACAATACCGATCAGTTGCGGCAACGACAGCAGCTCTTGATCAACCAGTTTCAGCCCTAACGCCAGCAGCGTTTGCAAACCGATCATACCCGGCTCGGTAACACTGAACGGTGCGGCCTTGGCGGCGGCCTCATGCGGTTGATGATCCGAGCTCAATGCGCCAATACCACCACGCACTAACGCCGCCCGCAGCCCGGCTCGGTCTCCTTCTGAGCGCAGTGGCGGCAGCAGATGAAAGCGACCGTCAAACCCCTCCAAGAAGGAATCATCGAGCAACAGCTGATGAACCGCCACATCGGCGCTGACCTGCTGACCGCGATCACGAGCCTGTTCAACCATCTGAATAGAGCGCTCACACGACAGTTGACCGAAGTGCAATCGCACACCCGCCTGCTCAGCCAGCAGCAGATAACGCGACACCTCCAGCGTTTCGGCCACCTCGGGGATGCCCTCCAGGCCCAGCCGCATCGCCATCGCGCCATCGTGAGCACAACCGCTGCCTAATATCGGCTCATTGGGTCGAACAAACACCAACAGATCATGGGTGGCGGCATATTCCAGGCATCGTAGCAACGTTTGGGAGCTTGCCACCCCAAAACCGGCATTGCTGAAACCGACACAGCCAGCCTCTTTTAGCGACACCATATTGCTGAGCTGCTCGCCTTCGAGTCCCTTGGTCAGTGCCGCCAGCGGCAACACCCGCACATTACCCGCCTCCGCAGCACGGTCCTGAACCAACCGCGCCACCGCAGGAGTATCCAGCACCGGTTGGGTCACCGGCGAGCAGCACAGCGTGGTAACCCCACCGGCAGCAGCGGCAGCACCTTCGCTGGCAATACTGCCTTTCTGGGTCTGCCCTGGCTCACGCAAAAACGCCTGCAGGTCGATCAACCCGGGGCACACCACTTGTCCGCAAGCATCGATCACCTGCTCGGCAATAAAACCATCCGGAGCCTCACCTACAGCAGCCACTTGGCCCTGTTGCAGATACAGATCGAACTGTCCGTCGATCTTATTGGCCGGGTCGATCAACCGGCCAGCTTGAATATGAATGTTCATCGTTACACGCCGCCTAGCTGTTCAATTAAGGGGTCAGAGAAGAGAGTTCGGAGCCAACTTGTTGACCACTCATGGCCATCGACATCACCGCCATCCGGGTCGCGATGCCATAGCCAACCTGTTTAAGGATCAATGACTGGGCACCATCGGCGACTTCCGACTCGATCTCAACGCCGCGGTTAATCGGTCCCGGATGCATCACTATCGCGCCAGGGTTGGCCACCGCTAAACGCTCGCGAGTCAAACCGTAAAGCTTGTAGAACTCCCCCTGTGACGGCAAGAAGGCACTGTTCATCCGCTCAAGCTGCAACCGCAGCATAATCACTACATCCACGTCTTTAAGCCCTTGGCCAAGATCGCTGTACACCTTCACCCCAAGGCTGTCGACATCTCGAGGCAATAACGTCTTAGGCGAGATGATCCGCACCTCGGCAGCCCCCAGAGTCTTGAGCGCATGGATCTGTGATCGAGCCACCCGCGAGTGCAAGGTGTCACCGACGATCGCCACCCGCAACTCTCTAAAGTCACCTTTATGGCGGCGAATCGTCAACATATCCAACATCGCTTGGGTCGGGTGAGCATGACGGCCATCACCGGCGTTGATGATCGCCACATTGGGGGTGACGTGCTGGGCAATAAAGTGCGCCGCACCGCTATTGGGGTGACGCACCACGAACATATCGCTCTGCATCGCCTCCAAATTCCACAGCGTGTCACGCAGCGTTTCGCCCTTAGTCGTCGCTGAAGTGGCGATATCCAGGTTCAATACATCCGCCGACAAACGCTTGGCGGCCAGTTCGAAAGTGCTCCGGGTTCGGGTGCTGTTCTCAAAAAACAGGTTCACTACGGTTTTACCCCGTAGCAGCGGCACCTTCTTAACCGATTGCGCCCCCATATCGACGAACGAGTCGGCAGTATTGAGGATATCGGTCAGCAGCTCGCGATTGAGCCCTTCGGTGGTCAAAAAATGACGTAGCTGGCCCTGCGCGTTAAGTTGCAGCTGGAGGCTGTCACGGTTTGGGTTCATCGCAACTGTTTCCAAGTCGATTAAAGGTTAAAAACATTAATAGGGGATCTAAGGCTAGTCGCCTGCTTGCAACAACTGCAACGCCAGCGGCTCTGGACCCGACAGTTTTACCTGTTGGCCCGGTTCGAGCGGCAACGACTGGCCAACAATATCGGCCTGTATCGGCAACTCTCTGGCTTGCAGGTCCAACAGCGTCATCAGCAATACCGATGCCGGCCGACCATAATCGAACAGTTCGTTAAGCGCCGCCCTGACGGTCCGGCCGCTCATCAGCACATCGTCGATCAAAACAATATCCCGCCCCTCGGTCACCACAGGCAGTGCCGAAGGCTGCACTTTGGGGTTCAGTCCGATGCGGGTAAAGTCGTCACGGTAGAAGCTGATATCCAGCACCCCGATCGGATCGCTAAGCCCTAACAACTCCCGCACACGCTCGGCCAACCAAACACCACCGGTGCGAATGCCTACCAGCATCGGGTTGTCGATGCCCTGCTCAGCCAACTGTTGTTTCAGTTGGGCAGTCATGGTCTGCAACAACTGTTCTACTTTGATCGTTTCGGGCATGCAGGAGCTCCTAAGCGTCCTTTAATTTATCTAAGCTGGAACGATGAATCGGTTCACGAAACCAGCTCTCCAAAATCAACTGAGCAGCCAGCCCGTCCATCGAGTTCTGTTTGAAGTCGGCCTTACCGCCAGCGGCAAGATGATAGCCCTTGGCTTCATGGCTGGTAAGCCGTTCATCCATCAAATAACTGGGGAAGCCATAAAGGGCATGCAGACGGTTGGCGAATTTGCGCGCCCGGTATGACATCTCGCACAAACTGCCATCCATATTCAGCGGTAATCCCACCACCACGGCCTGGGGTTGCCACTCATTGATCAACGCCTCAATTCGGTTCCAATCGGGCACTCCGTCCTTGGCTGCTATAGGCTTAAGCGGAGTTGCCGTGGCGGTGATCGCTTGCCCAACAGCCACTCCGAAGCGGGTCGTTCCAAAATCGAAGGCCAATATCAAAGGTTGCGCTCGCTATAATTAACAGATAACTGGTCAAGACAATTGCCGCTATATCAGGCGTGGCCACTCTGCGAAGTCAGCAGGTCAAGATTGACCCCCAACTTGGTGGCGGCGGCTTCGAGCCGTTGGTGCGGTTCGGTGGCGAACAGTATATCCAAATCAGCCGGACAACTTAACCAACTATTGTGCAGTATCTCCTGCTCTAGCTGCCCCGCACCCCAACCTGCATAGCCTAATGTAATCAGGAAATCCTTCGGTCCTTGACCTTCGGCGATGGCACGCAATATATCCACCGACGTGGTCAAGTTCAGCTGCTCGTTGATGGCGTAACTCGAACTCCAGCTCTGCTCGGTCGGACTATGCAAAATAAAACCGCGTTCTACCTGAACCGGACCGCCCGCATAGATCGAGCGCGACGCGTCATGAACCGGGTCTATATCCAGATCAAGGGAGTGTAAAATTTGCTGGAATGACAGCTCCATCGGCCGGTTTATCACCAGTCCCATCGCCCCCTGGTCGCTATGCTCGCAAATATAGGTCAGGGTCTGCTCGAAATTACCATCGCGTAGATGGGGCATCGAAAGCAGAAAGTGGTCGCACAAATTGATATCGGCTAAAGACTCGGTCATAACGCAAGTATCAACCGAGTAGCGGGCAGACTCAAGCAAGCAACCCGTGAATCGGCATTCAGAATCATAAAAACCTATCCCTAGGCTCGCCAAATCGCTACCGTAAAAATATTCAGTCTCTGTTATAACAGACCGCGCCCTGTTATAAAGATGGGTGGGGCACTAGAGAGAGTGATCCGGCTCGGGTATTCTTACCCGCAGTAGCTGGTTAAAGGGATGAGAATGGCAAAGTTGAAAGTATTGGTCGTCGATGACGCGGCGTTTATTCGCGAAATGGTACGCAAGACGCTGCGCTCCAGGTTCCCTGCGATGCAAGTTGAGGACGCAATAAACGGCCGTAAAGCCCAGCTTCTGCTAGAGAAAGTAGATTATGATCTGGTTCTGTGCGACTGGGAGATGCCCGAGATGTCGGGCATTGAATTACTCAACTGGATTCGGCAAGAAAAACAGTCCCGCGTTCCTTTCGTGATGGTTACCAGCCGCGGCGACAAAGCCAATGTTGTGGAGGCCATTCAAGCGGGCGTTAGTGATTATATTGGTAAGCCCTTTTCGAGCGATGGGCTGATTGCCAAAGTCACCAAGGTGATGAGTAAACACCATAATTTGCAGGATTTAAACGAAAGTACCAATTCGGGAACTGGCCGCGTAGGCGATGGTTCGATCAATGCGCTCACGGCATCTCGGATTAATCAGAAACCTGCGGCTAAAAGCGCTGCTGTAGCAAAGCCTGCCGCTCAAAAGGCCCCGGCAAAAGCCAGCAAACCGATCGCCACCAAAGGCAGCGCTCAGCTTCGCTTTGGCGACCAGGCCAACCAATGCCTGATCAAGGCGCTTAGCCTGAAGCAGCTGGTGTTAATTTGTAAGGTCAGCGAAGGTCTACCTTCAATACTAGAAACGGTTGTGGTCGATCTGGAGCAACAAACCGGTGCATCCAACGAAGTAGCGCGAATCAACGCTTTTGTACGCACCCTGCAAGCCAACGATAGCAGCATCGATTGCGAGCTGGTTACCGTAACCGTCGATATTATCGATCAAGATGCCAACAAATTGGGCTACTTATCGCGGATGATCGCCAGCGGCACTACCCAGCGAGGCTATATCCCCGGAGCCTGATCAGGCTTCGGTTGCTTGCTCGCTGTCAGGGCCGCTATCAAGTCCCAGCATTTGATCAACAAAAGCCTGAAGACCCTGCTGGACTAGTTCGTAAGTCGTGTCGATGTTGGCAGCAATATCCCCTTCAAGAACATTGAGCCCATCGAGTATATCCCGAGCCTCGTTAAAACCCTGTTCGATCCCTCCGGAGATCACCTCAACGAAACGCTCGACCTGGGCCGAAAAGTCCAGCTCGGGATTACTATCCTGATAGCGGGAAAACAGCCCAGTCGTCAGGCTAACGATCCGTTCTGCAGTGGCCTCAGGCGATACGTCCAGCCCCTCATCAAGCCCGCGCTGCAGCGCGTTTTCACCTAAGCTAGGCGCCAATTTTTCGTTAATCGCATCGATCGCAGCGGTATACAGCAACGCTAAGGGTTCATTGCCTGCTTGCAAACTAACCTGCTGATTGGCCTGCATGATGGCCGCATTGGCGCTCTGTTTAACCTGCTCTCGGATAGACAGCTCTTTGGGGGCACCGGCCTCAGCACGATTAACGCCCTGGCTTTCTCGAGGTGGGGGTACAGCGGGGCCATTAGGATTGAGTGAGACAGTCATACTTCACCTCCAAACATTCAGATCAACACGTTCACACTGATTAAAATATAGCCAAACGTGCGGCAAAGATAGTCATTGCGACAGGTTAATCATGATCGAGGCTGGTCACAGGTCGGAGACCTAACTATTGATCCCCATCCGGGAGCGCTCAAATTTCCAGGTGCGGATAATCTCGACCCGATCCGCGTGCTTGCGCAACTCGGGAGGGAACGCGGCGTAGGGCGCAGCTAGCCGTACAATTCGCTTGGCAGCATCGTCGAGCAGCTTGTGGCCCGACGACTTCAGTACATCGACCCGCTCCAGGCTGCCATCGGGACGCAACACCACCAGCAAACGCAGGTTGCCGTAGAGCTCTCGCCGCCTTGCCTGCTCGGGGTAATTAAGGTTGCCGACACGCTCAACCTTACGCCGCCAACTATCGAGGTATTGGGCATCGAATGACTCCCGTGTCGACGCCGAAGTTAACCGCCGTACCCTTGGCGCGCGCGCACGTTCCTGGCGAAAACTATCCAGTTTGGCTTCAAGACTGGCGATCTCTAGGCTCCGCGCCAGCAGCGAGGAACTCATTCCGGTTGCGGAAGGGGTAGCGGCGGCCAGCTCTTCAGGGGCCTGATTCGCCACCTGGCGCTCGCTCTCAGCCGTAGTGGTTATCTGTTCGGGCTGCTCGGCAGCCACCTGCTGGGCGTCGGCTTGCTCCTGCGGCTGCTTAACCAGCTCTGCGGTGGGCTGCGGGGGTTGAATCAGCTCGAGCTGACTGGGCTGAATACCCGGTGCGACCTGTGCGGCTTCGTTGTTTTGAAACGGCGCCACCTCTCGCGTAGTCGGTAATGTTTTCTGCTGCTGTTCACCACTGCCCACCTGATTATGCTGGGCAATAAAATCGGCATCTTCAGGCGCTATCTCGCTTTTAAACTGAGACAGCGTAACCTCCAGCGTTGTCGCGATAGGAGCGGGTTTGTCCGCATCAAACGCCAACCCCAAGATCAGCAGCGCATGCACGGCTATCGCGACAAACAGAGTAAAACCAAAGCGGTCAACCGAGCTGATTTGGGATGGATTTGGGAGCGTCTGACTCATACAGGTCCGGGCCGTCTCAGGCGGCTAACCGCGCCGCGATGGCATCCATTAACTGACCCGCGATATCCAATCCAAACTGGTCGTTAAGCTCGCGGATACAAGTTGGGCTGGTGACATTGATCTCGGTAAGGTAATCGCCAATCACATCCAAGCCGACAAACAGCAGACCCTTCTCCTTAATGACCGATTTAACCTGCTCACAGATCCAGCGATCACGATCGCTCAACGGCCTGCCGACACCGGTACCGCCCGCCGCCAAGTTACCGCGTGTCTCGCCCTGCGATGGGATGCGGGCTAATGCGTAATCGACCGGTTCGCCATCGATTAACAGAATGCGCTTATCGCCGTCGACAATTTCAGGAATAAAACGCTGCGCCATAATCTGCTCGGTGCCATGCCCGGTCAGGGTTTCCAGAATCACACTGACATTCGGGTCATCGGCCTTAGCGCGGAAAATCGACGCGCCGCCCATGCCATCGAGTGGTTTATAGATCACATCCTGATGCTCGGCATGAAACGCCTTTAATAGTGTTTGGTCGCGACTGACCAGGACCGCAGGGCAACACTGTGGAAACTGGGTCGCGAACAGTTTTTCATTACAATCACGCAGGCTCTGCGGACGGTTCACCACCATCACCCCTTCGCGCTCAGCTTGCTCTAACAGATAAGTGCTGTAGAGAAACTCGTTATCAAATGGCGGATCCTTACGCATCATCACCACATCTAACTCGGTCAGCGGTAGTTGCTGGTATTCACCGCGCTTAAACCAATCTTCAGGGTCGCGCTTAACGCTCAATGGCGCCATCGTTCCCATCGACACACCATCTTTTAAATAGAGCCCGGACTGCTCCAGATAGAACAGCTCCCAACCACGGTCTTGAGCTGCCCAAAGCATCGCCAGAGTGCTGTCTTTCTTGTAGTTGATCGCATCGATCGGGTCCATGACCACGCCCAGCTTAATACTCATTAAACAGCTCCTTGGCCGCAAAAAATTAACATGTCGCAATAGTAACAGAGCTGGCACGAAATACAGCCGGTTGGGATGACGGGGAACGCTGCATCATCGACTCAACAAAAAGATGGAATAATCTCGCCACGGCGGTGTTAATCACTCCATAGCTACGCGTTAGCGGCTATATTAATGCGTTTCAATACAGTCATG
This sequence comes from Halopseudomonas sp., assembly GCA_036960405.1. GTDB lineage: Bacteria > Pseudomonadota > Gammaproteobacteria > Pseudomonadales > Balneatricaceae > Motiliproteus. Next base: position 3,569 of record JBALWS010000034.1, on the reverse strand, counting down.
CCGCTTCAATCGAAGCCGCGTTTGAGGAGACATAACCATGTCACGGATTACACAACTCGCTTGCGCTATCGCCCTAACCAGCAGCATCGCCGCCCCTATCATGGCAGCGACGATGAGCCCGATGGAGAAGGCGGTCAAGGCTCGGCAGGGCTATATGCAGGTCAGTGCCTTCAATATCGGTATTCTGGCAGCGATGATCAAAGGCAAAGCCCCCTACGATGCCGCCCAGGCCGAGGCCGCTGCTAACAACCTCAAATTAGCCTCGATGATGAACAACAAGGCGATGTGGATCCCCGGCACCGGTAACGATAACCCAGACCTGAAGACCAAAGCACTGCCGAAAATCTGGCAGGCCGATTCGAAAATTGGCGAAAAAGCGCAAGCCTTTGGCCGCGCCACAGAGGGACTAGTCGAGGTGGCAGGCCAAGGCCTGGATACGATGAAACCTAAGTTCGTAGCGCTAGGAAAGAGCTGTAAAGGCTGCCACAAAAGCTATCGAGCAGCGGACAAGAAGTAATTTTCGGAGACTCACTCGCTGCAGCTAGCAGGCGGTTGAAAAGTGGTAGCGAAGAGCCGCCAAGGCTTGGCAAAAATGACCGAAAAAGCGCAGTTGATGTGCAATAAATGAGCATTTTTAGGCTGTTTTTAACGAAGTATCAACAACGCCGGTAGGTCTTCAACAACCTGCTAGGACAGGTCACCCCACAGATATTGCAGAACCGAGAGTGCCGCCACCGGGGCCGTCTCGGTGCGCAGCACGCGAGGACCTAGCTGCATCGACTCAAAACCCGCAGCAACAGCTTGATCGATCTCGGCATCGCTCAGGCCACCTTCAGGCCCGATCAGCAGCCCTACCGAAGCCGGGGTTGTACGCTGCGATAGCGCAGTGTCTGCGTCGGGGTGCAGCACCAGTTTTAATTCCCTCTGGCACTGACCCAACCACTGCGACAACGGTTGCGGCGCTATGATTTCCGGCACCCGACTACGACCGCACTGCTCGCAGGCACTGATCGCAACCTGCTGCCAATGCAGTAGCCGCTTACCTTGGCGCTCATTATTCAGTCTGACTTCGCAACGCTCGCTGAATAGGGGCACGATCCGCGTCACCCCCAGCTCAGTCGCCTTCTGAATCACGTAGTCCATCCGTTCACCCCGCGACATCACTTGGCCTAGCTCTACTACAAGGCCGGATTCACAGGAGTGATCAAGGGCACGACCCACTCGCACCCGCACCGAACGCTTGCTCAGCTCGAGCAACTCGGCTTGATGCTCGCTGCCTGCCCCGTCAAACAGCGACACTAAGTCACCCGGGCGCATTCGCAACGCCCGACCCAGATGCTGGACCGCACTGTCGTTGAGAGAAAGTTCAGCCCCTTCGATCAGGGGCTGAGGTTCATAGACGCGAGGAATACGCATAGGGAGGAGAGACCGGGTTACAGACCGGCGGCCTGACGCAGCGCTTCGGCCTTATCGGTACGTTCCCAGGTGAAGTTAGGCTCTTCGCGGCCAAAGTGACCGTAAGCGGCAGTAGCGCGATAGATCGGACGCTTCAGATCCAACATCTCGATCAAACCGCGCGGACGCAGGTCGAAGTGCTCGCGCACCAGAGCCGCGATCTTGTCATCGTCGAGCATGCCGGTGCCAAAGCTGTTCACACTGATCGAGGTCGGCTCCGCCACACCAATGGCGTAGGAGATCTGAATCTCGCAACGATCAGCCAGCCCTGCCGCAACGATGTTCTTGGCCACGTAACGACCGGCATAAGCCGCCGAGCGATCCACCTTGGATGGATCCTTACCGGAGAATGCACCACCACCGTGGTGTGCCATGCCGCCGTAGGTATCAACGATGATCTTGCGTCCGGTCAGGCCGCAATCGCCCATCGGGCCACCGATGATAAACTGGCCGGTAGGGTTGATATGAAACTGGGTATCTTTGTGCAGCCACTCGGTCGGCAACACGTGTTGGATGATCTCTTCCATCACCGCTTCACGGATATCGACCTGGGCAATACCGGGAGCATGTTGAGTCGACAGCACTACCGCATCGACCGCCACCGGCTTGCCATTTTCATAGCGCAGCGTGACCTGCGATTTCGCATCTGGACGCAACCAAGGCAAGATGCCTTTCTTACGCAGTTGGGCTTGTCGCTCAACCAGTCGATGCGCATAGAAGATCGGCGCGGGCATCAGCACGTCGGTCTCGTTGGTGGCGTAACCAAACATCAGCCCCTGATCGCCAGCACCGAGATCTTTGTCGTTAGCCTCGTCGACCCCGACGGCGATATCCACCGATTGCTTACCGATGGCGTTGATCACCGCACAGGAGGCGCCGTCAAAACCAACATCGGAACTGGTGTAACCGATATCAAGAATCACCTGGCGGACGATATCTTCCAGATCGACATAGGTAGAGGTACGCACTTCACCGGCGACGACCGCCATGCCGGTCTTAACCATGGTCTCAACCGCAACACGTGAGTGGGGGTCGTCGGTCAGAATGGCATCAAGAATCGCATCAGAAATCTGATCCGCCATCTTATCGGGATGGCCTTCAGAGACAGATTCAGAGGTGAAGATGGAGTAATTACTCATGATTTTTCCTTAATAATTGAATGCGTTACGCGCATCATTCAGTGCGTCGTTAACACAGTGACTTAATTACCAAGCTGGGAGCCGTCGCTATCAAATAGAACGCCAAATAATAACAGGCAGAGATGAGGCTCCAGAGTGGGGCGGCTATGATAGCGCTATTCTCAGCACGCCGCACATCCTATGGCGTCATTTAAGACCGATTTCATCGCACCAGGGGCCTTTTCGATCAAAATTAGTCACGAAATACACATTTATTTGCGATAGAAATTTGAAGCTATCGGGCTAGTGCGAGAGAATACGCACCTATTTTTTAACCTGTTCTTTTGAACTCATGGGACTTCTTACAAGACGATCCCTAATCCGCTCACGCCAGGAGTTTTCCTCATGCTATCCCGCAGAGACCTAGCCAACGCGATTCGTGCCCTGAGCATGGACGCCGTCCAGCAAGCCAAATCCGGTCACCCCGGTGCGCCTATGGGCATGGCCGATATCGCCGAAGTACTGTGGAACGACTACCTGCAGCACAACCCTGCCAATCCAGATTGGATCAACCGTGATCGCTTCGTGCTTTCCAACGGACACGGCTCGATGTTGCTGTACTCGTTGCTACACCTCTCCGGTTACGAGCTGAGCATCGATGACCTGAAAAACTTCCGTCAGTTACACAGCAAAACGGCAGGACACCCTGAATACGGTTATGCCCCCGGCATCGAAACCACCACCGGCCCACTGGGCCAAGGTATCGCCAATGCGGTCGGTATGGCGGTAGCGGAAAAGACCCTGGCGGGTCAATTCAACCGCAACGGTCACGAGATCGTTGATCACTACACTTACACCTTCCTCGGCGACGGCTGCATGATGGAAGGGATCTCGCACGAAGTCTGCTCGCTGGCAGGCACGCTGGGTCTAGGCAAGCTGATCGCGTTCTACGACGACAACGGCATCTCCATCGACGGTGAAGTCGAAGGCTGGTTT